>JAAYOJ010000032.1 GCA_012520405.1 Peptococcaceae bacterium
CTTTGACTAAAGGAGGCTAAACGTGCTATATAGTTCTTCCGGTGAGCCACAGGGACTCATCTTCAATATTCAGGAATATACCATCCATGACGGGCCCGGAATTCGCACAGAACTGTTTTTTAAAGGATGTCCTCTCAGCTGCATTTGGTGTAGCAATCCTGAGGGTATAGTTGCAAGCGCTCAGCTGGGAGTATATCCTGATAAGTGCCTTTCCTTGGAAAAATGCGGCTATTGCCTTAAAGGCTGCCCGCTCCAGGGAGACTCCCCTATCAAACATGATCAAGATGGCGTTTTATCAGCAGTGAACATGGTTCAGGCCTGTAAAGACTGTCTAAAGTGTGCTGATCTATGTCCCAGCAGGGCTATCAAGCTATGGGGGAAGCGTTACACCGTACCGGAGTTGATGAAAATTATCTTAAGTTATCGCAATTTTTATCTTAAATCCGGCGGCGGAGTAACCCTAAGCTGCGGTGAGGTTATGCTCCAGTGGGAATTTGCTTCCCTACTGTTAAAGGAATGCCAAAAGAATTCCATCCATACCTGCGTGGAATCTGCCTTACACTGTCCCCCTGAGCATATGGAGGCCGTGTATGAGAATACAGACTTAGTGATCACTGACATCAAGCATATGGATTCTGGTAAGCATAAACAACTTACCGGGGTTGGGAATGAGCTTATTCTGAAAAACATTCGCCGCACAGTAGAACTCAATAAACCCTTGGTTATCCGAACTCCGGTGGTTGCTGACCACAATAATGACGAAGAGAATATTCGCGCTATAGGAGCTTTTCTGCGGGACGAGCTGGGCGGGCGTATACTTCAGTATCAGTTGTTGCCTTATCGTAAGCTGGGTACGGAGAAATATAAAACCTTAGGTGTTCCTTATCCCATGGGGGATTTCGTACCACCTGAACGCCAAGTCTGGGAGGCTAATATAAGAGAGCTGGTGGATATTTTAAGAACTGAATTTGGCTTGCCGGCCGTAGCGGGTTCTAATTATAAGTTACCTATATAAATTTAAATTATTCTGGGGTTCAGCCCATATATGTACGTCAGCTTGGGACGTCAGTCGGTTTGAACCCTAAGTCTTTTCTTTTAGATTGGAGGAGAGTAAGATGAATCTGTGTCTTAAGGACGCTCTTAAGATAACCCAGGCTTGTGAGAAAAAAGCCCAAGAGATGAATGTACCCGTGGTCATCACGGTGGTTGATCAAGGTGGAAACTATCTCTCTCTTCACCGTATGGATAATGCACCGGTGGGATGCATCCAGATTTCAATTGGTAAGGCCTATACGGCTGCAGTCTTGAAAACGCCTACCGATAAATTAAGCCAGGTTTGCCAGCCTGGCCAGGAACTCTATGGCCTCCACATATTAAACGGCGGTCAATTTGTAGTTTTTGGGGGAGGGTTCCCCTTAATAAAAGGCAGTGAGGTTATTGGAGCGGTTGGAGTAAGCGGCGGTTCAGTGGCAGAAGATATGCAGATTGCTCGTGCTGGAATAGAAGTATTTGGAGAGTGAATAGCTTGAGAGAAGACAATAAGCCGGAAGCAATACAATCAGAGGGAATAATATTTAATATTCAGCGCTTTACCATTCATGACGGTCCTGGAATAAGAACAGAGGTGTTCTTTAAAGGGTGTCCGCTTAAATGTAAATGGTGCAGTAACCCGGAAAGCATAAGTGCTAACACAGAAATCGGTGTTTACGCCGGTCGATGCATTGGTACGGATAAATGCGGGCTCTGTCTGACCTCCTGTCCTGAAAACCATAAAGCTCTTATTGTGGAGGACAAAACAGTAACTGCCATCGATCGGCAAAAATGCAAGTCCTGCGGTAAATGTGCCGATGCCTGCCCTGCTAATGCCCTGGTGATTTGGGGTAGGAAGATGACGGTTGCTGAAATAATGGACCTAATATTAAAGGATATGGATTATTACCAAAAATCGGGCGGAGGAGTTACTTTATCCGGTGGTGAAGTTCTGCTCCAATGGAGATTTGCCCAAGAGTTGCTTCAGGCCTGTAGAAAACATGGTATTCATACCTGCGTCGAGTCTTCCCTGCATATAAAACCGGAAATTTTGGACGAGATTCTGCCCTATACCGATTTGGTAATTACCGATATCAAGCACATGAATTCTGCCCAGCATTTAAAAAATTCAGCTGTTGGTAATGAACTTATTCTGGAAAACATCAAAAGAGTAGTCCAGAGCAACTCCCCCCTCATTATCCGTATTCCTGTTATTCCCGGTCATAATAACAGTGAGGACAATATCCGCGCTACGGCGGAGTTTATCAGTAAACAGTTAAACAACCGGGTTTTACAAGTACAGTTATTGCCCTACCGCCAACTGGGAACTGAAAAGTACGCTTCTCTGGGAATAAATTATCCAATGTCTGATAACCCTGCAGTGGAACGGAGCGAATGGGAGAAAAACATTAAAGAACTGGTGGAAATAATGAAAACTTACGCAGTCCCTGCGGTTGCAGGTACTACAACTAAGGTTAATACTTGAGATCTAATACTTGAGGTTTAATACTTGTCAAATAAATATTTTTATATTTTAATAAAGCCATGAGCGAACACCCCAGCTTCATTGGCTTATTTTTTTTGTGGAAATTTTCTAAAAAGACCTGTTGAAACCAGTAGAAACAAAGAAACTAGTAGAAACAAAGAAACTAGTAGAAACAAAGAAACTAGTAGAAACAAAGATTAAAGGAGTAGAGAAATTATGTCAAAAGTTAATCGGTCTTATACCCAGAACTCTTATCGATGGGTGATCCTCGCAGTATTTGGTTTGCTCAGCATTACCGGCACTTTTGCCCAGTACCAGGTTGCAGCGCTTGCCTATCAGATTATCCCTATGTATGATTTAAGTTCGCTGCAGTTCGCCAGTCTTATTTCCGTGCCAATGCTTGGTACATTTTTACTTAGCTTGGGAGCCGGTGCTCTGGCTGATCGTTTTGGAGTAAAACAAGTTGTAATGGTAGGGGCAATTATCTCCGTTGTAGCTGCCTTTATGCGGGTGTTTGCTAATAATTACCCGGGCTTGCTCATCTGTATGCTGTTTATGAGTACTGTAATGTCCATGCAAAACGCCAATGCCTCTAAATATTTGGGTACGTGGTTTTCCAAAGAGCAAATGGGGATGGCTATAGGAGCCTTATATGTGTGTAATATGCTTGGGATATCCATAGGCTTAGCAACGACTGCCCTTTTTCCCTCCGTGCAAAGCGCTTTCTGGACTGCTGCCTTCATTATGCTAGGTTCAGCCTTCTTATGGCTGATCTTCGCTAAAAATAAGCCGGCAGGTGCCCCTGATTTACCGGTAATGCCGGTGCTGAAATATGTAAAAGTTGCTGCCAAAAGCAAGGTGATCTGGCTGGCGGGGGCAACGGCCGGTTTATATATGGGCGGCAGTGTAGCCTTTAGTACTTTTCTTCCTACAGCACTTAATGCTGTAAAGGGAGCTGACCCTGTTACTGCCGGGGCTATGGCTGCGGCCTTAACCTTAGGCAATACCATCGGCAGCCTTTTAGGGCCGGCACTGGTTGATCGTGTCGGTTTAATAAAACCGGTGATTATGCCCTTAACTATAATTGGAGCGCTAGTTCTTTATTTTGCCTGGATGGCACCGGTAGGGACAATTATGTACATGGGTTTGTTTATTGGCGGCCTGCTCACCGGAGGATCTCTACCCACAGCCTTGTCCTTCCCTATGCGCCTTAAAGAAATCGGCCCCACCTATGCCGGCAGCGCAGGGGGGATTATCAGTATGACCCAAATGGCAGGAGCCTTTTTTATTCCCACTTTCATTTTGGCGCCAATAGCCGGAACAAATTATGGTCTTATTTTTCTGGCCAGCGTTTTGCTGATCTTTTCAGTGGCTCTTGTTTATATCTTCATCCCCGAGGTGGGTTTAAAGGCCCAGGCTGGACGGCGGCATTCTAATATAACTTCAACCGAGTAGCTTTATTATTTAATCTCTATTATTTGCTAGCGGCTTTAAATGTAGCATTTTGTTTTTTTTCTCTTAGGCGGATGGTAGGCAATAAAATAGTAACTGGAGCTATAAGGAGAAAAGTGAGACTGGCCAGGATAAAGAGTAAATTGTAATTTTGGCCGGCAATAGTACTAATAATAAAGGTTGGGATAAAGAAGGCGCCGGCAACTTGCATAGTAGCGATAATTCCGCCGGCGCTACCCGCATAAACCGGGCCTATTTCCTTGAACCTCAAAGGAAGAGTATTTATATTGGGAAGGATAGTCCCGGTTAATGTTCCGCCTAGAAGCAGGGAAATACCCATAATTACTCCCACCGGAGAAATCCAAGATAAATAAGTAAAAGCCGCTCCCGTTATGGCCAAAATAATAATTACGGGTTTCATGGTCCCAACCCTATCCACCAGCAACGGGCCGATAAAGCCGCCTATCATGTTACCAAGGGTAAAAATTGATGTCCAAAACCCGGCCACGGAGGGGGAAACGCCGTGGACAGAATTAAGAGCTGCAGGTAGAAAGCCGGTAAAACTTAAGGTCGCTCCCATATAAAGCATGGCCAGGAATCCCCCCAGCCACACATTTTTGGAGCGTGCGGCTACCTTGGTATAATTTTTAAGGGGCATAGGCGGGGGTAAAGATACGCCTGCCGGCTTATCTCTGGCCAGGATAATCCATAATATGCATAAGGCCAGCATAACAAAAGCCGAAGTTAGAAAGGCGCTGAAAATGGAAGGGAAATAAGTGGTAACATTTAAGCTTACTGTATTGCCTGCCATGCCGATGAAAAAAAAGATACCAAAAGCCAGACCGATTTGCTTTTTAGGAAACCAGAGACCAACCAGTTTAGCAAAATTGGCCCCCACAAAGGGCATTATAAGCCCCATGATTAGCATACTTAAAAAAAGTTCCAGATAATTATCGGCTAAGACGCGCAAAAATAAAGCAGTTGTTCCAATAAGCAAGCCAACGGAAATTACCCTTTTTATACCGAAACGGTCCCCCAAGGATCCGGCGAAAAGACAAAAAAAGACGGCCACCAACATAGGGGCATTAAGAACACTGGCGTATTGGGATGGGGTCAATCCATATTCGGGAATTAACTTATAGGCCAAGGCAGCTACCTGGAATTGACAAGCATTAAAGACAAAGTTGATCATAGCCACCAGGAACAAAATAACCCAGCGGTAATTGGAAAATGTTTGTGGCATTTTTGGCATAATAATTACTCCTTGTATTAATTTACTTGCAATAATTCATTAGCAATTATTCGCTGCAATAATTATTACAATTTTATTCCATATTGAATTATTATCAAACAATTCCGATTGATTTGTCAAACCCAATCTATTGCCTAGGACAAAGGTAAAATAAAAAAATTAGCTGCTATGCAAAAAAAACCATGCAAAATATGGATTTAGTGCTAATATTAACTATAATAGATATTTGAGGATAAATATGGTTACATTTACCTAATAATATATTGGGTATTATAAATTACTTAACTGGAGGAGAAAGTTATGCCAAGTGTATTTGTTAGTACGAACCCGCTTTTGTTTGGCCGAGGGACTTCCCAACTGGTAGGCGAGAAATGCAAAGAATTTGGGATGAAAAAAGTCCTGGTTATTTTTGACAAGGGTGTAAAAAACGCAGGCATTGTGGACAAAATACTGGAAAATATTCATGCTGCCGGAGTAGAAACGGTATGCTATGACGGTGTTCAGCCTGATCCCCCTGACTGGTCATGTGAAGAGGCAGGTGCTTTAGGAGTAAAAGAAAATGTCGATGGAATTGTAGCCGTAGGCGGCGGCAGTTCAATTGATACCGGTAAAGCAGCCAAAGCTCTGCTGACCAACCCACCACCCCTTAGCCAGTATTTTGGACGCGGAATGTTGTTGACCAAACCAGGCAAGCCTTTAATAGTAATTCCGACAACTGCCGGCACAGGAAGCGAATGTACCCCCGGTGGTGCTATTACTGATACCAAGAACAATGTTAAAACAAATGTCAATGGCTTGGGAGCAGCGGTTAGTTTGGGCATAGTGGATCCCGACTTAACTGTGGGTCTACCTCCGGCTATTACCGCTTCCACCGGAATGGATGCTCTTTGTCACGCTATAGAATCTTATACCTCCACCTTAGCTAACGTTTATTGTGAAACAATGGGCAAAGAAGCTATTCAGCTCATAGGAAAATACATTGTAACGGCCTATAAAGACGGCTCCAACCTTGAAGCTCGCGAGGGAATGATGAAAGCCTCTACTCTGGCCGGTATTGCCATGCTAGGCCCCATGTGTCACTTCCCTCATGATGTGGGTAAGGTCTTGGGGGCTAAATGGCATATTCCCCATGGTAATGCCTGCGTGATGACCTTGCCCCAGGTCTTGGAAATGATTGCTCCCGCTTGTCCGGAGAAAGTTAGGTTTATTGCTGAAGCCTTAGGGGCTCAGGTTCCTGCCGAGGCAACTCCGGAAGAAATAGGAAAAGCGGCATACCAGGCTGCCCAAACCTTGATGAAAACTCTTAAGCTGCCAACCATGAAAGATTATGGCTTAAAACTAGATGACCTTATTCCTTTGGTTGCTGATGAAGTCATAAAAGCCTTATCTATGGCCGTTAAATTCCTTGGCGGTTTTCCGGCCCCAATCCCAGTTACGCCGGAAACCATAAACGAGATTGTAACTAGAGCTTACAACGAGAATTGATAATACTCGCTGAGGATTATGGGGCAAGAATGTGTATTGACTGCTGGTTTGATATATGATAATTTGATATTGTACAGACCATTTAATGGATATGGCTGCCAACAAATGGTTGGCAGCCTTGATTATAAGTTAATATGGGGTAATGCTATTAAGTGATTGACAGAAAATTATGTATATGCTATTTTTGTAAATGTAGGTAGAAAGTACTAAAACAAAAAGTAAAAAAGAAAAAAGTAGAGATAAAAGTAATGTGTTCGCCGATACCCCTATTTACTTGTTGGTAAATTGAGTAAATGTTTAATACATGCTCAATTTATTAATAAAAAAGAGAAGGAAGTAGAGAAAGATGAGAAAAAAGAGAGTAGTTGCACTTATCCTTGTTGCGCTAATGCTGGTAACCTTTACAATGCTGACAGGTTGCAGCAGCTCTGAACCTGCTGATGCTTCTGGAGGAGATCAAGCCGGTGCACCTGCCCAAGTAGGTAAAGACATTGAAAAAGAAGAACTTAAAATTGCCTTTATTCCGCTAAGCACTTCAGGTGTTGCTTGCGCAACTGCAACCAGAGGCTTCGAAACTGCAATTGCTGCATACCCGAACATAAAGCTACAAGTATTTGATCCTCAATACGATCCTTCTAAACAGATAACCATGATCAACGAGTGTATTACCCAGCAATATGACGCCATCATTATTGAGCCCATGGATCCGGAGACCGTCGGTAATGCGATCGTAGAAGCTGAAAAAGAAGGTATTCCAGTTTTGGCTCTTAATCTTCAGGTATCTACTGTTCATACTGTAGGGGTTAAAGGTAGCGACTACATGGCCGGTCAAGTAGGAGCTGAAGAACTTTGCAAAGCCCTCAATGACAAAGGCAACATTGTAATTCTTGATGCTCCTGCCGCCCAAATGACCAGCACCAGACATAGCCTCGGATTTAATGAATGGCTGGAGCAAAACAATAAATCCGGTATCAACATCCTTGATTACCAGAATATTGAAGCTTGGTCCCTGGATAATGCTAACCAGGTTATGCGTGACCTCATTACCAAACATGGTGATGCAATCGATGCCGTATTCGCAGCTTCCGACGATTTAGCCCTTGGTGCTGTTCAGGCTATCACCGGTGCTGGTAAAACCGGCGAAATCCTGGTATGGGGTTGTCAAGGATTCCCCAATGCTTTGCAAGCCATTAAAGATGGTACCATGTATGGAACTAGCCGCATGGACGACTTTGTCCAATGCCATTCAGCTATGTTAGTATTACTCAACCATATCCAGACCGGTACCACTGCCCAAACTGCTGGCTATACCCAAACACCGATTGTCCAGACAGGTGCTTTTGCTTGCACTAAGGAAAACGTTGACGAATTTATTTAATAAAGTTTAATTATTAAAGACAATTAAAAGATAATTAAATATTGCTAAAATAAGAAAGCCACTGATGAATCAATCAGCGGCTTTCATTTATGCTATGGTGACTTCCAAGAAGCGACTTAAATTGGCAAAAAATTTTATAGTAAAAGAAGAACTATTCTAGCAGGGAAATTTTAAAGTACAGGGAAAAGTAATAAATAATGTATTCTGCATTTTATATGATTTCAAAAAAGTTGTATAATAAGTAGTAATTGTTTTTTTTAAGTATGAATAAACAATTTTAGCATATAAGCAACAATAAAATTGGATTTTTTTTGGAGGGACTAGAGTGGACCAATACCAGTCAATGACCAAAGAACGCTGGGAAGAGATTCTGGAATGCAAAAAGAGATTCTTGCAGAATAACGATGAAAATCCGCTTCTTAATCCTCATATGAGCAAAGAAGTCGCTGCTTCTTGGATTCGGTCAAAAAAAATGGGGATTAATCCCCTAAAAAAAGCAACAGAGCCTCATTTAACTCCCACCGAGCATCGTAAAGTTTTAAATGATAACCGCGCCTTGATCGATATTGTGCGGCCGATAATCAATACCTTTAAAGATATGGCGGTTCTTACTTCGGGCTACATTCTATATTTATGTGAAAAAAACGGTGCCTTTCTGCTGCAAGAAGGGGACATGATGAGGGTACCTACGGACGGCCTGATTTGGAATGAAAATACGGTCGGCACTAATGTTCATTCTTTGTCCATGCGTCTTAAAAAACCGGTGCAGCTAATGGGGCCTGAGCATTACCTTGTAGCCTTGGAGAATATTATTGCTTCTGCTGCTCCTATTATGGATGAATCCGGGGAAGCTATTGCCACTTTAATTTTAAGCCAGCCCTTAGTCGAAAAACCGTGGGAGGAAGGTTTTGAAGACTGGCGTTCCCATACCCTAGGCCTGATTACTTCTATTGCAGCTGCAGTGGAAGCCCAGATGAAATTGAACAAGAGCAATCAGAAATTACAAGAAAGCTATAACGATCTGAGAAAAGTAAATGATAATCTAATGACAGCTCATAACACTCTAGAAGCAACCTTGGCTTTCATCGATGAGGGTATAATCACTATTGATCGCCGGGGGATAATAATTCATATCAATCAGGAAGGCTTAAGGATTTTAAAAATAAAGCCTGATGAAATTGGTACCCGTAATATACAGGATTTTTTGGGTAAGCATTCCAGAGTAATGTCTTTGGTTAGCAAAGGCAAGAAGGTGGATGTCGAAGAGACCATCTTTGTTAAGAATGACGAACAACCATATGTGATTAATATTCGTCCTGTAATCAATCCTTCTAGCAAAGATGTAGATGCAGCTGTATTGAGATTAAATCATACTGAAAAGATTAATGCCATGGTAGCTAAGCGATCAGGATCAATTGTCAGATACCGTTTTGAAGATATTATTGGTAAAGATACCGGTTTAAAAAAAGTAGTTGATTTGGCCAGGCGCTTTGCCCATTCGCCGGAAAATGTTCTTCTGATCGGTGAGAGCGGTTCAGGAAAGGAGCTTTTTGCCCAGGCTATTCATACTGAAAGCCGACCGCAAGGCCCCTTTATGGCTGTTAACTGTGCTGCTTTACCTCGGGAATTAATTGAAAGTGAACTCTTCGGTTATGAAGGGGGGAGCTTTACGGGTGCGGAACGCAGTGGCAGACCCGGTAAAATTGAACTAGCCCATGGTGGGACTCTGTTTCTTGATGAAATTGGAGATATGCCTCTTGAATTGCAGGCTGTTCTGCTTAGAACCATTGAAGATAAACAAGTTATGCGGGTAGGCGGGCGGCGTTACAATAAAGTGGATTTTAGGTTGATCGCTGCCACTAATCGAAACCTTTATAACATGGTTAAGGAAAACCAATTTCGTGAAGATCTTTATTTTCGGCTATCGGTTTTGACTATAAATATTCCCCCTTTACGGGCCAGAAAAGAAGACATAGAAATTTTAAGCAAATATTTCATAGAAACTTATTGTCAAAAACAAGGCTGGAAAGTACCGACTCTTAGCCCGGCGGCTCAGGCCAGAATCAATGAATATGAATGGCCCGGCAATGTCCGCCAGTTGCAAAATGCTATGATTTATGCCGTTAATACCACTCTGAATGACACCATTATGGCTGAGGATTTGCCCAGTTATATAAATTTGGAAATAGTACCGACCAAGGTGGATGGAGGGGAGGATTATTTCAACGATGATGAGGCGCTCAGCTTACAAAACATAGAAAGAAATGCTATCAAAGCGGCTATGTTGAGGGCTGAAAACTATATTCCCGCAGCTGCCGAGATCTTAGGAATTAGCAAATCAACGCTCTATCGAAAATTAAAAGAATATGAAATTCAGTATTGATTTATCTTAAAACAGTACTCCATTCCCAAAAAAGGAAACAATATATAAGACATATAAAGTAATTAAACCAAGTATTGTTGCCTGGGAACAATTGGCTAGCTTCCAATTTTAAGCTTAAACCTGCATTTGTATTATGGATAAGTTTAGTAATGATTGGTTGACAGGGTTAAAAATTTGTTTTACATTTTAAGTTGGCATGTTTTTTGCAATAATAAAGTTAGAAGTCTCAAAACTAATTGGTAAAATTAAACAGCTAATATTAACTAGGAGGTAAAATATAATGTGTTTTAGACCACCATCAGCAGCTAAACCCGTGGAATGCCCGAATTGTAAAAAAAAGATACCGGTAGTTGGCGGAGTTAAACAAAAGGTATGTCCTTTCTGTAAGACTGAATTACCTGCCGAAACACCAGATAAACCTGCAGATAAGTAATTTAAGGCCTGTTCTAGAACAAGGATAGGTATAACCGCAAGGGGACACACCTTATTTTATAAGGAGTGTCCCCTGATTAATAATTCGCAGCGATTATTGAGTTGCGGCCATTTATAATTGGTGGCCTTTGTATTGATAATAAGTTGGCACATAATTTGCATTAATTATAATTGTGGATAAGACAAATTGTTAAATTTTTAGCTGGAGGCAAGAGATGAAGAGAAATTTCGATTTTGAACAGGAAGGTATTCAAGTCAAAAAGTCTTGCTGTTATTTTTGTCACCAGAACTGTGGGGTACTTGCTTATGTTAAGGATGACAAAGTATTGGCTATTGAAGGCGATCCTGATTTCCCGACCAATACCGGCGGATTATGCTGCCGGGGTAATATTGCCTTACTCCACCTGGATCATCCTGACCGGGTTAATTATCCTCTAAGGAGAGTTGGTAAACGGGGAGAAGGAAAATGGGAGACAATTTCCTGGGATCAAGCTCTGGATGAGATTGCGGCCAAGCTTGGTCAAATCCGAGAGGAATATGGAGCCGAGGCTGTAGCAACTGCCGGTGGTACGCAGCGTACTGATGATTGGGCTCGTCGCCGTTTTATGAACTTGTTCGGTAGTCCTAACGGTTTTCATAATTCGCACCTATGTTGGATTCCAACCTTTATGATCGAAACAGCAGTTTGTGGCTGGAGTCCATTTGAAATTGACTTATCCTACAGTCGCTGTATTGTTTTATGGGGACAAAATCCAGGAGCTTCCAATATGCCGGAAATGCACCATCTCAGCGAACTAAGACAAAAAGGGTTAAAGATTATTACCATCGACCCTCGATTTACGGAAACAGCTGCCAAATCAGATTTATGGCTGCCTTTGCGCCCCGGATCAGACCTGGCTCTGGCTCTGGCTTGGTTGCATGTAATTATCTATGAGGGTTTGTACGATCCGGTTTTCGTGGAGAATTATTGTGAAGGTTTTGGTGAACTGGCTAACCATGTTGAACAGTATACACCGGAGTGGGCGGAGCCGCTCACTTGGCTTAGCGCTGATCTCATTCGGGAAAGTGCCAGGATGTATGCGATGAATAAACCCGGTAATATTCAATGGGGAGTTGCCATGGATCAGCAGGGCAGAGCTTCCGGAGCAGCGATTCATGCCCGGACCCTAATTCGTGCTATTACCGGTAATCTGGACGCACCCGGGTCTGACCTTTTAACCGGTCCTAGTCTGGAGTTTATAACCGATGAGGAAATGGAAGCTAATGAGTATTTGAGCGAGGAACAAAAGGCCAAACAGATCGGTGCCGATAAATTTAAACTGCTTACCTGGCCGGGATACAGTAAAATTGCCGAGATGAGCAAAAAATATTGGGGTAAGGTACCGACCGCCGAATGGATGTGCGAGGCCCATCCGCCTTCGGTATTCAGAGCGATTTTATCTGGAGATCCTTATCCTGTTAAAGCCCTTTTGGTTTCCGCAACCAATCCGGTTAACTCTTACGGCGAGAGCAAGCTGGTTCTGGATGCCTTGAGAGAAGTGGATTTTATGGTAACCTGTGACTATTGGATGACTCCTACCGCCGCTCTCTCCGACTATGTCCTGCCCATCGCCGGGGCCCTGGAGAGGCCAACGATAACCAGTAGCTACGGCTGTTCAGACTTCCTACTGGCTTCCCAGCGGGCAATTAAACCCATGTATGAGAGACGCAATGATTATAACTTCTGGAGGGATCTTGGGATCCGCCTGGGACAAAAAGACATGTGGCCTTGGGAGACTGTGGAAGACGCTTATTTGCACAAGATTGAACCCCTTGGTTATGGTAGTGACAGTTATGATGAGTTTGTGGAATACTGGCGTTTTCATTTCCCGGAGAGGCAGTATCAGAAATACTTGGATAAAGGAGGGTTTGGTACACCCTCGGGTAAAATTGAACTTTATTCCAGTGTCCTAAAAGATTTAGGTTATTCTCCATTGCCGGAGTATGTGGGACCCGTGGAGAATGAAATTGATCATCCGGAATTAGCCGAGGAATATCCCTTGGTACTATCTACAGGTAACGGCTTTATGCCTTTCCACCATTCTGAACATTTTCAGATTCCGGATGTACGTTTCCTGAATAGTGAACCTTATTTCCAAATAAATCCGGAAACCGCCGAAGAATACGGTATTGAGGAAGGGGACTGGGTCTGGATCGAAACTCAGCGGGGCCGCATGAAACAGAAAGCCGACGTTACCCAGGCCGTGGCTCCCAGGGTTATTATTACCCAACGGGGCTGGTGGTTCCCGGAAAGAAAAATGAAGGAACCGGATCTGGCGGGCTGCCTGGAATCCAATACTAATGTTTTGACAAGCACCAGGGATGAGGATTGCTGTCCCCTGAGCGGAACTTGGGCCAACCGGGGCTTGTTATGCAAAATATATAAAGTTGATAGTACTGAGCAAAAGGAGGGTAACTAACATGGCGCGTTATGCAATGGTTATTGATACCCGTCGTTGTATAGGCTGTCAATCATGCACTGTAGCCTGCAAGGTTCATAATGAGCTGCCGGTAGATATGATTTATAACCCGGTTACAACCGTCGGCCCTACCGGGGTGTTTCCTAACCTGCATATGGTTCATATACCCTTGTTATGCATGCACTGCGAAAATACACCTTGTGTGGATGCCTGTCCGACGGGCGCTTCTCTACGCAGGGAAGACGGGATTGTCTGGATTAACGAGAAAAAATGTGTAGGCTGCAAAGCCTGTGTTATGGCTTGTCCTTATGGAGCCCGTATTTCCAATCAGGAAAAAGGTATTGTTCAAAAATGTGACTTTTGCCTGGATCGGGTTGATATGGGCAAAATTCCCCGCTGTGTGCAGAGCTGCCATCAGAAAGCACGTATCTTTGGCGATTTGGACGATCCTAACAGTGAAGTTGTTAAACTTATAAATAGCCACCATACTGTTAGACTTTTGGATGAGTTGGGGAGCAAACCTTCGGTATTCTATATTTATGGATTGGAGGCGCAGATGAGATGAGTCGCAAACATGACGAATGGGGCTGGATGCTGGCCGTGGACTTTTTCTTCGCCGGCATGGGCGGTGCAATGCTTGTCATTGCCGGAATCGCTGATTTATTCCTGGGGAACGCCCAGACATCTGTGCTGGGCAATTTTGCCGGAGCTATATTTATCGCCATCGGAGCAGGCTTTCTGATTTTGGAATTAGGGCGTCCTCTGCAGGCTTTTCGGGTTTTCATGAATCCTAAAGCTATTCTGACCTTTGGGGCTTGGAATATGACTTTTGCTATTATTGCAGGCTTGTTGTTTGCTTCCTTCGGGATTACAATTTTGCCGTGGAGCGGGTTTATTTTGGTCCGCAAATTTTTGGCTGCTTTTTGTATAATTTTTGGTCTGATTGTGGCTACCTATCCGGGAGTGTTGTTAGCCAGGCATAAAGCCCGCCCCTTTTGGAATGGTCCCGGGATTATGGTCTTGTTTTTCCTTTCCTCTTTTATCACCGGCATGGCGGGACATATCCTGAGCGGTTATGTTATAGGCGAATCTTCTTGGTTTATAGCTGAGGGTTATATTGTTAATTCCTTATCTTCCTTGGTTCTGCAAGACCTACCGCATCTGACCGCGATTTTGTTGCTGTTTCAATTGATTTTCTGGGCAGGATATATCTGGATTAAAAGGAGCGGAGGTACGGATCGGGAAGCCGAAGCTGCTCAAAGATGGATTAACGGTGACCTTTCTGCTTCATTTAAATTAGGCTTTATTTTATTGGGTACTATCGTACCGATTGTCCTTATGCTGTTCACCACCCCGGTTATTCATAGTGTCGGCGCTTGTCTGGCAATTTTGGGCGGTATGATTATGCGCTATTTGGTAGTGCGTGCCGGCGAGGACCGTACCTGGCTTCCGGGAGAGCAAAAGTATCGCTCCCGCCTGCCTGTAGGTAACGAAGAGTTTTTGAAAGTTTGGAAGTAAAACCGGGCCCATAAAGGAGAATTAGTCATGCAGTCAGACCAGGGGATAACAGTCCTCGATACCACCAAAAGTGTGTGTCCCGTTTGTTTAAATATAGTGGAAGCTGCTGTTATCGTTCAGGAAAAAGCCGTCTATCTGAAAAAATGCTGCCCTGAACATGGAGAGACAGTAACCTATCTCTGGCCAGATGTTGAGCACTATCGCTGGATGTCAGGGCTCAAACTTCCCTATATCCGTCCGAAGTTACAGCTTGATTCCACTCAAGGGTGTCCTAGGGACTGCGGGTTATGTAAGGCTCATCTTCGTCACTCCACCCTTGTGGAAATTGAAGTAACAGAGCGCTGCAACTTGCGCTGTCCGGTATGCTTTATGGCAGCTGAGGCAGCGCCTGCTGCTTTAAAAACCCCTTCCGGGATAGCGGATCAAGATCCCGGTATAGAGGCTTTGGAAGCTAAATACAGGGCTATTTTGGAGAAAAGCGGACCACAGACCAGCATACAAATAACCGGCGGTGAACCAACTGTTCGTCAAGATTTACCGGAAATTGTCCGCCTTGGTCTTAATATGGGATTAGAGGCCATTGAAATCAATACCAACGGTGTTGTTATTGCCAATGACTATGCTTTCTTGGAAAAACTGGTCCTGGCCGGTGCCAGCGGCATTTATCTTCAGTTTGACGGGCTTACCTCCGAGGTTTACCAGAAAATACGCGGTCAAAATTTGCTGCCTATCAAACTGAAAGCCATTGAAAATTGCCGCCAAGCAGGGATCCAGGTTGTCTTGGCCATGACGGTCATTGAAGGCATTAACCATGATCAAATGGGCCGGGTATTGGATTTTGCTTTATTAAATAAGGATGTAATTGCCGGTCTGGCCTATCAGCCGGCTTTTGGTTCCGGACGCTTTGATGTGGATACAAACAAAAGGCTGGGCATGGGGGATGTAATCTTTATGCTCGCTGAACAAAGCCAAGGTTTGCTTAAACCTTATGATTTTTGGCCCTTAGGTTGTTCACATCCTTTATGTTCAAGCGCAACCTATCTTATAGATTATGAGGGGAAAATCGAACCCTTGACCCGCAAGCTCACAAGAGAGGAGTATATGGCGGAATTCGATCCCCAAAGCCCGCAGGGTTCGGTATTAGGAGATATCGCCTATAAAAAATACCCGGATTTAAAATCAGGTCTGTCTATCGTCATCATGAATTATATGGATGCCTTTACTATGGATTTAAAGCGGCTCAGGGAATGTAGTATGACGGTGTTGGGCAAAGACGACAAAATAGTGCCCTTTTGTTCCTATCAGCTGACCAATACGTCAGGCCAGAGAAGAGATGAACTACTAACTAACGCACGAGGTAATTACCATGTCTAATCAGAAAAGTATAGCAGCAAATTGTCGTTTCTGCGGCTACCAGTGTGCTTTGCAGGCCGAGATAGTGAATGGAAAAGTAATAAAAGTAAGGCCCGATGCCAGTCGTTTTCCTTATGACGACAGCATTCAAGCCAGATGTCGTCGCTGGCGCCGGGTACCTGAGGTTCTGGATCATCCCCAGAGAATTAACTACCCGCTCAAAAGAGTAGGCGAGCGGGGTAGCGGCAAGTGGCAGCGCATATCCTGGGAACAAGCCTTGGATGAGATAGCTGATAGACTTCAAGCCCTGAAACAAACCTATGGGCCGGAAACGCTGGCTACCAGTATTGGAGGTCCTCATACAACATTCTGGCCCTTACACCGTTTTATGACCCTTTTCGGCAGTCCTAACAATATGGGAATAGGCCAAATTTGTTGGAATCCAGGAATTTTGGTCAACGCCATGACCTATGGCTGGCCTATTGATATGGAATTGCATCCGGACTTGACTGAATGTGCCCTTCTGTGGGGAGTTAATCCCGCCGAATCGGATAATTCCCTATTTTGGCATACTATCCAGGAATTTAGCCGTCGGGGAAAACCTATAATTGTGGTAGATCCCAGAAAAACCGCTACGGCCAAACTGGCAACCCTTTGGCTTCCGGTCCGGCCGGGTACAGACCCTGTTTTAGCGTTGGGTTTATTGCATGTCATAATTAGAGAAAAACTTTATAACTTGAATTTTGTTGACCTGTGGTGTCATGGTTTTGCTGAGCTGGAAAAGCATGTTGCTTCTTACTCCCCTTCTTATGTGGAGGCCGTAACGGGCGTTAAAGCCGAAGATGTAATCAAAGCAGCCCGCCTTTTTGCCGGCAAATTTCCGGCCACTTTGTATAGTGGACGAGGGATTGACCAGCTTGGTCCCAATACTGTGCCAACCCACCGGGCCTTAGCAATCTTACGAGCCGTAACAGGAAACGTGGATGTGCCCGGAGCGTCACATATAAGTGAAATGCCGGATTTTATACCGGAAATAGATCTGGAATTAAGTGCCCAATTCCCAGAACATTCCCGCCGGAATAACATTGCCCGCAATCGCTTGCTTCTTCAGTCCTACAGCGGTTATGAGCGCTTAAAGTCTTTAACTATGAAACACAATAAGCGGCTTCCTATGCGCTACCTGACTTCCGCCCATCCTAATCTGATCTGGCGAGCGATGCTCAATGGCGAGCCTTATCCCGTACGTTCCATGATAGTTATGGCTTCTGACCCTTTGCTTACCCAGGCCGATACCCATTTAATTTACCAAGCTTTAAAGAGCCTGGATTTGCTCGTTGTTCTGGAATTATTTAAAACCCCAACCGCCATGCTGGCAGATTATATCCTGCCTGCGGCGGGCGTAATGGAACGGCCGTTAATGGAAACCAAAGCCGGGACGGCGAATATCGCTTATGGTGGGGACCAAGCTGTTGAACCTTATTATGAAAGGCGTCCAGACTACTATTTTTGGCGAGAAATAGGGCTACGCCTGGGTCAAACAAAAGAATGGCCCTGGAAAACTTACCGGGAGGCTTTGCAAGCCTCGTTATCTCCCGCCGGGGTAGGCTGGGAAGATTTCTGCAAGACAGGGTTATACTGTGCTTCTAACCAATATTTCAAGTATCAGGAAATAAATCCGCAAAGTGGGCAAGCGTCTGGCTTTGCCACTGCCAGCGGCAAAATTGAATTATATAGTAATTTTTTAGAACAATTAAACGCTGATGCTCTCCCTACCCCAAAAGCTTTGCCGGAAGTAAGCCCCAGTTATCCGCTTAAGCTTATAACCGGAGCGCGTTTTCATCCCTACTATGCTTCCAGTTACCATCAATTACAAGAATTTCGCCGGCTTCACCCCCATCCTTGGGCTGAAATGAGCTCTGCCACGGCGGCTAAATTTGGCCTTGAAGATGGCAGTCGGCTCTGGGTTGAGACCAAAAAAGGGAAGGCCCGTTTTGTTGCCAAGATCTCAGAAATGTGCGATGATGTTATAAGTGTGGAATATGGCTGGTGGTATCCGGAAATGGAAGCTGCGGAACCTAGCTTGGGCGGTTTGTGGCTCTCCAATGCCAATATTTTAACCAGTGCAGAATTTGAATCCTCCGATCCTTTGATTGGCACCTGGATATATAACGGACTTAGCTGTAGAATAGAAAAAATCCAATAAATTTGTTTCAAAATGAGAATGGTAGATCTATTTTGAAAATTTAGAAAATTGTTTGATATTGTTTGATAAAAATATTTTTTATCTTTTACTATGGTAAAAGTAAAAAAATTCCTGTAAAATAAGCAGTATAGCGACCACAAAATTTTAGTTTGGTTTGGAATTATTTTAGACTTTATTTATGGCATAACTATTGCATATAATATAAGATACCAGGCTAAGTTATTTTTTGATTATTTTGACAACATTTAATATATTAAATGAATATAGCTTTTAATTTCTCCGAGCCTTATATCCTAAAGTTGTTACTATGGATATGGGGTCTGGACTACAAGGTCCACGGAGTAGTGGAAGAAATTCTGTTACTTGCTGATTCGCGAAGGAGATATGCCGAAAGGTTAATGGGCTTAAAGCTTAAGTACTTTTATCCTGCATATCCGCGCAGGATATTTTTTCATCTGTTTTTAAGTAAGAAATTCTGTGCAAAATAAGAACTTTAAAGTAAGAACTTCAAAGTAAGAGCTGTTAAGATAAATTCAAAGGAGGGTAATCGTGAAAACAAATATCTCGCTAGAAGAGGCACAGGCCATGCTGCTGGCTAGGGCTATGGATATTGGCCAAAAAAATAACAATTTAACAGACACCTTAGGAAGAGTTTTAAGTAAGGATATTATTGCCCAAGAAAATGTACCTCCTTTTCCCCGTTCGCCCTATGATGGTTTTGCTTTCCGGTCTGTTGATACTGTGTCTGCCAGCCAGAGTAGCCCTGTTACCCTAAATGTCATTGAAGAAGTACCGGCAGGCTATACGGCTAAAAACAGTATAAGTGCCGGACAAGCAATTAAAATTCTTACCGGCGCTCCTATTCCTGAAGGAGCGGATGCAGTCTGCAAATTTGAAGAAACCACAGTAAAGGACAATAAAGTAACCCTCTATAAAAGCTACGAGCAACAAGAGGGGATAGTTCCCGCAGGTGAAGATATAGCCAGAGGTACATTGATAGCCGCTAAGGGAACGGTTGTCACTCCGCCAATTATGGGTTTGTTGGCCGCTTTAGGAATACCGATGGTACCGGTATACAAACGTCCTCTGGTAGCTATTGTCTCCACAGGCGATGAGTTGCGAGATGTTTCCGAGACTTTAACACCGGGTAAAATTCGCAACAGCAACAGTTATACCCTTCAGGGTTATATTCGTTCTATTGGTGCCGAACCTATCGTAATTGGTATGTGTCCCGATAAGGTCGAAGAGGTAGCTTCCCTTATTGAACAGGGACTGGAAAGGGCGGACCTTGTGCTTACGACCGGGGGAGTTTCAGTAGGTGATTACGATGTAGTTAGACATGCCGTGGACTATCTTGAAGCCGAAACTCTATACTGGAAAATTGATATTAAACCGGGTTCTCCGAGTTTGGCTGCCATTAAGAATGATAAATTGATTATCGGTTTATCCGGTAATCCGGCGGCAGCAATGGTTACCTTTCAACTTTTAGTGGCTCCTTTCATTAAAAAAATTATGGGCAGGCAGGAATACTTAAACCCGAAATTGGAAGTAATACTAAAAACGAATTTCCCCAAAGCCAGTCCCCGTCGCAGATTCCTACGCGGAAAATTAGTTATTGAGAACGGCACGGCCTTTATGGAAATAACCGGTGGGCAGGGCAATGGGGTATTGAGTTCCATGGAGGGATGCAATCTCCTGGCTGAGGTTCCGGCTAATAGCGGTCCGTTACAAGCCGGCCAAAAACTCACAGCTTATTTAATTTAAGAAACGAATAACGAACAAATAAGGAAGAAGGAAAGTGAGGATCAAAAAGTGAAAAAAATTGCTGTACAAGACGCTGTTGGCATGATATTATGCCACGACATAACCAAAATGGTGCCGGGAGAATTCAAGGGTGCAGTATTTAAAAGGGGACATATAATTCAAAAAGAGGATGTGGAAGAACTATTAAAACTTGGCAAAGAAAGTATTTATGTCTGGGAAGAAAATGCCGGCGAGATCCACGAAGATGACGCCGCAATCCGAATTGCCAGGGCTGTAATGGGTGGAAACATTTCTTTTTCTGATCCCCAGGAGGGAAAAACTGTCCTGCAAGCAACCATTAGGGGTTTCTTTAAATTAAAAAGTGCATTGATGTATGAAATAAATTCTATTGAAGATATTACCATAACTTCTCTTCCTAATAATTTTAAGGTTGAGCAAGGCCAAAAGATTGCCGCTGGCCGGATAGTCCCTCTGGTTACCAAAGAAAAGAATATAGAAAAAGTTGAAGAGCTGTGCAAGATTCACGGTCAGGTATTTCAAGTCTATCCTTATAAAAATTTAAAAGTAGGCGTGGTCATTACAGGTAATGAAGTTTATAAAGGAAGAATTAAAGATAAATTCTGGCCTGTAATTAAGAAAAAATTAGAATATTATAAAGCAGAAATACTCGGCCAAGAGTATTGTCCGGATGAGGTTGAAATTATTAGGGAAAGAATATTGGCCTTTAAAGAAAAGGGCGCGGAAATGATTATTATTACCGGGGGAATGTCGGTAGATCCTGATGACCTTACACCGGGAGCAATTAGAAGTACCGGGGCGGAAATTGTTACTTATGGGGTTCCGGTTCAGCCGGGTAATATGTTTATGTTGGCTTATCTGGACGAAGTCCCGATCCTAGGAGTGCCCGGAGCAGCCGCCTATTTTAAAACCACGGTATTTGACGTGGTTCTACCGAGAATTTTCTCAGGAGAAAAATTAAATAAAAATGACTTTATACGCATGGGAGAAGGCGGTTTATGTAATAACTGTCAGATGTGCCAGTATCCGAATTGTTATTTTTGCCGGTAATTAGGCAAGGAGGAGGGGTAAAGGTCATGATCGATAGTTACGGCAGGGATATAAATTATTTAAGAATATCGGTAACCGATTTATGCAATCTCAAATGCACCTACTGTATGTCCGAGAAAGGTATTCGCAAAAAAAACCATGACGATATTCTGAGTCTGGAACAAATAGCCTGCATAGCTGAAGCTGCAGTAAAGCTTGGAGTTACCAAGATTAGGCTGACCGGCGGCGAACCCTTGGTCCGCAGGGGAATTCTGGATTTAGTGCAAGACATTGCGAGTTTAAAAGCCAAGGGCCTCAAAGATTTAGGTCTTACCACCAATGGTGTTCTACTTAAAAATTATGCCTCCGAACTAAAAAAAAGAGGTCTGGACAGGGTTAATATAAGTATTGACACCATGGACGGGGCAAAATACAAGGAGATTACCCGAGGCGGCAAGGTAGAGGATGTACTGGCCGGGATTCAAGCAGCTAAGGAAGCAAAACTTTTCCCCTTAAAACTAAATGTGGTCTTAATTGGTGGTTTTAATGACGACGAAATTGAAGACTTTGTCAACCTAACCGCAGATAGTGAGATCGACGTACGTTTTATTGAACTCATGCCTATCGGTGAGGCGGGAGATTGGGATAGGGAGCATTTTTTAGCCAGCAATGAAATTCTCAAAAGAGTGCCACGCTTAATTCCCCTTCCGTTTAAAGGTCACGGTACAGTAGCCCGCATGTACAAGCTACCTAACAGCAAAGGTAAAGTGGGCATTATTAGCCCTTTAAGCAGCCATTTTTGTAACTATTGTAATCGGATAAGAATTACCCCTGACGGGAAATTGAAACCTTGCCTGCATTCCAATATTGAGCTGGACATACGTAATTATTACGGAGACTTGGAACGATTTTTGTCGGACGGGATTTTAGGTAAACCTCACAAGCACTGTATTCAAAGCAGCGAGTACGAGCCAATTAGAAGAAATATGCATGAAATAGGTGGATAAAAAGATGGGAGAGCTTACTCATTTTAATCAGGAAGGCCGGGCCAGGATGGTTGATGTCAGTCATAAGGCTGATACAACCAGGGTAGCGGTAGCCCGCGGCGAAATAAAAATGAAAGCTGAAACTTTAAAGCTGATCAAGGACAAATCCCTGGCTAAAGGAGATGTCCTGGCTGTATCTCAGGTGGCAGCCATTATGGGAGCAAAAAAAACACCGGACCTTATCCCCATGTGTCATCCCTTGTTGCTGTCCGGAATCGATGTTTCTTTTACAATTAATGAGCCTGAAAGTAAAATCGAAATACAAGCGATTGTAAAAAATAACGGCCAGACAGGCGTGGAAATGGAAGCCTTAACTGCCGTTTCTGTTGCCGCCCTGACTATTTACGACATGTGCAAAGCCGCGGAAAAAAGTATGGTTATAAGCGATATTTACCTGGTCAAAAAATCCGGCGGCAAGAGCGGAGATTATGAGGTGAAAACATGAACTACACCGTAGGTATTCTTACTGCGAGCGATAAGGGTTCGCGGGGAGAGCGAGAAGACCGCAGCGGTCAGGTTATAAAAGAAATGGTGGAACAGCTTGGCTGGCAAGTTAAAGTTGCGGAAATTGTTCCGGATGAACAAAGTATTATTGAAGAGAAGCTCACTAGCTATGCTGATGATCTAAAACTAAATATTGTATTTACCACCGGCGGCACAGGTTTTTCCCCGCGGGACGTAACACCTGAAGCTACCCTGGCCGTGGTAGAAAAACTAACTCCGGGTATACCTGAAGCTATGCGTTGGGCGAGCTTGCAGATTACTCCCAGAGCTATGTTGTCCAGGGCTTGTGCGGGTATCAGAGGACAGACCGTTATTATTAACCTGCCGGGCAGCCCCAAAAGCGTGCAAGAATGTTTGCAAGTTATATTATCATCACTTGAACATGGCTTGGATATCTTAACAGGCAAGGGCGGCGAATGTGCCCGGCCGCTAAGCCCTGGTCAAGGTTCCTGAATAGGAGGATAGTTTATGGCAGATATCCCGGTAATTTGCTTTGTAGCAGCTAAATCAGGCACAGGTAAGACCACTTTTTTAGAAAAGTTAATTCGAGAAATGACAAGCAGGGGCTATGAACTGGGAGTAGTTAAAAGCGATGCTCACAGTTTTGAGATAGACGTGCCCGGTAAAGATAGCTGGCGGTTTAGCCAAGCCGGGGCCAAAGCAACCGCTATTATAGGTCCGGATAAATATGCTTTAATTCAAAAAACCGACAGCAAGAGGGATCTGGAGGATGTTTTGCCTCTTATTCAAGGCGTTGACATTATTCTTGTAGAAGGCTATAAAGCGGCCAATAGGCCCAAAATTGAAATTGTTAGACGGGAGCGGGGGACAGAAATAGTCTCCGGTCTTGAGAATCTAATTGCCGTGGTTACTGACGTTAAAGAACTTAAAGTTCCTGTTCCGCTCCTGGATATCAATGATTATCAAGGCGTTGCCGATTTAATTGAGGACCGCTTTCTAACTAAAAAATAAGCATATAAGTTTAGATATCCTAAAAGAGAGGGATATCTAAAGCTTTATTGCCTAAAGGAGAAATAATATATAGGAGAGGGGTATCTAGATGCCTAAAGTACTGGCTGTTAATATCAGTGAAACCAAAGGGGTTCCCAAACAGGAGGTTGAAAAGGGTTATTTTGAAGTGGAACATGGGCTGGTTGGAGATGCTCATGCCGGGGAATGGCATAGACAGGTAAGCCTGTTAGGAGTTGAAAGTGTTGATAAACTAAGGGCAGCCGGGCTTAAAGACCTTACTAACGGCAGATTTGCCGAGAATATAACTACCGAAGGCCTAATCCTTCATGAACTCCCTATTGGCACCAGGCTCCATATTGGAGAAACAGTGATGGAAGTTACTCAAATAGGTAAAACCTGCCATAACAGCGGTTGTGCTATAAAAAGAGCTACCGGTGACTGTGTTATGCCCCGCGAAGGGATTTTTGCCAGAGTAATCGTGCCGGGTTGGATTAAACCGGGTGACGAAATTAAAGTGCAGGAAAGAGACGGGCAGTTGCCGTTAATTTAATTATCCTGATTTTTCAGGTATAATAGCCCTCTTTTTTTGTACACTTCACCGTTATGATATATTGATTCAATTTCCTGATCTGTTAGTTCCCGGACAACTCTGGCGGGAGAACCCAAAATCAGGGAACGGGGCGGAAATACTTTGCGTTCCGGAATGAGAGACCCTGCCCCTACCAGGCAGTTTTCGCCAATTTCGGAGTTGTCGAGAATAATGGAACCCATGCCGATTAAACTTCCTTGACGGATTCGGCAACCATGAAGAACGCAGGAATGCCCAATACTAACATTATCTTCAATAATAACCGGCTGTCCTTCATTAAGGTGGATAACACACAGATCCTGGATATTCGTTCCTTGGCCGATAGTGATAGGGCCAATATCTCCCCGCAGAATACTGTTAAACCAGATACTGGAATTATCGCCGATTTGGACTTGGCCGATAATACTAGCCCCGGGGGCTATGTAAACGTCTTTGCCGATTTGGGGTGTAAATCCATCAAATGGTATAAGCATAATTTTCTCCTTTCATCGTTTAGCGTTTTATATTAGTTATAAGATATTGAATAATAGTTGTATTATAGAATCTAATTGCGCTTTTTGTCCAGACCGGGACTTTTAAAGAGCTGTAGGTTAGGTTATATTATCTATTATTACAACTTTTTTTATTTTGAACAGAATTAAGGGGATTTCTTAAAATGGGAATGCGCATAAGGTTCTGGCTTGCTTTATGGTCAGGGAAATTAATATCCATAGCACTTAGGATTCTCGGGAAGAAAGGGACAACATTCCCGGGACTGGTAGCTAATAAAGTGTGTCCCGATTTTATTAAGCACTTAGCTGCTTCTTTCCAGGGAGAGATTGTTTTAATTACCGGAACCAACGGCAAAACCACAACGAATAATATGTTGGCTAGCATTTTGAAAACAGCTAACAAAACAGTAGCTTTTAACCGGGAAGGAGCTAATATGCTTCCCGGAATTGCAGGAACCTTGCTGCAAAATTCTTCTTTTTGGGGCCGAATAAAAAAAAGCTATTTATTATTAGAGGTGGATGAGGCTACAGTTCCCCGCTTATGCCGACAACTAACGCCCGGACTGGCGGTAATAACCAACTTTTTTCCTGACCAGCTTGATCGTTTTGGGGAACTTGATACTACCATAAGACTGGTCCAAGAGGCCCTGCCCTCTTCCACCAAACTTATTCTCAATGCTGATGACCCGCTGGTAGCTCAAATCGGCCTCAATCAAACCCAAGTTTTTTATTACGGTGCCGCAAGCCTGCCGGTAAGCGGGCCAAAAGACCTGGAATCAAGAGAAGGCAGATACTGTTTTCTTTGCGACCAGGAACTATTTTATGAAATTTTTCATTATGGTCAGCTTGGTATTTACCACTGTGAACAATGCGGCTTTGAACGCCCTCAACCTCATATTGAAGCCTGGGATGTTCAGCAAAAACAGAACGGGATATCTTTTCGTCTGGCAATTAGTCCGGAGCACAGAGAAGGCAACAGCTATGGAGGTCAAACTATTGCTCAGGAAACAGGGGAATTTATAATCCCCCTTCAAGGTTATTACAACTTATATAATGCCCTGGCAGCCGTGAGTGCTGCCGAATGCTTAGGCCTCAGCTGGGAGGACAGTAGACAGGGACTGCTCAAATTTGTTTCCGATGCCGGAAGGATGGAGCAATTTGCTCTTCCCTCTTGTCAGCTCACCCTTACCTTGGTTAAGAATCCCATGGGTTTTAACCAGGTGGTCAGCACCCTTATCGAACTGGACAGACCTTTGCATTTGCTGTTGGCCATTAATGATCTCGCTGCCGACGGCCGTGATATTTCCTGGTTATGGGATGTGGATTTTGAAAGGTTTGTTTCCGGCGAGCCAAAAATTAAAACAGTTATTTGTTCCGGTTTAAGAGCCGAGGATATGGCCTTAAGATTGAAATACGCCGGGTGGAGCGAAGATGTAATAAGCATTAATAAAAATCTGAAAGAAGCGGTGGCTGAGCTGGAAGCAAAGCAAATATTGCCTGATGAAGCTGTTTTTGTTTTATCTAGCTATACGGCACTCTTTCCGCTGAGGGAGATTTTGAACAGCAAAAAGGTAAGCTCTAATCCGATAATCAGTCACACTGAGGTGGAAGGTTTATGAAACTGACATTGTACCATCTTTATCCCGACCTGCTGGGTCTGTATGGAGACAGGGGAAACGTTTTAACCCTTAAGGCCAGGTGCCGGTGGCGGGATATCGATTTGAGGATTCACCCGGTTAGCCTAGGGGAAAATATTGATTTTACCCAAGCGGATATTGTTTTTATGGGTGGGGGTTCGGATCGGGAACAAAATATCCTGGTTCAGGACTTAAGCTCCAGGGCCCAAGAATTGAAGCAGGCTGTGGAGGACGGCTTGGTGCTACTGGCGATTTGTGGAGGCTACCAACTCCTCGGTAAATACTATCAGACCGCTGACGGTCATAAAGTTCCGGGGTTAGAAATAATAGACTGTTATACGGTAGCCGGGCCTAAAAGAATGATCGGCAATGTTATTGCCAAAGTTGGCAATCCTACTCATGGTGAGACGGACCTTAATACTCTGGTCGGATTTGAAAACCATTCCGGCAAAACCTATCTGGGGCCAGAGCTTAGCCCCCTGGCGGAGATTGTTCGGGGCTATGGCAATAACGGGGAAGACGGCTCAGAGGGAGTAAGGTACAAAAATGTTTGGGGCACTTATCTGCATGGGCCACTTCTGCCCAAAAACCCTCACCTGGCGGACAATATATTGAGAGCGGCCTTAAAGCGCAGGGGCTATAACTCTGATCTTCCAGTGCTGGACGATAGTTTGGAAATCAAAGCCCACAAAGCAATTATCAATAGGTTTAGCTAGCTGCTGGAACAAATTACCTTGATGATTTAATGAAATAAATGGTAAATAAGCTTGTACTATAGGCCTAGTTCGTTGACACTTTTAGTGGTAAGTAGCTATAATAAAGTATACTTATGAAAATTGGCTATTGCCTGAGAAAACCGGCCTTTATTTTAGGAGGTGCCTCGCTTGGCGGAGACAAGACGTATTGTAGTATGTTTACCGGAGAATATCATCGAAGAAGTCGACGATATTGTATCCATGGAGAAGAGAGATCGAAGCGATTTTATCAAAGAAGCAATTTACAGTGTTTTATTAGAACGGCGTAAAGCCGGGCTAAGAGAACAAATGCGACAGGGTTATTTGGAAATGGCTCAGATAAATCTCACTTTAGCCAAGGATTTATGCCAAGCTGAAGAAGAAGCAACAATTCGCTATGAAAGGAAATTGGCTTGGAGTGGCGGATATGAATATTAAACGCGGGGAAATTTTTTATGCTGAATTAAACCCCGTTGTTGGTTCAGAACAAGGCGGTACCCGTCCGGTTCTGGTAATTCAGAATGATATCGGTAATCAGTTCAGTCCCACAACCATTATTGCGGCCATAACCTCACAAATTACCAAAGCCAAACTACCCACTCATGTTGAAGTAAAAGCCAGAAGGAGCGGACTGGAAAGAGACTCGGTGATTTTAGCCGAACAGATAAGAACGATTGACAAAAGTCGGCTCAAAGAAAAAGTGGCTGTGCTGGATGAAGAAGTTATGCTCAGGGTTGATGAGGCTATCGAAATCAGTCTTGGTTTAACTGAACTATAGTCTGATTTTTAGGGTCAAATAGTATAAGTCAGTGCCACCTTCAGCGTTGAACCGAAACGCTGATTTTATTTCTATAGCTACATTAAGCAGGAGGTATTTTTTTGGATTTAGTTAAACTTATTGCCGGAGAAATGAATCTTAAACCCTGGCAGGTTGATGAAACTATAAAGCTTCTTGATTCGGGTAACACTATTCCCTTTATTGCCAGATACCGCAAAGAAGCCACCGGTGAGCTGGATGAAACCGTACTGAGGGCTATGGTAGACAGGCTAGAATATCTTAGAAACCTGGAAAAAAGAAAAGAAGAAGTTTTGCGGCTTATCGATGAACAAGGAAAACTTAATCCCGAACTTAAAGCAAAGATTTTAACCGCCGCAAAATTGCAGGAAGTAGAAGACCTTTATCGGCCTTACAAGCAAAAGAAAAGAACCAGGGCCTCCATGGCCAGGGAAAAGGGATTGGAACCGCTGGCCCTCTGGCTTTTAAGCCAGCCTTTGGATGCCGATCCTGAACAGGAAGCCGTTAAATATCTTAATTTGGAAAAGGGGATAACGGAAACCAAGCAGACCTTATCAGGTGCCCAGGATATTATTGCCGAACAGGTCTCGGATGATGCTGAAGTCAGAAAACTTATTCGGGCTAAAAGCTATGAGAAGGCTGATATAGTGTCTAAGGCTAAAAAAGAAGAACGTTCCCCCTATGAAATGTACTACGATTACAGGGAAGCTGTGCGCAGCATACCGCCGCACAGAATACTGGCCATCAATAGAGGGGAAAAAGAAGAATTCTTGACGGTAAACCTGGAGATCGACCAGGAAATAATTCTGCCAATTATTGAAAAAAGGTATTTGAAAAACGGTCCATGTACACCTCTGGTTCAAGAAGCGATACACGACGCCTATAAACGTTTGCTGGCGCCCTCCATCGAGAGAGAAATCAGGGCGGAAATAACTACTAAGGCAGGGGAACAAGCAGTTAAAGTCTTTGCCGCTAATTTGCAACAGCTTCTGCTTCAACCTCCGGTGCGCAATAGGGTTATCTTAGGAATTGACCCCGGCTTTCGGACAGGCTGTAAATGGGCCATAATTTCCGATACTGGCCAACTTTTAGAAGTAGGAGTAATCTACCCGCACCCTCCCCAGAATAAAAGAGAAGAAGCTAAAAAAGAAATTATGAAAGCCGCCTTGGCCCATAAGGTGCAGATTATTGCCATCGGCAACGGGACTGCCTCCCGAGAGACGGAAGAAGTAGTGGCTGAAATGATTCAGGAAAACAAACTCTCTTTGGAATATATTATTGTCAGCGAAGCCGGGGCCTCGGTCTATTCTGCATCTCCGCTGGCTAAAGATGAGTTTCCTGATTTTGATTTATCCCTCCGCAGCGCTGTGTCCATTGCTCGCCGGCTCCAGGATCCCCTGGCTGAATTAGTAAAGATAGAGCCTAAGGCCATAGGGGTAGGCCAGTATCAGCATGATATTCAGCCCAAAATCTTGGAAAACTCTTTGGGCGGAGTAGTAGAATCTTGCGTCAATACGGTTGGTGTAGATTTAAATACGGCTTCATCTGCTATTCTAAAATTTGTGGCCGGCCTGAACAGCACGGCTGCCAAAAATATCGTCGCTTACAGGGAGAAGCATGGGAAATTCCGCTTACGTGAAGAACTAAAAAGAGTTCCCAGAATCGGGGAACAAACCTTTATCCAATGCGCGGGTTTTATCCGCATACCCGATGGGGACAATTATCTGGAGAATACACCTGTTCACCCCGAATCATATAATCTGGCCCTTAATATTCTAGCCAAAGCAGGTTTTAGTTTACCGGATTTAAAAAGCAAAACTTCTGAAGTACGCTCCACCCTAGCCTTGTTTTCGGCCGAAGAACTGGCGGAAGAGCTGGGGGCGGGAGTTCCGACAGTCAAGGATATAATCGAAGCTTTGCAAAGACCGGGTCGAGATCCTCGTGAGGATTTGCCCCGCCCGCTTTTGCGTAAAGATGTTACCCATCTGGAAGACTTGAGAGAAGGTATGATTCTGGAAGGAACAGTTAGAAATATAGTTGATTTTGGTTTATTTGTGGATATAGGCCTCAAAAATGACGGCTTGGTACATATTTCCCAACTCAGTACCAACTATGTCCGTCACCCGATAGAAGTGGCTGCAGTAGGTGATATAGTAAAGGTTAAAGTTATAGCCATCGATGCTGAACGGGGGCGAGTGGGTCTTTCCATGAAAGACTTGTACTAATACGGGGAGGATAAAGAATTGACTGAGTATCAACATATTATTATTGCCCATGGAAATATTATGACCATGGAAGACAATCAGGATTTCACCGGCAGTATTTTAGTTCAAAAGGGGAAAATAGCTAAAATTTTAAAACACCCATTACAGTCAGAAATACCTGATGAGACGGAGCTTAAGGCCATGTTCGGTTTAAAGCCTGACAGTGCGGTTAAAATATTTAATGCTTCCGGGCATTGGGTCTTACCCGGCTTTATTGATGCTCATAGCCATATAGGGATAGGCGAAGAGATTTACCAGTATGAAGGTGATGATATCAATGAGATGACCGATCCCTTGACCCCCGAGCTAAGAGCTATAGACGGAATAAATCCTGAAGATGAAGCCTTCCGGGATGCTCGTCTGGGGGGAGTAACCGCCGCCTTTACCGGCCCGGGCAGCGCCAATGTCCTGGGAGGGACAGGGGTGGTACTTAAAACAGCAGGTCGGGTTGTGGAAGAAATGATAGTCAGGGATCCGGCCGGCCTCAAAGCAGCCTTTGGGGAAAACCCCAGATTTGTCTACGGGGAACAAAAGAAAATGCCTATGACCAGAATGGGTACAGCTGCTCTTCTCCGTCAGGCCCTGGTGGATGCTCAGGTTTACCGGGACAAACTGGAACAAGGGAAAAAAGATCCCGATAAACTACCGGAAAGGGACCTTGGACTGGAAACCATTAGTCTAGTCTTGGAAAGAAAAATTCCTTTAAGAGCCCATGCTCATAGAGCGGATGATATTATGACCGCTATCAGGATTGCTCGCGAATTTAATCTTGATCTTGTTTTAGACCATTGTACAGATGGGCACAAAATTGCCGATATTTTAAAAGAGTATGGTTATCCGGCTGTAGTCGGTCCCTCTCTAATTAATCGCTCTAAAGTGGAACTTAAGGACAAGACCTTTGAGACCCCGGGAATTTTGGCTCGAGCCGGGCTTAAGGTAGCGATTATGACCGACCATTCCGTTACTCCTATGCAATACCTGCCACTTTGTGCTGCCCTGGCTGTTAAAAGCGGCATGGATGAACAGGATGCGCTTAAGGCCATTACCATCTGGCCGGCGGAGATCTTGGGTGTTGCTCATAGAATCGGCTCTCTGGCTGAAGGAAAAGATGCTGACCTGGTAATATGGGACCAGAAGCCCTTGAGTTTTCAAGCTGTGCCGCTAGTGGTGCTCATTAACGGCCGAGTAGTTAAACCGGAGTGATTTATAATTGGAACATTTTGAATCCACTGTTTTGTCAGCAAGCCCGCAAGAAACCTATAATCTAGGAAAAAAGATTGGTCAAAGCCTTACCGGAGGAGAAATAATCTGTCTATATGGAGATTTAGGGGCGGGCAAGACAGTCTTTGCCAAGGGATTGGGTCAAGGTTTAGGAGTAGAAGCTGAGATTACAAGCCCTACCTTTACATTAATTCAAGAGTATGAATCTCCTTCCAAGGGACTGCAACTTATTCATATGGACCTCTATAGGCTTACTAATCCTGAAGAAGCTGAGATTATCGGTGTTACGGATTATTTTCGGGACGATTGTGTTTGTTTGTTGGAATGGCCGGAAATAATTGAGGATTTACTGCCCTCGGATCACTGGCAAGTTTGGCTTGAGGGCAGCGGCGATTTGCCCAGGCATATCCGGCTGGTACTTGCCAAGCAAGAGGAAAAATCATATATAGATAATTAGTGTGAGGCTTATGAAATATTTAACCATAGATACCACTACAAAGGTTACCGCCCTGTCTTTAGCCCAAGATGGCAATTTGGTGGGCGAAGGATTCCTTCATACCGGCAAGACCCACTCCGAGAGGTTGATTCCGATGTTGGATCAACTTCTTAATGCAGCTGCCTGGCAGCTTGAGGAACTTGATTTTATCGGGGTAGTAAGAGGGCCGGGATCTTTTACCGGAATTCGCATTGGAATTGCCACTGCTCAGGGCTTGGCCCAGGTTCTGAACATCCCCTTGATCGGAATGACCTCCCTGGATGCCTTAGCCTGGGCCGGTTGGGGGAGACCGGAAAATACAGCGGTTATTCTTGACGCCCGCAAGGGAGAATGGTATTATGCCTGCTACCGCTATGAGCAGACCATGGTATGTATAGACGGTCCTATGGCTATTAGGCCTGAGGAGCTGACATCTAAGCTTAAGGGCAATAAAGAACAAGTATTTTTTGTCGGGGATGCTGTCAAAGGTGCCAAACAATACCTTAAAGAAAATCTTGGGCTCCAAGCAGTTATTCCCCCAGAGTATCATTACCTGCCGCGGGGAGCTTATGCAGCTTGCGAAGCTTGGAAACAGTGGCTTAAAGCCAAAGATAATCCTGACATAGCAGCCGGTACTGTCTTGCCTTTTTATATAAGGCTATCCGAAGCAGAAGTAAATTATAGAAAAAAACTTAGCAAAATGAAGCACGATAAGGAGAAAGAAAAATAATCCGGAGGGGAAACAGGACTGCTGTTGATATCATATATCATATTAGAAAAATGAGAATTAGGTGGTAGGATGAAAAATAATGTTGAAGATCAACAGCGAGAAAAAGGGAGTGAAGATACTGCGGTAGCTATCAGACTTATGACCGTTGAAGATATTCCGGCCATAACTGCTATCGAGGAAGCTTCATTTCCCAACCCTTGGAAAGCAGAGTCTTTTCTTTCGGAACTAAAGGATAATAGAATTGCTCGGTATTATTGTTTAGTGATAAATGATAAAGTTGTCGGCTATATGGGTGTTTGGCTTGTGGCAGGTGAAGCCCATATAACCAATGTGGCTATTTGGCCGGGCTTTCGAAGTAAGGGCTGGGGCGAATTTCTGATGCGACATGTTATGCAGGACCTGAAAAAGCACGGTCTGGTGAGCATAACTTTGGAAGTTAGAGTTTCCAATATCCATGCCCAAAAATTATATACCAAACTAGGTTTTAAAGCCGCAGGAGTACGCAGAAAATATTATTCAGATAACAAGGAAGATGCCTATATAATGTGGGCAAAGCTGTAAGATATAAGCAGTCAGTTTTGCATAACTCATAGGGGGAATTGATTTGGCCGGGACCAAAGATATTGTAATATTGGGGATAGAGACCAGCTGCGATGAGACATCCGCTGCGGTTCTCGTTAACGGCAAAGAACTAAAGAGTCATATAATTTCGTCTCAGATTGAAACTCACCGCAAGTACGGGGGAGTGGTTCCGGAAATTGCATCCAGGGAACACTGTCTGCATATCAAAAATGTAGTGGAGCAGGCCCTAACCCAAGCTGAAGTGGATTTTAATGATTTATCGGCTATTGCTGTTACCTACGGTCCGGGACTGGTCGGATCCCTTTTAGTTGGAGTGGCAGCTGCTAAAGCTATGGCTTATGCCGCCGGGATTCCATTGCTAGGCATAAACCACCTGGAAGGGCATGTTTATGCTAATTTTTTGGAACATCCCGATTTGGAGTTTCCAATATTATGTTTACTGGCCTCAGGCGGGCATACTAACCTGATACTATTCAAGGGACATTTTGATTATGAGGTCTTAGGAAAAACACGGGATGATGCCGCAGGAGAAGCTTTTGACAAGATAGCCCGGGCTTTGGGTCTAGGATACCCGGGAGGACCATATATCCAAAAAGCAGCCGCAAGGGGAAATCCTAAGGCTTTTAATTTGCCACGGGCTATGTTGGAAGCGGAGAGCTTGGATTTTAGTTTTAGCGGTTTGAAATCTGCTGTTTTGAACACCTTAAATACTGCCCGGATGAAAGGTGAACATGTGGATATAAATGATCTTGCCGCCTCCTTTCAAGAGGCGGTTGTAGAAGTACTGGTTGCCAAAACCAAGAGAGCTTTGGCGAAACTGCCACAAGTAAAAACCTTGGCTCTGGCGGGTGGCGTGGCTGCTAATACCCTGTTGAGAGAAGCCTTAGCTAAGGAACTAGAGGGTGGAGATATCCGCTTTGTATACCCTTCTCTCAAGCTATGCACTGATAACGGAGCGATGATTGCCATGGCTGGCTATTACCATTTTATAAAGGGTAATTATGCATCTTGGAAATTAAATGCGGTGCCGGGTCTAAACCTTTAAATTACCGGTTAATTGCAAGTGAATTGTAAGTAATTTGTAAGTAATTTGCAGGCAAAAGGTATCCGATTATAAAGAAAGTTATCCACAGCAAATGTGCATGATGTGGATAAAGCTGCTAAAATCAAGGATTTATCGTTACTATCTTTGGGGATAAATTTTTCGGGGCATTGTTAATAAAAATTTCGACTTCAGAAACCCCCCAATAATGAAAAAAGGAGCGAGTAAAAGGTTGAAAAAAGAATCTTTCCGCCAAGAGGCCCTTAGGCGCCGCAAGGCTCTTAGTCCTTTGGAACGAAGGCAAAAAAGTGCCCTGATATTTAAGGAATTGCAATCTTTAAGAGTTTTTGAGCCTTGCCAAACCATTATGACTTATTTGAATTTTAGGGATGAAGTGGAAACTACCCCCATCGCTGAAAAAATTCTTCAAGATGGGAAAGACTTGATTATTCCCTTTTGCCAACGGCGAGAAATTGTACCTTGTGCTATTACCGACCTGGTCAAGGATGTTCAGGTGAGCAATTTTGGGATTCGTGAACCGCTGCCGGATAGGCTGAAACCTGTTTCACCCGAAGAAATCGACCTGGTTTTAGTTCCTGGACTTGCTTTTGATTATCATGGCCATAGGATAGGTTTTGGAGCCGGATACTATGACCGGTTTCTGCCCAGATTACGGCAGGATGCCGTAATAATAGGAATAGCCTTTGCTTGTCAATTGTTTGATAATTTGCCCAGGGAAGACTATGATTATAAGTTGCCCCTGCTTGTCACCGAAAATGGCCTAATCAATGCAAGATAACCATATAGAATGTATAAGCAATAGAATAATGTATAAGCATATAGCGGGCCGTCTCAAAAGTAAACTTTGAGACGGCCCTTTTAGACATCCCGAGATGTTGTTACAGTCTTGGCCTCCGGAATCCCAATGGGTTTTTCATCTTCTGGAAAGAGGAGGAGGGATTCTTAAATTCACACATACTCCCGAAGGCGAAGATAATTCAAGCAGACCAAGCACATTAATTAGTGATCTCGGAGCAATAAAAAAGCGAAATAGATTGAAACCGGGCAGAGGTCCGCAAGCTGATGGGACAACAGGACGGCAACAACAGCTATTGAATCGGCCAAATAATGCCATACTTGTTCCTCCTTACAACATAAAGATCATCCCCTAAGGGAACCATAAGAAAGGACGGTTTGTGGTTGACTTAACTCCTGTTGCCCTTTAAACTGATTTTCGGGTTTGTCTGCTCTATAATATGCGGCTTGTCTGTAGTTTGTTCTTACCTCTATGATTGACAAAGCTGGATTTTTAGAATATATTTAAAGATATTATTTTGAGAATCAAACTATTGGATAGTGGTGTTGCAATGAATAATCTCTATGGGACTTTAAATGAACTATTAGTAAAATTGTTTAACGATATTCTGCAAATTGAGGAACAGGCCCTTAAGTGCGATGAATTTCAGGACCTATCTATTAGCGAGATCCATGTTCTGGAAGCGATTGGCTTGGAAGGATCCCGCAATATGTCATCCGTAGCCCGAGACCTTAATATTACAATCGGAACTTTGACTATAGCTATTAATAATCTTTTGCGCAAGGGTTATGTCATGCGTCAGAGAAGCGAGGAAGATCGCCGTATAGTATTGATTTCTTTAACAGACAAGGGCCAAGAGGCCTTTCAGCACCACGCTGATTTTCATGACGAGATGATAAACACAACAATTTCCAGACTCTCCGAGGAAGAAAAGAAAGTATTGGTCTCTGCCCTGGAAAATATCAGTAATTATTTTAAAGACAAATACAATTTAAAGAGAAGCAAAGCAAAAACTGAAAAGACTAATTAATTATTGTCTAATATGGAGGATGAAATGCCCTTAAAAGTTATAACAGACAGTACTTGCGATCTACCGGCTCAATTAGTTAAGGATTTGGGAATTACAGTGATTCCTTTAAAAGTGCTTTTTGGCGAAGAAGTATATACCGAAGGTGTAGATATCACTAACCAAGAGTTCTATTCTAAAATGGAAGAGCACAAAGAACTTCCCAAAACGGCGCAAGCTAATCCGAGTGAATTCGTTGATGAATTCAACAAACACCTGCGTAACGGAGATGAAGTTTTGGGGATTTTTATTTCCTCAAAGCTAAGCGGCACTTATAGTTCAGCAGTCATAGCCAAGGACATGTTAAATGATAACAGAATAAATTTAATCGATTCCGAATTTGCGACTTTTGGCTTGGGACTTTTAGTTGCTGAGGCAGCTGAGATGGCCCGGGACGGAAAAAGTGCCCCGGAAATAGTGGAGCGAATTGAAAAGGTCAAAAGAGAGATGCATTTTTATGGGGCGATCAATACTTTGGAAAACCTGAAAAAAGGCGGAAGACTTACAACCACCAGTGCTATAGCCGGTACTTTTCTAGGAATCAAGCCTATTATTACCATAAAAAACGGTTCTGTAGAATTACTCTCTAAGGCCAGGGGCTTAAAAAAAGCCTTTACCTGGATGTTGGAAGACGCCATAAAAAATGGTGCGGATTTGAATTCCAAGACTGTTTATTTGGCCCATGCCGAGAATCCAGAAGGTCTGGAGGACTTAAAACAGATGATATTAGCCCGTTTTAAGCCGCAGAGAATAATTGAATGTGAAATCGGTTCTGTGGTCGGCACCCATACCGGAGTTGGCTGTGTTGGCTTCTGCTGTCTCAAGGACGATTGAGGACTAAGAATTAATCTGAATAGAAAACCCACTTCTAAATAATTTGGTGTAAGTTTTATTTTGGAAACAAAACAAATTTATTAAAGAAGTGGGTTTTTGCTTGACACATATATCGCTATATCGTAATATTATGATATAACAATATAAGGGTATATCTTCGATGTATCTCTGGCAGGATAAAATTTGATAATAATGTTTAACGAAGGTGAAGATTTATGCAAACTTTTTATACCAATCCGCAGCTATTTGAATCCAAAGCCAAACTTTTAAAAGCCCTCTCTCACCCTGCCAGGCTTTGTATAGTAAGAGGCCTGCTGGAACGGGGTGCAACCAACGTTATGAATATGCAGCATTGTTTGCAACTACCCCAGTCCACAATTTCTCAGCATTTATCCGTTTTGAAGGCGGCAGGCATTATTAAAGGAAGGCGTGAAGGGCTTGAGGTTTATTATTCTTTAGATAACGGTGTGGTAAAAGGCTTAATAGAGGTGCTTTTTGCCGAAAACAAAGGGAATTAATAAGTAGGTTAGGGGGAGTTAAAATGAGTAAAAAGATTATCATTGTCGGGGGAGTAGCAGGTGGAGCAACCGCGGCCGCCAGATTAAGAAGACTGGATGAGCACTCAGAAATTGTAGTGATAGAAAGGGGGGCTCATATCTCCTTTGCCAACTGCGGGCTGCCCTACTATGTGGGAGGTGTAATCAAAGGGAAGGAAAAACTATTGGTCCAGACTGTACTGGGTATGGCTGACAGATTTAATATCGATATCAGAATAAGAAGCGAAGTTACCGCTATTCACAAGGAGCATAAAACTATCGAGGTTAAGAATTTAGAGACCGGTGCAAGCTATCAAGAAAGCTACGATTATCTTATCCTCTCCCCGGGAGCTGCGCCGATTATACCTCCGATCGAAGGGCTTGCCGGTAACCCCAAAGTGTTTACGCTCAGGACCATCCCTCATGCGGAAGCTATAGTTAATTTTATCCAAGAGAATAAACCTCAAACCGCTGTCGTAGTAGGCGGGGGTTTTATTGGTCTGGAAATGGCAGAAAACCTCAAAGAAAGAAACTTAAATGTTGTGCTGGTGGAAGCTTTAAATCAAGTCCAGCCCTCCCTTGATTATGAAATGGCCTGTATTGTTCATGCTCATTTGCGGGAAAAGGGCCTGGAGCTTATTCTTGAAGATAGAGTAACCAAACTCGATGGTTCCAAGGTAATCCTGCAGAGCGGCCGGACAATTCAAGCTGATATGGTGGTTATGGCTATCGGAGTCCGCCCGGAAAGTGATCTTGCTGAGCAGGCCGGCTTGGATCTTGGCTTGAAGGGTGCCATCAAGGTTAACGAATATCTTCAAACAAGCGATCCTAATATTTATGCTCTTGGCGACGCGATTGAGGTCAAGCATTATATTAACGGGCATCCTGCTCATATACCCTTGGCGTGGCCGGCCAACCGACAGGGAAGAATGGTTGCCGATAACATTTATGGCGCTAAGAAAACTTATAAGGGAACCTTAGGAACTTCAGTGGCCAAAATTTTTGATCTGACAGCGGCATCCACGGGGCTTAATGAAAAGACGGTTAAGCAACAGGGGATTGATTATAAAGTTATTCATATTCATCCCAACTCCCATGCCGGCTATTATCCCGGAGCCATGCCCCTCGATATGAAAATGATTTTTCAGGAAGATGGCAGAATACTGGGAGCTCAAGTTGTCGGCTACAAGGGGGTGGAGAAAAGGGTTGATGTTCTGGCAACGGCTATTAAAGGAAAGCTGACTGTGTATGACTTACAGGATCTGGAATTGGCCTATGCACCTCCTTACTCCTCCGGTAAAGACCCGGTTAATATTCTTGGTTATGCGGCCGCCAATATGCTGGACGGTATGGTGGATACAGTTCAGTACCATGAAATAGATGAGCTGCTGGCAGAGGGCAATATGCTGATTGACGTTAGTCAGCCTGAAGAATTGGACCTAGGAAAAATTGAAGGTTCTATTAATATACCTCTACCCGAATTGCGCAGCAGGCTTAACGAACTCCCTAAGGATCGGACTATTTACGTTACCTGCAGAATTGGCTTAAGAGGGTATATCGCCTGCCGAATTCTTACTCAGCACGGTTTTAAAGCGGTAAATTTGGACGGGGGATACAGGACTTATGCCAGTGTATACGCTAACTCAGAGAGCGGGAGCTCCGAATTAAATCAGCCGGTTGATGATACTAAAATTACTGTCGACTGCCAAGTAGATGCTACCTGCCTGCAGTGTCCCGGCCCCATAAAGCTGGTATATGAAAACCTCCAGTTAATGGACGAGGGCCAGATTATGGAAGTGGCGGTTACCGATCCCGGTTTTGCCAAAGATATTAAAGCCTGGTGCGCCAAAACAGGCAACACTCTTCTTAAAACAGAAAAGGAAAATGATGCTCTAAAGGCCTATATTCGAAAGGGCAGAAAACCGGAAACAGCTACAGATCAGCATAATGAAAATAGTTTGCCGGAGAAAGCTAAAGGTGCCACTCTGGTAGTCTTTGAACAAGATATGGATAAAGCCATAGCCTCATTTATTATCGCTACCGGGGCGGCCTCTATGGGAAAACCGGTCACCATGTTTTTTACCTTCTGGGGCTTAAATATACTGCGTCGAGATAATCCTCCGGCTGTTAAAAAAGATAGTTTAGAAAAAGCTTTTGCCTTTATGATGCCGCGCGGTCCAAGAAAGCTACCGCTTTCCAATATGAATATGGGCGGTCTGGGGGCCAAGATGATTAGAAAGGTTATGGCCAAAAAGAAAGTAGATAGCCTGGAGACGCTTCTCAAAAATGCTATGGCTATGGGAGTAAAGGTGGTAGCCTGTTCCATGTCTATGGATGTTATGGGTATTAGAAAAGAGGAGCTAATTGAAGGTGTGGAAATTGGCGGCGTGGCTTATTATTTAGGTGAAACAGAGGATTCTAATCTAAACCTGTTTATTTAACAATTGGTTCATATTTTCAGCCAAAACATCAAGCTGTTCCTTCTAAATTGAGGGAACAGCTTTTAGACATAGCAGAATAAATTGCCAGAGGTGGCCAAAATATGTTAAAGTATGAAGAGTTGAGAGTTAGGAGTTGGGAGTTAGGCTTAAGGGTTAAAAGTCGAGTTTAGGGAAAAGGATGCGAGAAAATTGGGAGAAAAATTAGCTTGCACCGGGGTATTATTAGTAGGTGGGGAAAGCCGGAGAATGGGAAGAAATAAGGCTTTTCTAGAGATTGAAGGGCAAACACTTCTTGAGAGAAGTCTGCAGGTACTGGATAGAGTGTGTGCAGAAGTGTTTATAAGCTGCCGAGAAAATACTATGTACCAAGATTTCGGCTTTAAAACCATTCCCGATTTGATTAAAGGTCAAGGCCCAATGGCGGGGCTTTATGCGGCTCTGCAACAAGCGAATTATGAATATATGTTTATAGTGGCCTGTGATATGCCTTTTTTAAATGCAGAAGCAATCACCTGTCTGCATGGTTTTTGTGAAGACTATGATATTATCTTGCCGAGTGTTTCAGGCAAGGTTCATACTTTACATGCTTATTACCATAAGAGAATTCTACCTTTTATTGAAAGGGACCTAAAAGCAAACAAGCTTAGTATTAATAGAGCAATATTTGGAGGGTCCTTAAATGAACTTAATAAAAGAGTAATTGCTATCGAAAAAGAGATAGTTGATCCGCGAATGCAAAATATATTCATTAAAAGCTTAGTAAATGTCAACACCCCCCAAGAATGGGAGTCCATGGTGGAAAAGGTTAAAACAAAATAATTGAAAGATATTAAAACAAAATGTATAAAAAGGGAAAAAACGGATAGGATATACCTTGTAAAACTCATAAATTAAGGAAATCCCAAGTTTTTTTATGGCATAGCATTTTTTAGCATTCATTAGAAATAGAGAGAAAAACTCTCCTAAATGGTAATAATTATGCTTGGATAGGGTTGCATATCACAAAATCCTTGCATATTATTATACCTAGATATTAGCACTCAACCTTAATGAGTGCTAACAATGAAGTTGACAAAGATTTCAAGGAGGGAAATCATTTATGAAACTAAAACCATTAGCTGACAGAGTAATAGTTAAAGCTCTTCCGACTGAAGAAAGAACCAAAAGTGGAATTATTATGCCAGACACAGCTAAAGAAAAACCTCAGGAAGGCGAAGTCATGGCCGTTGGCCCCGGTAAAGTAGAAAAAGGGGAAAGAGTACCTATGGAAGTCAAAGTTGGGGATAGGGTTATTTATTCGAAATATGCCGGAACAGAAATCAAATATGATGGCGTAGAATACTTAATACTTAGAGAATCAGATATTCAAGCAGTTATTGAATAATTGAAATAAATTTACAAGGAGGAATATCCTGTGGCAAAACAAATGATATTTGACGAAGAAGCCCGCCATGCGTTAGAACGCGGTGTGAATAAACTTGCGGAAGCAGTCCGCGTTACTCTTGGTCCCAAAGGCCGTAATGTTGTTCTCGACAAGAAATTCGGTTCTCCTTTAATTACCAATGATGGGGTAACCATTGCCCGCGATATTGAATTAGAAGACGCTTTTGAAAACATGGGCGCCCAGCTGGTAAAAGAAGTAGCAACCAAAACCAACGATGTTGCTGGTGATGGCACAACTACTGCTACTGTTCTTGCTCAGGCCATTATTCGTGAAGGCTTGAAGAATGTTGCCGCCGGAGCTAACCCCATGGAACTCAAACGCGGTATCGAAAAAGCTGTAGCAGCTGTAGTTGACGAAATTAAAGCTACTGCCAAAACTGTCGACAGCAAGGAAAAAATTGCTCAGGTAGCAGCTATTTCCGCCGGTGACGATGAAATCGGCCAACTTATTGCCGAGGCTATGGAAAAGGTCGGCAAAGACGGTGTTATTACCGTTGAAGAAGCTAAAGGAATGACCACGGAGCTGGAAGTCGTCGAAGGTATGCAGTTTGATCGTGGCTATGTTTCGGCTTATATGATTACCGATACTGACAAGATGGAAGCTGTCTTAAATGATCCTTACATTTTGATTACCGATAAGAAAATCAGTGCTATTGCCGATATCCTGCCTGTTTTGGAAAAAGTGGTTCAAGCCGGTAAACAACTCTTAATTATTGCCGAGGATATGGAAGGCGAAGCCATGGCTACCCTTATTGTCAACAAGCTGCGCGGAACTTTCACTGCTGTTGCCGTTAAGGCTCCGGGATTCGGTGATCGTCGTAAAGCTATGCTTGAAGATATTGCTATCCTTACCGGTGGCCAGGTTATTACTGAAGATCTTGGTCTAAAATTAGAAAATACCACTATCGAGATGCTTGGAAGCTGTCGTCAGGTTATAGTAACCAAAGAAGAAACCACAATTGTGGACGGTGCAGGCCAGGCTAAAGATATCTCCGCCCGCGTTGAGTCCATTAAGAAACAAATCGATGAAACCACTTCCGATTTTGATAAAGAAAAACTGCAAGAGCGTTTGGCTAAATTGGCCGGTGGTGTAGCAGTAATCCAGGTCGGAGCAGCTACCGAAACTGAAATGAAAGAAAAGAAACTTCGTATCGAAGATGCCTTGGCTGCTACCAGAGCTGCCGTGGAAGAGGGTATTGTATCCGGTGGCGGTACAGCTTTCGTAGATGCTATGGTTGCTCTTGACAAACTAGATCTTGCAGGCGATCAAAAAACTGGCTTAAATATTGTTCGTCGCGCTTTGGAAGAACCTGTCCGTCAAATTGCATCTAATGCCGGTCTGGAAGGCTCCGTGGTTGTGGAAAAAGTCCGTAATCATGCTAAGGGTACAGGTTTCAATGCCATGACGGAAAACTACGAAGATATGATTTCTTCCGGTATTGTTGACCCTGCCAAAGTAACTCGTTCTGCCCTCCAGAATGCTGCTTCCATCTCAGCTATGCTTCTAACAACGGAATGCTTAATCGCTGATTTACCTGAAAAAGAAAATCCTGCTGCTGCTATGGGCGGCATGGGCGGCATGGGCGGCATGGGCGGTATGGGCGGAATGATGTAAGTAAAACCCCGACATATTGCCAAAGTTAGGAGGATAAAATAATCTCCCATGCTTTTTGGGAGTGAAATAAATCCTCACGAAGAGGCTTCTCATTAGTTCCTTGAACTTTTGAGAAGCTTCTTTGCTCAAAAACAGGATTTTCCAGTAATAGAGCGCTAGGGATAATCATATTATTAGATAAGAATCCGCCGGGGGGGCAAGGTATGACAAGGAAAATTATTTGGGGATCAATTATTCTAATAATATTGTTGGCAGCAGGGGGTGGTGGTTTTTTCTTTTTAAAACAACCTGATCCCCAGAAAACGGTTACGCTTGGTTTGGAAAACATTAGAACTGCAGATTCCTTTGCTTACAGTATTACCCAGGAACAATATGTGGAAGGCCAAAAACGCTTACTCACCAAAATCAACGGTTATAAAAGCGGCGAGAACATTCATGTTCAGGGTCAACTGGCCGGAAGCAAGGTAGAGATGATTAAAATTAAAGATATTCTCTACAACAAAGACCCATTTACCAATGAGTGGATTAAATTCAATGATATCACGATTGCCCAAAAAGTCTTCCTGGTGGAACTTGATCCCTTGTCAACCCTACAATTAAAAGAAATTGGGGAGGTGGTGTCTAAAGGAAATGCAGAGGTTAATGGTAAAAACTGTAGGATATATAGCTTAAAACCAAGTGTTCAAAATCAAATTATTGAGAGGTTCTGGTCTGACTTTGAATACACCTTATATATTGCTAAGGCCGCCAAAACTGTAGTTAAAACAGAGGTAACGGCCAAGAATAAGGAGACAGGTGAAGCCATGGCCATAACCATTGAATTCAGAGATATCGGTCGAAAAATATCAATTCAGCCACCGGAGGAGGTTAATTAGACAGAAATTAGAGGACCAAATACTTCGTTTAGGGAATATACAGAATAAATATGCAGAATAAAAAAAGTAAAAGACAGGAATAATAAGTTCGAAGCAAAAGCAGGCCGTTAACGAGGAGGTTGTTAACAGCCTGCTCTTTGTTTATAATTAATAAGTTGTAATGCAATATTAATATTTGCGGGAGTGAAAATAAATGGAGAAAATGATTAGCAAAGTGCTAATAGACCAGGATACGCTTAAAAAACGGGTAGCGGAACTAGGCGAGCAGATTACCAATGATTACAAGGGGCAAGAACTTTTAGTGATTGGAATTTTTAAGGGAGCAGTGCCCTTTTTGGCTGACCTTATCCGGGAAATTAAAATTCCCTTAAGATATGATTTTATGGCTGTTTCCAGTTATGGAAGCGGAGCAGTATCTTCGGGAGCTGTCCGGATTTTGAAAGATCTGGATACCAGTGTGGAAGACAGTCATGTTCTTATCGTCGAAGATATTGTGGACACCGGACTGACTCTTAAATATTTGAAAGAGAATTTGGCCAGAAGACATCCTTTAAGTTTAAAAATTGTTACTCTTTTGGACAAACCGGATA
>JAAYOJ010000130.1 GCA_012520405.1 Peptococcaceae bacterium
ATGCACCCGGATACTACCAGATCAACTGGGATGGACGCGACAGCTCCGGCAAGTCCGTCTCCTCCGGTGTCTATCAGTACAAGATGACCAGCGGCAAATACAGCGCTACCAAGAAGATGGTACTGAAGAAATAGTTGTGAGTTGTGAGTTGTTAGTTGTTAGTCGCTGACGCAAGTGGCAATGATGCAGATGCTTGTGACGGTGATGCCAACAACTCGATAGCTCTCGACTTGCCCACAAATAAATATGAATTAAAGGCCAGCAGACGCTGGCCTTTTTTTGTATAGGCAGGGATGGGGCAAGCTCCGGCTACCAGCGGCCCCAGTGAATCACATTCCAATATAGAAATACAACTGCCTGAAAACGACGTATGTTACACCGCTAAGTGCTTCATCTGTAAAGAAAAAGATACAATCTAAGCCTTGACAAAAGAGAGGCCTCTTTTAGGGTGTGACCAGAGACGGAAATACCAAAACCATCCGCCTCACCAAAATTAACCTATAATTCTACAGGAGGAATTATGAAGAAGCTAAGTTTAATTATTTTGCTGGTCTTTGCAGTCGCGGCCGGCTTTGCACAAGGTACGGATTTAACCGCCACGTACACTTTTAGTGATGTAACCAATTATCATACAGACACATCACCCTGTGATAATACTATCACCGGGTTAACTATGGGCCCTATGAAGAAAGTTGGAATTATTTCGACATCAAGTAAGTCTAACTTCAGAGGAAGAGATTGGCCTACAGGTACAGTGGTTGATACGCTCAAGTACATAGGCTTTAAAATTACTGCCAATTCCGGATATCAATTCACCGTTAAAAAAATCCAATTTGGGCTTGGTAAAAGTAATACTGGTCCGGTCACTGCTGAATGGAGAGGTAGTGCTGATGGTTATGCAACTCCCTTTGCTTCTGATGACTATACTTTAGGCAATAATATAACCGTAAATAATGGTGTGTTAACCATTTCTGCCAATTCATCGACCGGCAATACTCTGACTCTCTCTGGTTACAGTAATATTACAAGCTGTGATTTCAGGTTGTGTTTCTGTAATGGTCCTACAAATGGTACTGCGGGACTGCAAGGTCCCTTAACTGTCACTCTTGATGTCCAATCTACCGGTGGCGGCACTGACCCCACAATTACTGTCACTGGTACCCCTCTGAATGATTTTACCTACATAGTGGGCAATGGGCCCTCCGCAGCTCAGAGCTTTAGCGTGGGTGGCTCCAACCTGACTGGAGATATTTCAATTAGCGCACCTACTAACTATGAAGTGTCCACCGATACCAATCCGTATTCCAACACTTTAACTCTCACACAAGCAGGTGGTACTGTGACAGCTACAACCATTAACGTCCGTTTAGTGGCTGGCTTGGCTGAGGGTAGCTACTCCGGTAACGTACAATGCACCTCACCCGGAGCCACAGCTCAAAATGTGAGCCTGAGCGGCTCGGTAGATCCTGTCCCCAGCCCCACAATTACTATCACTGGCACTCCTCTGAATGATTTTACCTACGTAGTGGGTAATGGCCCCTCCACAGCTCAGACCTTTAGCGTGAGTGGAGCCAACCTGGATCAGAATAATAACATCACAATTACCACAACCGATGAATACGAAGTATCCCTGGATAACACAACTTATCCCGCAAATGGTGTAACTATCACTCCGGATGCAAATGGCACTGTAGCAGCAACAGATATTTATGTCCGCCTCAGGGCAGGGTTGCTTGTGGCTACTTACCCCAATGGTTACGCAACGGTAGCATACACAGGATTAGCATCTCAAAATGTTCATTTTAATGGCTCAGTCACCGCACCTCCACCACCTGGATACTTTGTAGATTTTGA
>JAAYOJ010000186.1 GCA_012520405.1 Peptococcaceae bacterium
CTCTGGACATGAAAATGCCCCCTTCTGATTGACAGTGTTTTTTTATTTCACTGTCTCTCATAAAGGGAGCATATCAATCCAGTCTTTAAATTTTTATACTGATTTTTTGTATTAATTGCTTGAAAAAGGAAGAATTCTTGTATACAGTATAGATGCTCTTATTTTGCGTTAACTCATTAAGGAGGGCTGAGAGGGGCAAATGATATCTAAATATGTGAATAGTATTAAAAATATTGCTCGGCCTGATGAACATATAGCGGATAAAATACTCCGGATAAATATTAATAGGGTGTTCTATTTATCAGTAGTATCAGCTCTCGCGAGAATCTTTTCGATTATTAGCTTTGTAAGTAAGTCACCTACTGAATATATTAATGAGAACATATGGCGATTTGGAATTATAGTAAGTCATGCTACTTATCTTGTTTTACTAATAATCCTATGCATTTTGTCATATAAACAGAAAAAAAGTGATAGGCCAGGTTTTTTGACCATTGCAACACTATACGTTGCGGTGGTGCTAATATTATTGTTTAGCGTGGTAATAGCTTCAATAGATCAATTAGTGACCCCCAGCATCACGCCATTTATAATTGCATGCTTCTCAATTGGTGTGATATTTTTGATCAGGCCTTTGCACACGCTGCTGATATTTGCATCAGGTTATATTATATATCATTTTGCTATCGGTATTGTACAAGCGGATTTATCCATATTACTATCCAATAGAATCAATGGTTTTACTTCAATTATCTTGGGGAGACTGTGAAATAGTTTGTGTATGAAAATCCTCCAGGTTAAGGTACAATATAAATAACTTAACTAGGAGGATTTTGTTATGGCTAGAAAAAGACCAGAAAGAAAAAACGCTAAGTTAATTGATGCAATACTGGAATCTTACAAACCTGAAACTGCTAAAGATGTCCAGGAGGCACTAAAAGATTTAACAGCAGATCTGATTGAAGAGATGCTAATGGCTGAGTTAGACGACCATTTAGATTATGATTACGGTGAAAAACCACTTAGTCTTAACACAAGAAATGGATATAGTACTAAAACTGTAAAAGGTTCCAATGGTGAAATGGAGCTTAAAGTACCAAGAGATAGAGATGGAAGCTTTGAACCACAGGTTGTTAAAAAATATGAAAAAGACATATCAAATATTGAAAATCAGATAATTTCAATGTATGGAAGAGGTATGACTACAAGAGATATATCTGCTCATGTTCAAGAAATTTATGGATTTGGACTTTCAGAATCAACAGTTTCAAAGATAACAAATAAGATACTCCCAACAATTGAAGAATGGAGACAAAGACCACTAGAGAAGGTCTATCCTTTCGTTTTTATGGATGCTATTCATTACAATGTAAGAGATAATGGCGCTGTAGTTAAAAAGGCTGTATACATTGTTTTAGCATATACAATGGATGGATTTAAAGAAGTTCTTGGAATGTATGTTGGTGAAAATGAAAGTTCAAAATATTGGTTAATGGTATTAAATGATCTTAAAAATAGAGGTTTAGAAGATGTGTTAATATTTGCAACAGATAATTTACCAGGATTTAGTCAAGCAATAACTGCAGTATATCCGAAAGCAGAGATCCAAAAGTGTATAATTCATCAAATTAGAAGCTCCACAAGATATGTAAGTTACAAGGATGTACGTGAATTAACGAATGACTTAAAAACAGTCTACAAAGCAAATACTGAAGAAACAGCATTAAACCAATTGGACTTCTTTGAGGATAAATGGGGTAAAAAATATCCTAGTTGCGTAGCAAGTTGGCGCAATAACTGGGCCGAATTATCAACATTTTTCAAATATCCACCAGAAATTAGAAAGCTAATGTATACAACAAATGCCATAGAAAATTTTAATAGACAGCTGAGAAAAGTAACTAAAAACAAGACGATATTCCCTACAGATTTCTCATTAGAAAAGAGTCTTTATTTAGCTATGGTAAATGCTACATCTAAGTGGACAACAAGGATGAAAGGCTGGGACCAAATACTTGCTCAGTTAAATATATTCTTTGATGAAGTCCTAAATAAACACAGGATATAAAATAAGGACTTAGTAGGTAATTGATCTATAGTTACCTGCTAAGTCTCAAATTTACTACTAGCATATTTTTCTTTTAAAAGCTGTAAAGCTTGACAGCTTGATTTTAATGTGTAAAAATATACTAAATATAATAGATTGTTTTTTGATTCTTATTGAATCTAATCTTATAAAATTTTCGTATTAAAATAGTTTTAAATTTTGTCAAATTCCTTAATCTGGAATGATGAGACACAAACTATTTCACACTACCATCTTGGGGATTTTCCTTTCCTTCGTCTTATGGAAGTCAAATGTGGAAAACCTCCAGCTAAAAGAGCATATTCTGTTTCAACAAAAGGAGTTAGAGGATAAGAATAAGGAGCTTGAGCACCTTGCAACTCACGACTCCTTAACCGGACTAATCAATAGGAGATTTTTCGAGGAAAAAGCGTTACAGGAGATACTGCGTATAAAAAGATATGGTGAGGGTTCATGTCTGTTTTTGTTATTAGATATAGACAATTTTAAGTGCATTAATGATAAATATGGCCATCCTGCGGGGGATAAGGTTTTACAAAGCGTTGCTTCTATCTTAAAGACACAATTAAGGGAGATAGATATCGTCTCCCGTATCGGAGGAGAAGAGTTTGCAATTATCCTGGTAAATTTAGATGCTAAAGCCGGAGAAATTGTCGCAGAGGCATTAAGAAATAGTATAGAAAAAGAGATTATTACCATAGATGGTCAAGAAATAAATATAACAGTAAGTATCGGGATAACATTCATTGATAACAGTATCGATTCGTACGAAGAAGTTTACGCCTATGCAGACAAAGCCCTATATGTTGCAAAGGCAAAGGGAAAAAACCAGATAGATATAGAGCTAAAACAATAGCTACTCCGAGGGACTGCATAACTGACTCAAATGCCATATATGAATTAGCCGCAGGAATGTCGCTCCCTTGATTTGTACGTGCTATAAAGTCAAGTGCTTTACAAAAAGCCTGACATGTATACTATTCTTGGAATATCTAGAGTCAACAAGGAGGGCGGTAAAATGAACAGAGTAATCCGTCAATGGAGACCGGGGGATGCCGGCGACCTCGCTCTTTGCCTAAACAATAAAAAGGTGCTGGACAATCTGAGAGACGGTCTTCCCTACCCTTATACAGTCAAAGATGCCGAGGCCTACATTTCCTTTGTTTTGGGAGCTGAAAAAGACAGTCAGTACACCTGGGCTATCACGGTCGGAGACAGGGTTGTCGGAAGCATCGGTGTTTTCCGCAAGGATAACATACACAGGCGCACCGCCGAAATGGGCTATTACATAGCGGAGCCATATTGGGGCAGAGGAATCGCCACCTGCGCGGTAAAGCAGGTCTGCGCCTACATTTTTGAGCAAACAGACATCCTCCGCATTTTCGCCGAGCCCTTTGCATTTAATACCGCCTCCTGCAGAGTGCTTGAGAAGGCAGGCTTTGTTCTGGAGGGTACAATGAGGAAAAACGC
>JAAYOJ010000058.1 GCA_012520405.1 Peptococcaceae bacterium
AAGGCTTTATCTTTTAGCCCTGTACCGCTTCCGGTTACATCTTCAACTTTATTACCGGTGAATACCGCAATCAGGGCAGAACTTGGGGTAGTGTTTCCTATACCTACTTCCCCGGTGGCCAGCAGGTTGATGCCGGAGCTAATTGTTTCCCTTGCAATTTTGGCGCCTGTAAGAATTGCCAGCAGGGCCTCCTGTCTAGTCATGGCCGGGCCGTGCATTATATTGTCTGTACCGTTTTTTATGCGATTGGCCATGAGTTCGGGAGGATTCAGAGCAGGAACCATTCCTACGTCGGTACAGATAACTTCGGCCCCTGCATGCTGCGCCAGGATATTTATACCTGCTTTTCCGCCTAAGAAGCTGTAGAACATTTGGGCGGTAATTTCTTGAGGAGCAGCGCTCACTCCTTCAGCAACTACGCCATGGTCCCCGGCCATTAAAAGAACTGCTTTCTTTTTAATATGGGGGTGGGAAGTACGGTAAATGCCAGCCAGCTGCCGGGCTATATCTTCCAGAACGCCTAAACTTTTAACGGGTTTGATTTTGGCATCTAAGCGTTGTTGCATTGCAGCAGCTGATTCCTGATCGGGCTCTTGAATACCTTTTATAACCTCCTCTAGCATAGATTCAAGTACATTTAGGTCTGCCTTTTTAAGATTCTGCCAAAGCTCGTGCTGTTCGTGATACTTTAAATTTGCCATGTCCATTCTCCTTTACGGTTAATATTTTTGAAAAAAATAAAGTCCCGCCACAATTAAACGTGGTCGGGACTTTGCCATCATCTCCGCCGCTTCCCTAGTAATTCTAAGGAAAGACTTGTTTCATCTTAGGCAGGTCTCCTGACTCAGATTCAACGACTGAACGCTCCTTCCCAGCTAGGCCAGTGGATTAGCGTACGTCTCCTCTTTACAGTGGCGGGTCCGTACCGGATTTGCACCGGTTTCCCTATTCTCCTCTTTGAGAGGCACCTAAGACGCTTAAAATATAAATATAATTTTCTTAAATTTTAGCAAAAAAGTGTATCAAATTCAATAACAAACCCTAATGAATATTATTATATCATTGAATATTTTACTTTCTCCTTAAGAATTTGTTTTTGATGAGCTATGCTGTTTCTGTAACAAGCATAGCTTAAATCGTATTGACATTTATTAACAATAGGACTATTATTAATTTGTATATACAACTTCAGCATTAATTGTCCCCTTAGTCTATGCTTATTTCCAGTAAAGAAAAAAGTAAGGTATTTTTAGATTTTTGAGGAGGGTGAAAATGGTGAGTGATCTGGCTAAATTAAGTCAAGAAAGAACACAGTTGTTCCAAGATGTTTATGACGGCAAAATTCCTAAAAGAGTGCCAATGGTCAATCTTCTGACCCATGAGTTTTGCATTGAGTATGCAGGCTTCGACTTAATGGAAGCCCAATGGGAATTAGCAAAAGTGTTCGAGGAAGTTGGCGACAAAGCTTGTCAAGACTTTCCATCGGATCTTTTGCCTTTATTTGGGATTCGTTTTCCTTCTGTCTATAGGCTTTTAGGCTCCAGAAATTTTGTAATGGGTTCCGGCGGTTTTATTCAACATCCTGAAGTTGTAGGTATGGATGTTGAAGACTACGATGCTATGATTGCTTCTCCCTATGACTGTATTGTGGAGAGGGTTTTACCAAAACTATATACGGAACTGGCTAAAGATCCCGCCCAAAGAGCTGCTTCCATGGCCAAGGCCTATAAAGCATATAATGACGAATTTGCGACAATTGGAATGACTTACGGTAAATTAGCTCAAAAATATGGGTATGCCAATTTCGCCTTATTTGCCGGCATGTGTCAAGCACCTTTTGATCTTTTGACAGACCAATTAAGAAGTTTTAAAGGAATTCTATCAGATATAAGAAAAATACCGGAAAAAGTGGAGGCGGCTGTTGAGGCTCTGACGCCCTTGATGATCAAGATGGCTACCACAAGCCCTTGCGGCAAATACCTGGCAAAATTTATTCCTTTGCATATGGGGCCTTATATGCGGACCAAGGATTTTGAAAAACTATACTGGCCTACCTTAAAAAAGACGGTCGAAGGCATCCACGAGCTAGGATCGCCCTCCTGCCTATATGTTGAAGGACAGATGATGAGATATCTTGACTATCTGTATGAGCTGCCGGAGAATACTATTTTATGGTTCGAGTATGGAGATCCAAAGGTGATCAAAGAAAAGCTTGGCAAAAAACATATTATTACCGGCTTGTATCCTCTGGTATCCTTAAAAACTGATACCAAACAACAGTGTATTGACCGGGCGAAAGAACTCATTGATATCATGGCTCCGGGCGGAAAGTATTTCTTTATGGTGGATAAGACCGCGCTTACTTTAGAAGATATCAATCCGGAAAACTTGCAGGCCGTAGCTGAATACGTCATTAACAATGCGAACTATTAAGAAAGTATTGGGAGAAAACTATTCAAAGAATTATTTAAATAAGAAAATTAAAGGGAGGAAAAGCAATGATTACAACTAAGTATTACCAAACCTGGGCTGAATATTTAGCCGATCATCCCGAAATTAGTGCTAAGGAAGAAAAGGCCATGGCACCGGTCATGCAGGGTTATGAAGATAGATTTTTTGATTTTATTATGTATCTGTGTATCTAGTATGTATTTGTATATCCAGTAGGTGTTAAAGCCTATAGAATAAGGCCAAGGTGTTGGACAATGAAGATTGTTTAACAGCCTTGGCCTTTACTATTTAGTTCCTCAAAATTATCTTTTTATTTTTCTAAAAATCCGATTGCATATAGCTTTCGTATTCTTTTTGAATTTCGGCTGAAGGTTCTGGAGTTATTAAACTTATTACTATGATAAAAATAACCGAAACAATAAAAGCCGGCAATAATTCGTAAAGATTAAAATAGGGTTTAATAAGCAATCTCCAGATAATAACGGAAAGTCCGCCGGATATTATACCGGCTAAAGCTCCTTGCCAATTCATTCTTCTCCAATATAAGGATAAGAGAATTGCCGGACCGAAGGCCGCCCCAAATCCCGCCCAGGCATAGGCCACAAGATCAAATACCGAGCTTTCCGGATTACTGGCAAGAAAATAGGCAATAAAAGCAACAACTAACACACTCAGCCGGCTTATCCAGACCAGCTGTTTATTCGTAATTCTAGATTTAAATATGTTTTTACAAATATCCTCCGATATAGCGGAAGATGTAACCAGCAGCTGGGAGTCTGCTGTACTCATAATAGCGGCTAAAATAGCAGTTAACAAAAGTCCGGCTATAATTGCCAATCCGGGTCCGGCTAATAAATGCTGAACCATATAGATGAAGATTCTTTCCCCGTCCATGGTGTTCAATACTTCTGGCGAGACCACGGTGGAAATATATGCTTTACCGATTACACCTAAAAGTACTGCAGCGGCAAGAGTGCAGATTACCCAGAAAGTAGCGATTCTCCTGGCCGGTTTTATATCACTGGAATGTTTGATTCCCATAAATCTGGTAAGTATATGAGGTTGTCCGAAGTAACCAAGTCCCCAGGCCGCTATGGAGATAATACTCAAAACACTCATGGTACCTATGCCCGTCCATTCTGTTAAACCAAAACTGTGAGGCAGTTCAGCCAAAGAAGCGGCAAGTTGGAAGGTTTCACTGCTGCCCCCCATTTTGACGACAGCAACAATAGGCAGAATAATGATGGCAAAGAACATGAGTGAGCCTTGAATTAAATCTGTCCAACAGACAGCCAAAAATCCTCCCAGAAATGTATAGCCAACAATGACTACAGCCCCTATTAAGAGAGCTACTGAATAATCAAGGCCGAATACGGCGTTAAAAAGCTTGGCGCCGGCGGAAAATTGAGAAGCAGTATAGATTAAAAAGAAGATAATAATAAAAATAGCGGCTATCATTCTGATTAAATGTGTTTTATCACCGAAACGGTTTTCAAGGTAGGTTGGGATGGTAATCGAATTACCGGCGTGCTCCGAGTACTTTCTTAATCTTTTAGCTAAGATCAGCCAATTGATATAGGTTCCCACGGCTAAACCCAAGGCCGTCCAAAAGGCCTCGGCCATCCCATTATTATGAGTCAATAAGAAGGCTGTTCCGGGGAGACCCATGAGCAGCCAGCCGCTCATATCTGAGGCCTGGGCACTCATAGAGGTAACCCAAACATTTAGTTTTCGACCGCCCAGAAAATAATCGCTCTGGTTTCTGCTCTTGTTGAAAAAAAATACCCCAATGCCCAGCATAACAAGTAGATAAAGCGCTAAGACAATAGCATGAATAAATGCATCCGACATATTTTTACTCCTTTTCTTTTATTTCAAGTAATTTATTTTTATAAAACAATTAATAATATATCTGATTATAAGTATAAATACCAGTGTTAATTTGCAGACTGTTTAAATCTGGTTAGCTCAGAAGGAATCAGGCTTAAAGTTTTCAATGAATATTTTGACAATTTCAGGATCAAACTGGGTGCCGGAGCAGCGTTTTAATTCTTTAATCGCCTCTTGTTCGTTTAATGCTCCTCGATAGGGTCTGTCCGTAGTCATGGCATCAAAAGAATCGGCAATGGCAATAATTCTTGCTTGCAATGATATTTCTTCACCTTTAAGGCCTTTAGGATAGCCTGAGCCGTCCCATCTCTCATGATGTTCCAAGACATGGTTGGCAATTTCCGAAAATTCATTTACCGAACTTAGTATTCGGTAGCCAATTTCTACATGCCTTATGAGCTCGTAGCGTTCTTCCTGATTCAGTTTATTGGGCTTATTAAGAATTTTTTCTTCAATGCCAATCTTACCGATATCATGCATCAAGCCCGCTATTCTAATCTGATTAATATCCTCCTTGTCAAAATCCATTTTGATAGCAAGGGTTTCACAAATTTCGCTTACTCGCCGGGAATGAAACATTTCCCGTTTGCTTTTTTCGTAAAGCGTATTCAAGATCAGATCTATTGTTCTGCTTCTAATGCTTGAACTTTCATAGAGCTTGTTTCTGTACATACGGTCTTCTGAATTTTTTAGGATGGCTTGGATATCTTCCAGCTCGGAATTTTTAGTTGCATAGCCAAAAGAAATGGAGATAGCCATAGAACCGGCTTTTTTTTGAGCAGCAAGATCATTAATACGTTTTATTATTTTTTCGGCTTCCTCGGAATTTGTCTTAGGCAGTATAATGACAAATTCATCTCCCCCATACCTGGCGATAATATCATCATACCGGCATCCTTTCTGTAAAACCTTCGCCACTTTTTGGAGAAGTACATCACCCATGGCATGACCGAAGGAGTCATTGACTAGTTTCAAACCATTTACATCTCCCATGATAACGGTCAGTGGCAGGTTTCTTTTGGTATCCAATCGTAGTAATTGTTCTTCATAAAAGCGGCGGTTATAGAGGCCGGTAAGCTGGTCATGATAGCTCAGATACTCGATTTCTTTCTGCTTAAGTTTTTTTTCGGTAAAATCCCTGAACACCAGCACGACGCCAACAATATTACCGTTTTCCTGGATAATAGGTGCGGCGCTGTCTTCAATGGTCCGGGTTGTTCCGTCTTTAGAGTACAATATAGTATGGTTGGCCAGTTCATGGGTTTTTCCGCTCTTAAGGACTTTTTCTACAATATTGTCGCATTTTTCATTGGTAAGCTCATTATGGATTACAAATACTTCTTCGATCGGTTTTCCTTTTGCTTCTTCTTGTTTCCAGCCGGTTAACTCCTCAGCCACTTTATTCAAAAGCACAATTTTTCCATTATTATCTGTAGAAATAACTCCATCACCAACTGATAAAAGAGTTGTTTCCAACAGATTCTTTTCCCTAGCTAGGTCTATTTCCAGTCTTTTACGATCTGTAATATCGTGGAAGGTCCATACACGGCCGTAATATTTGCCGTTCTTATCTATAACGGGAGCAGAGTACTGTTCTAAAATTTTTCCATTTTTTAATTCGATTTCTTGGAAACTTGTTTCGTACAGCCGCTGTTGGTGATAAAGAGAGGTAAACTTCTTGGTATATTTTTCAGGGATTAAGGTTTTTAAATACTCCAGTAAGGCAGAGTCGTCCTGAGCATCAATAATATGCTGAGGAACATTTAACATTTCATAATATTTGTTGTTGGTATAAATTCTCCGAAAATCGGCATCGTCGAGAACAATACCGTCCAAAGAGGAATTGATTTGAGCCTCCAGAAAAGCAGTTTTCTCCTGGATGCTTTCCTCGAAAAGTTTTCTCTCCGTAATATCCCGAACACTTTCGATGGCCCCAATAATATTGCCGGCCTGGTCATGGAGGGGGGATGTTCTGGTATAAACCCAAGCGCCCTTGTTGTTATATAAAGCAGGGCAAAAAACTTCGGCTTCAATAGTGCCCCCTTCCCTAGTTAAGGCTTGGTAACGAGACGCATCGGCTCCGCTTAGTTCTTCCCCGAAAACCAAATTCATTAACTGAGGACGGGGCGTACCGTAAAAGGGAACAGAATAAGCATAGTCGCCTTTACCGATCATCTCTGATGCGGGAATTCCGGTCATTTTCTCGATTGCCTTATTCCAGATAATCACTTGCTTATCCTTATTAATGGCCAGTGTGGCGTCAGGCAAGAATTCAATAATATCCGATAGCTGTCTCTGGCTAAAATGCAGAGCCTCTTCTGTTTGTTTGCTATGGGTAACATATTTTCGTTCTATTTCCTTCACTTTTGTTTGTAGGTTTCGGAGATTAATTACCTGTTGTTTTTCTGCTGTAATATCAATAACAAGGGTGACAAAGTAATACTTTTGTGGGGAGTAAGCGACTATTTTATACCATTTCTTTTGGCTTTCCGAGTAATGTTCAAGTTCTTTTTGACCACCCTTAAGCGCCAGGTCACCATAGAATGCAATCCAATTTTTCAGATGGGAAAAAATTTGAGTGGCTCTACGACCTACAATTTCCTGTCTCTTGAGCCCGCAAAGATTTTCATAGGCAGGATTTATTTCAATAAATTCATAATCGCAAGGCTTGCCATCACTATGGCAAATAATTTTATGATAGGCATAGCCAATAGGAGATTTTTCAATTAATAGTTGGTGAAAATCTATATTCATGAAGTACCAGCCCTTCTTGAATATGTTGATTAAATTCATTGGAAAAAGATTCTAGTTTTTAAGTATTCTCTATCTTTATTATTTTTCCTTCAATATAAAACAATTTATAGTTTCTTTCAGCACTTTTCGCTCTGAGGCTATTGGTCGGAGTCAGCAGAAGGTTTAGAGTCATTTTTTTTAAATACAAGATAAAGGACGGCGGCGCAAAGCATGAAAAGCGAGAAGGAAGAAAACATCGGTCCATAGCCAATCAAGGAAGCGACGAATCCGGCCAGGATGGAACCAAAACCTGTTCCGGCATCAAAGCCGATGTAAAAGGTGGCATTGGCTGCCCCAAATCTGGCCCTTGGTGCAAAAAGTACCGACATGGTCTGCAGGGTTGTCATGACAGCAGCGAATCCTACTCCAAAAAAAACTGCCCCTAAGAGAAAAATAGTTAGATTTGAGGCGCTGCCTATGGCCAGCAAGCCTCCAGCGACAAGAACAATACCTGGAAAAATGACAACATCAAAACCGAAACGGTCAATCATTTTGCCGATTAAAGGTCTGGTCAAAAGAGAGGATATTGCATAGAAAGCAAAATAAAGACCAATGTTTTCAATGCCTTTTTCCAATCCGTACAAGGAAATGAATCCAAAAATCGCTCCATTGCAGCAGCAAGCCAAGAAAATTAGAACAGCCGGTCGGATAGCCGTTTTTTCGAAAATAGCATCTATACTAATCTTGGAAATATTTGAAGGGATGATTTTTCGATACTTAATAAATAAGGCCAGCAGTACGGCCAGTAAGCTTACACCAGCGGCAACAAAGGACATAAAGGTGAAATTAGCGGCATTCATGACAGAAAGGCCAATAGTAGGTCCTATAGCGATACCCAGACTGACGGAAAGACTAAAATAGCCCATCCCTTCCCCAAAGCGGCTTTTAGGTAAAGTATCCGTTGCCACGGTACTGCTGGCTGTAGTGCATATGCCCCAGCCAAGGCCTTGGATAAAACGCACGGCCAGAATGATCGCTATTATGGCCAGCCAATGGTAAACGAGGGTGGTGATGATTACCAGACCAATGCCAATAATGAGAATTACCTTACGGCCAAAGCGATCCAGCGCAAGGCCGCAGAACGGACGAATAAGAAGAGTTGCTAAAGTACTGATACCGACAAGCCAGCCAATAACAGAGTCTGAACAGCCGACATGTTTGACGAACAAGGGTAAGGTAGGCACCAACATCTGAAATCCGCAGAATATAAGAAAATTGATTATAGTGATGCCGATAAAGTCTCTAGTCCATAGGGTTGCAGGTCGGGAATAGTGCTGCGAGTTAACCATATATTCTATCTCCAATTCTCCTAGTTTAAAGATACTTTATAAAACTGATAATATTGGTAATATTTCACTAAATATAAATGATACCTGATTTTGGAAGTGCCTACAAGGAATTTTTGGCGAAGTATGCAAAATGCTGCCATCTTTTGGATAGCAGCATTGCATAGCAGATTTATATAATTCTCAGAATACCAACCACATGGTAAATTCAAAAGCAGCTTCTTCATAGGGTTGGGTACAGCTTTCAATCAGGTCAGCAGTATCTTCTTGGACATCATTGTTTTGTTGATAATCGGACCAGGATGTATAATATTCGGACTTGAATTCATCCATTATTACTTCCTCCTTTTTTCACTAAGCGCTTTTAATATTTAGCGTATTCTCTGACAAATTCATTGACAGCTATCATATTTTCGGGGTTAGCGTCCTGTAGGAAAATAGCCACTTTATCAAAGCTGAAGATATAGTTGCCGCCAGGAGCAAGAATGTCGACGAGTTCTTTGGCCTTGTCAATACATTCTTGTTTTGTTCCCTTGCCCAGTAAAGTCAAAGGATACAAGCCGGAAATAATATGTTTCTTACCTACTTTTTCTTTGATTAACTTGGGATCTCCATATTCAAACATCATTTGAGTGCCGGCCGGCAATTCATTTAGATAGTCAAGGAATCTGGTCCAATCATGTTCCACAAAAAGCAAGGCCGGGGCACCGGCAGCCGCTAACTGCTCAATGAGTTTTTTGAATGTGGGCCAGTAGAATTTTTCGAAATCTTTAGTTCTCATAAATGGGGCCATATGAAGCGGAATAAAGGTTCTAGCCTGGGGGGAAGACCAAGGTTTTACACCGGCTTTAACCATCATGGGTAGGATGGCTTCGCAGGCTTCGACAACTTTTTCCGGATATCTTCTAATATCTGCGCTGATTCCGCTGAAGCTCCTATACTGGTCAGCAACATGGTCAAAGGGTGCTATGGTTTGACAGGCTACCCGGCCGCTGGCCAGCCCGTATTTTTGAGAAACCATGGCGATATGAGGGAAAATTTGACTATAATAATCGTTATAAGCTTTCATGGCCTTGCTGAAGACCAGAGCTCTCTTGGCCGGTGTCGTGTCCAAATTTTTATATAAACGTGGCAGAACTTTATCATGGGTGAACTTATAGGGATCAGCTATCAATTCATCATACTCTTCAGGGTACATTCCCACAATGTTGGGATGCTGAATTTGTCCTGAAGAGCCCATAACAAAGTTCACAGCTCCTAGAATGTTGTAAACTGGCATTAAGCGCGTGACAGTTGCCGGTTCGATATCAGATTGGAATGTTTTGGCGGCCAGTTCAATCATTTCTTTCATGGTTTCCAGGTCCCATTGGGCTCTTCGGAGATCAACACCCGCGTACTGCATGACGTAGCTAACATCCATCCAGGTATGTACCGGTACCCGTTTTGGGATTCTTCCTTCGTCAAGGTCGATAAATAGTTGGTCTCTTTCCTTGCTTTGCTCAGCCATCATACTAATATCACGTCCTTTTCTTTTTAAATCGCTTACAACAAATGGGTTGGCAATGATTGGTACGGCCAGTTTATATTGTACCGTGAATTAGTTTTTCAATCAATAATAAGGGGAAGAGTATTTTCATAAATGTTGCGGATCAAAACTTCTATCTCCGGGTCTTGAATCGAAATATCCCTGACGTTATAATTCTCGGAAATTCGGCTAATCAATTGGGAAGCGGTTATGGTGTCGCGGTTGAATTTCAGCCAGTGGCGGTTACCCTCTTGTTTGATCACTTCCACCCCGGCCAGGGAAAAATCAACAATATCCTCTTCTAAATCAACGATCAAGATTCGGGTTTTACCGAATGTTTCTTTAATCTTAGCTAGTTCCCCATCATACATGACTTGGCCGTTATCGATTAAAATCATTCGCTGGCAGAGTTTTTCAATATCGGACATATCATGGGTGGTTAAAATTACGGTTACCCCCCGATCCTGATTTATTTCGCGAATAAAACTGCGCATTCTCTCTTTAGCTACGACATCCAAGCCAATAGTAGGCTCATCCAAAAATATAATTTTAGGGTCATGCAGCAGAGCGGCGGCGATATCAGCCCGCATACGCTGGCCCAAAGATAGCTGGCGGACTGGAGTATGCAAAAATTCATCCAGATCCAGAATTTTTCTAAAACGAACCATATTTTGACGATAGCGGTCGGCCGGAATTTGAAACACCTGCTTTAACAGTTCAAAGGATTCAATGGTCGGCAAATCCCACCACAGTTGAGACCTCTGGCCAAACACAACCCCAATTTGCCGGGCATTGCGCTGCCGTTCTTTATAAGGTATCAAACCGTTGACCCTGATATCGCCGGAACTGGGTACGAGAATTCCGGTCAGCATTTTAATAGTGGTGGACTTACCTGCGCCGTTAGGGCCGATATAGCCCACCATCTCCCCACTATCTATGGAAAAAGAAATATCATTCACTGCTAGCTTGGTGAGATATTGGCGATGAAAAAGACTGCGCAAAGCCCCCGCTAAGCCCTCCTGTCTTTTGGGGATTTTAAATTCCTTATAAAGATGCTTGACTTCGATAATACTCATGGAAAACCCCTTTACTAAAGTCCAAAATTTTCAGGAACCTGCACTTTTGTAATGGTTTAAGCCTATAGTCCAGAATTTGAGGCAGATGGTAAAAAAGATAATACCCACCGGCAAGGTGAAAAAACCCCAGTAAGGAGCGAAACTTTCTTTGGTTTTACCCAGCAAAAGCAGAGCCGGTAAGAAATTAACAAAGGCAAAAGGCAAAACGAAGGTTACAAGCAGTTGTATCACTCGTGGAAAAATGGTCAGTGGATAATTCATTAAATTTTTAGCCGGCCACATCAGCGTCCAGAACAAACGCTCTGAACGGGTAGTCCAAAATGCCACCCCGGAGATTAATACCAGCATACCTCCCTGTATTAAAGTCCCCCCTATTACAGCTCCCAGAAAAATCAGCCATTGTGAGAACTGCCAATTAAGTCCCAGTTGGACATAAGCAATTATCAGGGCGACAATACTGAATAATAGTTGGCCGAAAGCCCCGACATCAAATTTTAGAGCTACAACATGTAAAAAAGGATGTATGGGCCGAACCAAAAAACGATCAAAAGTGCCTTCTACAATATATTCGTCCATATTGCGGAAATGAAAAAAGAAAATTATGCAAATACTCCAGGATAATACCGACAAGCCGAACAGAAAGAGAAGTTCCCAAAACATCCAGCCCCTGATTGTCTGGAAAGAGTAGAGCATGACCCACATGGTTATAGCCGTGCCGGCATAGGTCATGGCCCAGCCTAAAATATTCATAACAAAGGCATAGCGGTACTGGAGTTGGGTTTTAATACTGACACCCACCATATAAAAGTAAAATTTAAGGCCCCTTAAACAAGACTCAAACACGGGCTAACCTCCCTGGACCACAACTTTCTGAGACGCTTTGGCCCAAACAAAACGCAGCAGGCCATAGCAGATAAGCAGCCAAATTACCTGATTTAAAAGTGCGGGCAGTATAGCTTGTCCGCTCAACTCTCCGACAAAAATGGCATTCGGCACAAAATAAATCCCCTGGAAAGGCAATAAGGACGCTATGCTCGCCAGCCAGTCGGGGAAAAACCAAAGAGGAACCACCGAGCCGGAGAATAAGGAGATGGAAAAATAAAAAATATCCTCTACTCCCCCAGTTTCCACCAGCCAAAAGGTAAACAGGCCGAAAGTAAGCTCCAGGCTGTAGCGAATCAAATAGCCCAGGACTGCGGATAAAAGAAATAGGCCCCACTGGGATGCGGATAAAGGTATATTGGGTTGGAAGAATATAAAAATTAGGGTATAGAGTGGAAATATGGCTGTAATAAAGTAGAAAGACATGCTGCCGAGATCCGTAAAAAGCATGCGCAAGGGATAATCGTAAGGTCGCAGCAGTTCTATGGCTATATCGCCGGTCCGAACCCGACGCTGAATCTCCCAGAGCGGCGTACCGGCGTTGTGAATCCCTTGCAGGGCCATGCTAATGAGGATGTAACTAAGCATGGAATGGAAAGAGATGTTTTCCACGGAACCTTTGCCGTAATAAAGGGCAAACCAGATACATCCCCAAATGCCAAGAGACATAACATTACCAAGTACTCTGCTCCATGAATCGACTCGGTAAGCAGCTGAACGTTGAAAGGATTTTCGAGTAAACTCCCAATACATTCTATATGTTTTTATCATTTGTAGTCTCTCTTCAATTTTATCTAACTGTCAATCTTTCTGTTTTTGCTTAGCCAGCGCTTCTTTGAGTAAATCACCCATATTGTAACCAATATCCTGGTTGTCGCTGTATTTGGCAATAAGTTTTTGATTGATTCGGCTAGCTCTTTTGGAATTGCCGAAACTGAATTCTTTTTCTTTTTCCGGCTGTCGGTGGCCGCAAGCTCGGTCCTGGCAAAGCAGCATTTTACCGCGTTTGCCGTTGACCAGGAGCATATATTTGTTGCAGATAGGACATTTGGTTTTGGTAATGTTATCGGCTCGGTAAACCGAATTATCTAGAGCAATATCTTTTACCAATTTTACGGTCTGTTTACGGATGCCTTGAATAAAGGCTTGTTTATTTCCCTTGCCCTTAGCGATATCGGTCAAGGCTTGCTCCCATTGGGCAGTAAGTTCCGGGCTTCTGAGTTCGGGAGCGACCAGATCAATTAATTGCTTGCCCTTGGAGGTGGGAACCAATTCTTTGCCGCTGCGTTCAATATAACTGGTATGAAGCAGTTTTTCAATAATCTCTGCTCGGGTGGCCGGTGTCCCCAGCCCTCCTCCTTTCAGCGCTTCTCTCAATTCCTCATCCTCAATAAATGTGCCCGGGTTTTCCATGGCGGAAAGCAGGCTTGCTTCTGTATAACGAGCCGGTGGTTTAGTTTTTCCTTTAATAGATTTAAGATTTTTAACAGTGCGTTCTTCTCCCTGCTTTAGCATAGCTAGGGTTTGTTCCGGTAATAGATCTTCTCTGGTCCCCCGGCTGTCTTCGTCTAGGGGAACATAGGAGCTTACAGCTCTCCATCCCTGGTCCTTAACTATTTTACCCCGGGAATAAAACTTTTCACCCCCAATATCCGTAACCACAGTCAGCTGTTCATAGCTGTACGGCGGAGACAGTACGGCCAAAAAGCGGCGGGCAATTAGGTCGTACAAGGATTTTTCATCGCCTGTCAGGTCAGCCAGTCTGAGCGGCTGTTCCGTGGGGATAATGGCATGATGATCGGATACTTTGCTGTCGTTCACCAGGCGTTTGGATGGTTTAAGGGGTTGTCCCAAAAGCTCTTTGGCGGCTTTAAGGTATGGCCCGGCAGCCATGGCTTGCAAACGGGCCGGCAGGGTCGGTACTATATCAGCAGATAAATAACGGGAATCCGTACGAGGGTAAGTAACAAGTTTATGCCGTTCATATAATTTTTGGAGCGTAAAGGAGGTTTTTTGAGCGGGAAAGTTTAATTTGCGGTTGGCATCCCGCTGTAGTTCGGTCAAATCGTAGGCCAAAGGCGGTGGTTCATTTTTATGGTCTCGTTTAACTTGAAGTATTTTGGCTGTATGTCCTTGCAGTTTTTGCAGCAGGGCTTCCACCTGGCGATAATCAAAAAGGCGGTTGCCTGCTTTGCCACGCCAGTCGCCGAAGAAATCCCCAAAATCCGCACGAATGGTCCAGTAATCCTCAGGGACAAACTTAACTATTTCTTCTTCTCGCCGCACAATCATGGCCAGAGTAGGGGTTTGGACCCGTCCGGAATTAAGCTGCGCGTTAAACTTGCAAGTTAAAGCCCGGGTTACGTTCAAACCGATAAGCCAATCTGCCTCTGCCCGGCAAACAGCGGCCTCAAACAATTTATTGTAGTTTGGGCCGGGTTTAAGGTTGGCAAAACCCTCCAGAATAGCTTTGTCGGTTTGTGAAGATATCCAAAGGCGTTTAAAGGGTTTGTGCCAGTTGCCGAGCTTCATGATCCAGCGGGCCACGAGCTCCCCTTCTCGGCCGGCATCCGTAGCGATAATTAATTCCTTAATATCATTGCGTTTCATGAGTTTAGTGACCACCTGATATTGATGAGCTGTTTGTCGGATTACTTTAAGCTTCAATTTTTCAGGTAGTATGGGCAGATCTTCCATCCGCCATTCTTTATATTTTCGGTCGTAATCTTCCGGTTCGGCTAAAGTGACTAAATGTCCCAAGGCCCAGGTCACGACGTATTTCGATCCTTCCAAAAAACCTTTATTCTTGCTGTTACATTGTAAAACCCTGGCAATCTCCCGTGCCACACTGGGTTTTTCCGCTAAAACCAGTGATTTCATAGAGCTACCTCCGTTGGTGATTTACTGTTCCCCATCATAGGTGGTTATGATTTTGTATAAATCCG
>JAAYOJ010000019.1 GCA_012520405.1 Peptococcaceae bacterium
CCCTACGGGATTCCCGCCGTTCGCTTCGCTCACTATCAGGCCGGGGCTAAAATGCTCCCATAGGTCGCATTTCTTAACGCCCGTTCGAATCCCTAATAAAATTTAAGTGGTGACCCCTACGGGATTCGAACCCGTGTTACCGCCGTGAAAGGGCGGTGTCTTAAACCACTTGACCAAGGGGCCACATTCTGGTGAGCCATCCGCGATTCGAACGCGGGACGCCCTGATTAAAAGTCAGGTGCTCTACCGACTGAGCTAATGGCCCTCACCACGATACTGAATTTTACACGATTGACAATAACATGTCAAGAAGAAAATCCTTTTTTATAATTTTTAGATAATGCAAAGCAAAAATTATAATCTATGACCCTGCATATTGAAGGTATTCAAATATGTCTATGAAATCTACGAACGATAGAGATATATTGATAAAAATTGTTCGGTATAATGGGCTTAATATCTGCGATCCAGATTTACGAACTTGGTAAATTCTTTTAAATATCCTAGTTCTACGGTTCCCACCGGTCCGTTGCGGTGTTTGGCAATAATAATTTCGGCAATCCCTTTTTTATCTGAATCGGGATGATAATATTCATCGCGATAAATAAATGCTATTACGTCCGCATCAGCCTCAATGGCTCCGGACTCCAAAAGGTCGGACATAATAGGTCTCTTGTCCTGCCGCTGCTCAACTCCGCGGTTGAGCTGAGATAAAGCGATCACTGGCACGGAAAGTTCTCTGGCTATGCCTTTTAAGCCCCTGGAAATCTGGGCTACTTCCTGTTGACGATTTTCCATCCTCTTCCCAATAGTCATAAGCTGCAGATAGTCAATGATAATTAAATCCAAAGCTCCTCGCTCTAGCTTTAGCCTCCGGGCTTTGGAACGTAAATCAGCTAAAGAAATGCCAACAGTATCGTCAATAAAGATAGGTGCCTCCGATAAAGGGCCCACAGCCTGAGTTAATTTAGGCCAATCGGAATCTAGTAGTTCACCTGTTCTGACTCTCTGTTGATCAACCATAGCCTCTGAACACAGCATTCTCTGCACTAACTGCTCTTTGGACATCTCCAGACTGAACAAGGCTACGGTAGCATTTGACTTTACTGCTGCATTCTGAGCCATATTTAATACCAGTGCCGTTTTTCCCATAGAAGGTCGGGCCGCTATAATTATAAGATCCGAAGGCTGCCAGCCCGAAGTAATCCGATCCAACTCTTTGAAATGGGAAGCTACACCTGTTAAATTTCCCTTATTAGCAAATAGATATTCTATTTTGTCAAAAGTGTCCAATAACACCGAACGAATCGAAACAAATCCTTCTTTTGTTTGGCGCTGGGAAATGTCCAAAATCTGCCGTTCAGCTTCCTCCAGCAAACTAGCAGCCTCTTCATTGGCTTCATAGCCTTTCTCTTCCAAATATGCTGCCATTTTAATAAGCTGTCTGAGCAGAGATTTCTCAGCTACAATACGAGCATAATGATCGACATTAGCAGCTGAAGGCACGGAACCGGCTATTTGGGATATTGTACCGATTCCCCCGATGCTTTCCAGCCTTCCTGCCTGACGCAGGCTTTCAGCTACGGTAACTAAATCAACAGGGTCCCCACTTTCGAAAATATCCCTAATAACCAGATAAATATTCCTATGAGCATCTCGGTAAAAGTCCTCCGGCCGGAGAAATTCAAAAACAATGCTGCTTTTCTGCGTGTCGAGCATAAGGGCACCCAACACAGCCTGTTCTGCCTCCAGGTTATGGGGAGGAACTTTAACAAGTTCCATACTCTTTTCTCCTTGTTTTCCTATTATTCTACCTATATTTTACTATTAATTTTACTATTCGATAGCAACTCGCTTTATTTTTCATAAAATATAATTAAATCCTAGTCGGCTTGGGCTATTTTTAAAGCATCTTGGATATTGCTAACCGCGATGACTTCAATTCCTTTAAGCCCGGTTGGTACCTCAGATTTATTCTCCTCAGGAATTAAAACTGTTTTTACTCCCGCCTGTTTGGCTCCGAAAATCTTTTCATAAATTCCACCAACCGGTTTTACTTTACCCTGAATGGAAATCTCCCCGGTTACGGCCACATCTTTCCTTAAGGGATGATTTTTCAGAGCACTATAAATAGCCATGGTAGTTGCTAAGCCTGCGGAAGGGCCGTCAATCCGCCCTCCGCCGACCACGTTGACATGAATATCATAATTTTTGAGATCTTCCCCTGTAAGGCTGCGAATTACGGCGGCAGCATTAAACACAGCATCTCTGGCCATACTGCCGGCAGTTTCATTAAAACGAATGTCCCCTTTACCAGCCGGCCCAGGAAATACCTTGGCCTCAATTTCCAAAACAGACCCTAGAAAACCGGAAACCCCCAGCCCCAGAATTCTTCCTATATCGTAACCGGCTTTAGCTTTTTGGTGAACATATGGAGTTAAACGGGCTGAGCGCAGTACTTCCCGGACTTCTTCTTCAGTAATAATAATATTTTTCCGGTCAGGATTTTTAAACTTGGCTAAGCCATAGGCATCTAAGAGAATACTATTGGCCTTTCTTCCTTCAATTACATATTCACTGATAATATTGGGAATATTCTCTTCCAGCTGAACATCAAGTTTTCTAGATGCTTGCTTCACAATTTCAGCAATATGAGAAGGTTCCAAGGGAACAAAATACACCTCGGCGCAACGGGAACGCAGCGCGGGATTAAGATCGCTGGGATCCCTGGTTGTCGCCCCTATTAACACGAAATCAGCAGGAACACCCTCTTCGAAAATCTTTTTAATATAAAGAGGTATTTGAGTATTGTGGGGATCGTAGTAAGATGATTCAAAGAAAACTCTTTTATCTTCCAACACTTTTAATAGTTTATTCAACAGAATGGGATCCATCTCACCGATTTCGTCTATAAAAAGTACTCCCTTATGGGCGTCATTAACCAGACCGAGTTTAGGTTCGGGAATACCGGTATCTGCTAAATCCCTTCTGGCACCTTGGTAAATCGGGTCATGAACGGATCCCAAAAGGGGGTTCGTGATATCTCTGGGGTCCCAGCGCAAAGTAGTCCCATCCACTTCAATAAAAGGAGCATCAGCATTAAAAGGTGAGTCTGAAAGTTTTTTTACTGTTTCCAAGGCTACGCGGGCTGCTGAGGTCTTACCGACACCCGGTGGACCATATATTAAAATATGTTGGGGAAAAGGAGTAGCAAGTTTGGCTAACAAGGCCTGCATAGCATTGCTTTGCCCGACAATTTCCTCAGGAGCTTTGGGCCTTAAAACTTTAAGCGCAGAAGATAAAGGCTTTGCGGCATTCATTTTTTCCAAAAGGGCCAATTTTTTTAGAGTTTGGGCATTCTCTGGCCCACCCAGCTCTTTTAAAACCTGGGATTTTATTTCTTTAATGTATTCTTCGTGCTTCTCCTGCATCCTTTCAGCTACCGCCTGGTTAAGCCTGTCTTCCACAGATCTCTTAGCAACTGTTTCAGCGATATGCTCCTCGATTCCCCGTAAAAGCTCTGGAATCTCCTTGATTTGTGGAACATTTTTGAGCGTAGGATCATCATTAGCTAGCTTCTGCAGCCCGAGAACTCTTTCCCCAAGATCCTCAGAACGCATTAAATCCAAGGCTTCCAGTTTGCTGGCCTTAAGTATGAGTTTATCCGTTCCGTAAAGGTTGGAAAGCACCACATATAAAGCATCAATTTCTAATTTTAATTGGTCCGGTGTGGGCTCCTCATTAGAATCATTGGATATAAGGAATCTCTTTAAAAAGCTCTGCACTTGGAGTCACTTCCTCATTAAATTATGTCCTTTAGGCCGCCTCAACTTTAATTTTAATATTAGCGGTTACTTCCGGATGAAGTTTGATAACCACTTCATATTCTCCTAAAGATTTAAACGGCTCTTTGATTTCTATTTTTCTTTTATCTAGTTTTAGTTGGTATTCTTTTTCTAATACATCCGCAATCTCCTTGTTGGTAACCGAGCCGAACAGCCGCCCTTTTTCACCAACCTTGACTTTGATAACAACATTCAGGGATTCAATTTTGGCAGCTAAATCAACTGCCGCTTGTTTTTCTTTCTGCCTGCGCAAGTCCTCTTGCTTTTGCTTATGTGCTAAATCCTGGACATTACCTTCTGTAGCTTCCACAGCAAGATTCCGTGGAATTAGGTAGTTCCGGGCATAGCCATCTGAAACCTCACAAATTGACCCCTTCTTGCCCAGTGATTTTACATCTTGCTTTAAAATTACTCTCACTATTTTACCTCCTTGTTTGTGCCGGGAAGTTTTCTAAAGTTAAATAATAAATCGAATAACCCTATGAACATAGCAGCCATCATCCACATGAAAATCATTAAATACAAAAAACCCATAAGTAAAGGATTTCCCGTAAGAATTGAAAACACAAAAATAAATAAGAATATACCAACCAAGATAATTAAAGCGCGTCTACTTAATATTCGTCTATAAAAGTGAATAAGGCAGGAAAAACCTAGTACAACGCAAATTACAGCCATTATGAGCATCAGATTGAGGCCGGCATAGGCTACTGCCGTATGGCCATAATAGTCCCCACCTAAATATGCTATAATCCCAATAATAACCGCCCACACAGCATACCAGGGAAGTGACCACAGAGAAAAGTTTTTAACTTTTTGTTTGGTAAAAAATCTATAACCCAGGTATGTTAAGGAAAACCCTAACATCCCAATAATTGCAACAAATCCAGGCATCAATCGGTATTTAAGCATAAGCATAATATTAACATACTTCTCAATTTCTTCCTTAACAATGCCCTGACCCGTCAAAAGTTTAATAACTCCTTGCTGGTCATATAACTGCATGATAGCAAGCAATTCTCGCTGTAAGTTGCCCGGTTGAAGAGCTTGCCTAACCGCCGGTATTATCGGCAGAGCACTAAGAAGGGCTGCAAGCATTAGACACCAGAACATAGTCTCGCTTGTTTTCATACCCCTTTGCTGGAGGATAAACACAAGAATCCCAACCCAAGGTACAAACCCTATCTGCCAAATAATATCTCTTCCGCCGGCTATAAGCGCTATCAAATAGCCGGCTGCCAGCAAAATCGCTGTTAACTTAATTCCCGAACTCCTAGCGTGATAAAATACGACCAGAAGAAGAAATATCTCTGCCAACCAGCTCCAAACATTATATAAGGACCAAATCAAAGGCAAAAATACAAGAAAAAACTTGCAAGCATAGTTAAGGACATCCTTATCACTAATGTACATAGTTTTCTCCTATCAATCCTCTTCAGGGGCCAAATAGGATAACAAGAGACTTAAATCTCCCCATTCGGATTCCAAAGCATACAAATCTTCTTTTTGCCATTGTGCTAATTGTTTATAAAGTACCCTGTCTAATCTGGAATAATCAAATCCTAATCTGCGGGTCAGCAAATAACTCAAACCAACTATTGTTGCCATACTATCGAGAATCTCGTTTTCTGAGGCCTTCAAAGTACTTTGCTGGATCATCCATTGGGCTTTAAGGAGTTCCACCTTGAGCTCTTCAATAGCCTTAGAGCATTTTACGACATCGACAGCCACTGGTTCCACGGTATCTAACCCCCTAAATTATATGGTAAATATGTGTTCGTGAAAATATATAGAAACTCCTTCTCAGAACTTATAAATCCAAGCATTAATAACTCAACCTAGCATAGAAGACATATTTAAAAAAGGGAGCCTAGCTCCCTCTCTTTCTATTCAATAGTGAACGGTAGTAATGCTATACTGCGCGCTCTTTTCACGGCAATTGTAACTTGCCTTTGATGTTTGGCACAGTTTCCAGAAATCCGACGCGGCAAAATTTTGCCTCTTTCCGTTATATACTTACGTAATTTATGTGTATCTTTATAATCTATACTTTCAACTTTATCAACACAAAAACTGCACACTCTTTTACGCGGACGACGTCCTCTATTACTCCTTGCAGCACCGTTGGCCATAAAAACGCTCCTCCCTTCGTACTAAAATGGTATATCATCATCCAAACTAACTTCATGAGCAAATGAACCAAAATCGCTCGGTTCCGAAGAAGATGAAGGGGCATTGCTACTGGAATCCTTCGGACTTAAAAATCTAACATCGTCTCCGATAACTTCCGTCACATATTTTCGCTGACCGTCTTGAGCCTCGTAGGACCGGATTTGAAGCCGTCCTTCAAGAGCCGCTAACTTCCCTTTTGACAGGTAATTGGCACAGAGTTCAGCCAGTTGGCGAAAGACAACACAGGGTATAAAATCCGTTTCCCTTTCACCTTGGGCATTTTTAAAATTCCTATTAACGGCCAAAGTAAATGTAGCTACAGCAATACCATTAGTAGTATAGCGAAGCTCAGGGTCCCTAGTCAATCGGCCTATCAAAATCACGCGATTAAACACCCTTTACCCCTCCGTCAATCAATCTGATTTGGTTGTCAGGAATCTGATAACAGTATCTGAAATTTTCATCAGACGCTCCAGTTCCTCAACCGTACGACCTTCACCATTGAAATTCATGAGAACATAATATCCTTCATTGAATTTCTTAACCTCATAGGCCAGGCGACGTTTTCCCCAAAGATCAACTTTAAGATCCGTACCGCCATTGGCATTAACAACTTCCGCAAACCTATCAACATTTGCTTGAACTGCCTCTTCCTCGAGATCAGGCCTGATAATGTACATCACTTCGTACGCTTGCATATTTGCACCTCCCCCCGGACTAAATGGCCCTGCAGCTTGTGCAGAGCAGGGAATTGTTGTATTACAGAGATTTATTATAGCACTAAACTTAAGGCAATGCAATTTTCAGTTTACTAAAAAACTCAAATGAGTTATTCAATTTAATTCTATTTATATTTCTTACTGTTCACTTTTTTCTGTATTGCCTATAATCTCTTTAATGTTTCTTTCTAACTTGATACGAGTAATCCAAGTTTGGTGACCGCATTTAAGGCATTCAATTCTAAAATCCATACCTGTTCTCATTATTTTAAAATCAGAATTGCCACAGGGATGATTCTTACGCAGCCGAACAATATCACCGACGTCAAGTTTCAAATCTTATCAGTCCTTTACAACTATAAAGATCTGTGAATAACCCTATAAACTAGTTTCCGACGAAAAGGGTAAAGAGTATAGAGAATTAGTTAAGATATCGTCCGAGAAACTTGAGAATACGGATAATTCCAAATCATATCCTTGTAACATTAAAGGGTAAAGCAGAGAGTTGCCAATACTTAACACCTTATTTCCAGGCAAGTTCAGAAAAGGCGTAAACAGTCCAATAAATAAGCAAAGAACAATAAAAGAACTTAAGACGCCAAAAGCAAACCCTCCACCCCTGTTAATCAACCCTAATTTTCTGGCAACAGGAGAAATAATCAAACTTATAACCAAATTTATTAAAAATGAAGCTATGATAAACAATACTGCTATAGAGAAAATTAGGAGAATATATTCTGAAATGGATGTAAGCAGTCCGACAGCGGGCTGAAGCAAGTGATCTGAGTCACCGTATAGGTCCGATGTTATGTTACCATCAATTACCTTAACTAAAATACCATTTAATGTGGCCTCGATTATTTTGCTTAGCCCGAACAATTCCTCAAGTATAATTGTAAATTCATCGTGAAAAGCAAAAGCAAAACCAATAGCTAAAATTTTACCAACAAATCTGCTAATGCCGGTAATTAGTCCTTTTCGAAAGCCGATTATCCCACCGAGAACAAGAAGGGTAAGAATAATAATATCAAATGTATTCATTCTTACCCTCCTTAATAAATATTTAAATTACATTCTTGAGCTTATTATAACTGACATTTTGAAGTGAGAGCAACACTAAGAGACAATGAAATTCAAGACCTGGATTTAGCCTTTCTAACAGCATGGGCGATACTAGCTGCTAGTCCACCCCAAATAATAATTATTCCAATAATCATCATAACCACTGAACTACTTTCCATTTTTCTTAACCTCCCTGTCTTCAGGCATTTCTAAGACATTTCTGTCCCATTTTTTTACATATGCAAATACGATTCCAAATATTATGGCGCAAATTGCAACTAGCCATCCGAAGTAGAAATTTAACATTATCGGATATCCACCGTAGCTGGATGTCAAATCTGTTTTAATATTTAAGATCAGCATAAGAGTAAGAATTAAAGGTGTAATATACTTTAAGCAAATTGTCCACCAACTACCCAATCGGATATCAGATAAAGCATTGGCATGATCACGGAGATCATTAAGTTTATTAAGTACCCAGACAACTGCAATTATCTCAGCGAGTCCGGCAAAGGCAACCCCGTAATTGTTTATAAAGGCATCGACAATATCAAGGATGTTTAATCCCCCTTGAGTGGCATAAATTATCGAGGTAAGAGCCGACAAACCACAGCAGATAACAACAGCTTTTTTCCTGGAAATCTTAAATTTATCCTGTATCCCGGCGATATATGTTTCAATAATCGAAATCAAAGAAGTTATTCCTGCCAGGAATAAGCAAGCAAAGAACAAAATACCAAATGCTGCATTAAATCCAGGCATTTCATTAATGATTTGAGGAAATACGGCAAAAGCTAAAATTACCCCTTTACTCACAACTTCATCAATTGGCACGCCTTGCTGCATGGCCATAAA
>JAAYOJ010000104.1 GCA_012520405.1 Peptococcaceae bacterium
GGTTCGATATCAATCTCGTTAACGCTGGGCAATACATTATTTGTAACATAGACTTTTTTTCCAGCCTGTTCCAGCATCCCGCGTATGGTCTCGCTGACAACGCGGTTTCCGCAAATCAAAAAAGGACAGTTGATCTGCGATTTCGAGAGCATATCTGCATTGTGAAGAATTACGTCTTTATTTCCGCCGTCTGTTCCTCCACACAGCATTATGATATCGCATTGTTTTTTCTCTATTTCGTCCACGATTGCTTTATCAATCTCAAATCCGTATGATCCGATTACCTTTGCACCGGCTCCGAGCGCTGCAAGTCGTGCGGCACTTAGTGTAAGGTCGGGAACCAATCCTATTGCGACCATTTTCAGTCCGCCTGCGGCGCTACTGCTAGCATACCTGCCACAGATATCGGTTTCAGCGAACCCGCATGAGTTTTTCAATGCACTCAGCGCTTTATTAAGGCCTATGGATATGTCCGTTTCAACCGTAGTAGGAGATTGGGCGGTTCCCACTAAAGTTTCGCTGTCTATATCAACAGCTGTTACTTTTGTATAGGTACTCCCAAAATCAACTAACAAGTATACTCTCACAAGGTCACCTCTTTCATGGTATTGATGCATACGCACAGCAACTGGGGTTATGTAGATCTACATAAATACGGCATTCTTCACTAACAAAAGTTGGAATATCCGTATACCTTTGTCTAAATTATAATAAGCATTTATTTCTATTGGAAATGATAAAAACGATTAAGCTATTGCAATAATGTCATAAATGTTAGGAATAAAAAATTGGCATAATTTAGGCAAAGAGTTAATAAAAGTTATTTGGGAGTTCTCTACGTCCCCAACTGTGTCGTCATTCATAAGTGCTAACATATGACGAGCATCACTAGCTATTTAAGGGGTTATAAAAGGTGTTTGTGAGCAGTAGAATGATTTCCATTTTCTTACATATGTTAATATTCTAGAAATTTATTTTTTTTACCTCTCTTTTCTATATGGATATGATCTTCTAATTACGACACATTTATTGAGCTTACAACATATCTGACAATTTTACGCTATAGGCTTTATCCTAAAATAAAGTTAGAAATTGCAAAGAAAGAAAAAGGTTGTTAACCTGAACCATATCGGCTCAGGCCAACAACCTCTATTTTTCCTGAATTTCTGCCAAAACTAGATTTAAAGTTTCATTTTTTTGTGGTGCCGCGTAGCGGCATGGGACTGAATTATAATTCCGTTAATTATCAAAGCTCTGTTCGATAAACAACTTTACCGTCCACCATAGTCATCACAATTTTAGTTTGATCTATAGTTTCGGGGTCAATGGTGAAAATATCCCTGTCAAGAACTGTGAAATCGGCAACCTTTCCTGGCTCGATTGAACCGCGGACATCTTCCATATACTCCTGGTAAGCCCCGCCCATGGTGAATTGACGAATCGCCTCTTCGACCGTAATAGCCAGATCCGGACGATGCACTTTTCCTGTGACGCGAGACCGGCGTGTCACTGCTGCCTGGACGGTATGTCGCCAGTCGCCGTATTCCCCGCCTACGGCATCAGAACCATTGGCAATGTGAAAGCCCATGTCTACCAGATGTCTAAGCCCCATCAAAGCTTCTCCTTTTTGCAAGCCACAACGTTCTATAGCAATTTCATAATTATAGTCGGCCAGGGCTGATTGGGCAGAAATTCCGATACCGTGTTTAACGGCCTTCCACAAATCCTCCCGGTCACCCAGCACATCCCCGTGAATCAGGTAATGACGCCGAGACTTACCCGGGTTAGTCTGCTGGGCGGCAATGATGGCTTCCACGGCCGCTTTTACCGCTCTGTTGCCAATGGCGTGGATACCGACCTGGTATCCGCGATCATGAACAAGTTGAATAATTTTTCGCAGTTCCTGCTCCTGTTCTTCATCGCTGGCCTCAGGGCTGAGGAAGCACGATTTTCCGCGCCGGCCGGGGTCGTCGGCATAGTCTTCTTTCATCCAGGCGGTGTGGGTCATGTACAGGCCATCGCAGAAAAGCTTGATTAGGCGTAGATCCAGCCAATTACGGTCCGGAAAGTCCGGGAAGGGAAAATTATCCAGATCTCGTTTTAGGATATCATACGATTGCTTACCGTCCTGGCCGGAATAAAAGCCGAGGGAAACGCGAGCTGTCATGAGTCCCTCCTCCTGCAGTTTGCGATAAGCAAAGATAGCGCGCTCACCCGAGGCTCCGGACTCCCGGTTATTATTGGCGGGTCCCAGTAGGCAGTCCGTGTAACTGGTGTAACCCCAGCTGTTTAAGAGCTGTTGTCCTTCCACCAGATTGTTTTTTATCTCGTCCACCGTCAGGCGCGGTATCTTGGAGAAAATAAGCTGCAGGGCGCTGACTTCCTGAAAAATTCCGTTGAGTTCGCCCTTTTCATCACGACCGATTTTTTCTCCGGCTAGATCAGGAGTATCCCTGGTAATTCCGCAAATTTCCATTGCTTTGCTGTTGGCCAGGAAGTTGTGTCCGTCGCGGAAGGTAATAATAACCGGATGATAGGGAGTCACAGGATCAAGATCATGACAGGTAACACTGCGCCCTTCTTCACGGCATTCCGCTAAGCAGTCGGATTCTAAACAAGTTCCGCGAATCCAGGTACCGGGCGGAAGGGTTCTGGCTCGCTCGGAAAGAATGGCCCGCAGCTCATCCAATGTCTGAATCCTTGTGCGACCGCAATCCAAGCAATGAAGGTTATCAATATAATCGCTGAGGTGAACATGGGCATCATGAATTCCGGGCAGAATGACTTTTCCTTCGAGGTCAATGATGTTGGTGTCGGAACCTACATAGGCTTGCATCTCCCAGTTCTCACCTACGTCAATGATCCATCCCTTTTTTACGGCAATGGCCCGCTTGAAACTGAAGTTTCTGTCTACGGTAGCCACTTTTCCGTTCAGCAACACGGTATCGGCAATTATCATCTATTTCTCCTCCTGCCTTTATTTTTCATTTTCTAATTGTTTAGGGAGCCTGCTCTCCTGGATAATTTTATATCATTATGGGTATATTTGGAAGACAAGGTTTAAAATTTGCATTTTAAATGATTATTTGGTAAAATCATTCGGGTGATAAAAAACTGTAAAATTCTTCAAACAAAACAACCGGCAGGTTGTTTTTCTGTGTTATTTTCAGATGGTGAAAATTAGACATCTAAAACCATAGTATTTAGGAGGAAAAAAGTTGTTTCGAAAAAAATGGTTGGGCCGTATCCTGATGCTCATAGTAGCGCTTGTTTTTGCTACTCAGGCAGTTTATGCCGGGACTACAGCCTTTACCGAAGTTAAAGTCAAA
>JAAYOJ010000197.1 GCA_012520405.1 Peptococcaceae bacterium
CAATTGACGCCCATCCCGGGAGTTACAATACTTTCAATCATTTGTTATCAACCTCATTTCTTAGAATTATTAGAGTCCAATATAATAGTCACCGGTCCCTGATTGATGAGTTCCACGGCCATCTCGCTTTGGAATTTTCCAGTTTCCACAGTTATTCCTTTTTGCCGGACAGCATTTACTAATTCATTGAATAATTTTTCCGCGTCCTGCGGAGCCGCAGCTTCCGTAAAGCTAGGTCTTTTCCCTTTGCGGCAATCGCCATAGAGTGTAAACTGGGATACCATAAGCATTTCGCCCTGAACATCAAGGAGAGATAAGTTCATCTTCCCCTGTTCATCCTCGAATATCCTTAAACCGCTTATTTTTTCTGCCATCCAGTGTAAATCCTTAAGGTCATCCTCACGCCCGATACCCACTAAAGCCAGAATACCGTGGTTTATTTGAGCTATAGTTTCATTTTCTACTCGGACTGAGGCCTTACTGACCCTCTGAATAACACAACGCATATTTTCCCTCCACTTATATTCTTTCCACTAAAGATATATCCTTAACTCGGCGAATTCTTTGCACCACATAATTTAAGTGTTCAAGATTTTTGGCTTCGATTTTCAATCTTATATTGGCTGTTTTATCTTTACTGACCCTGGCATTCATACCTAACATATGAGTTCTTGTTTCCATAATAACATTCATAACGTCAGTGACCAGGCGCGGCCGGTCTAAGCCGACTATTTCCAAATCCACCGGGTAGACACTATAATTATTTTCTTCCCACTGGACTTCAATCAAACGGTCTTTGTCTTTAAGGGATAATCCTATAAGTTCGCGGCAATCAGTACGATGTATGGAAACTCCTCTGCCTCTGGTAACAAAGCCAATGATTTCATCACCCGGCAAAGGGTTACAACACTGGGAAAAACGGATAAGAATATTATCTACACCTTTTACCTTTACCCCCGGAGAAGTTTTCGTTTGCGATTTTGGTTCCGGGGAAATAAGCATAGGGGTTTTGGTTTCTTCTTTTAGGATTTCCTCTCGTAAACGTGCCAGCGCTTTTTTAAAGGTAATTGCTCCATCGCCCAAAGCGGCATAGAAATCTTCCATGTTAGAATAGCCAAACAATTTGGCTAATTTCTGCAGGTTATCGTTTTTAAGAGAAGTAGAAGGATCCAGTCCCAGCTTGCGGGCTTCCCGTTCAATACCATCTTTGCCCCTGGCAACATTTTCTTCTCTTTTTTGCTTTTTAAACCACTGGCGAATTCTATTTCTTGCTTGAGAAGTTTGAACAAGGCATACCCAGTCACGACTGGGCCCCTGCGGTGTCTTGGAAGTTAGAATTTCAACTATATCACCGTTTTGCAGTTTGGTCTCTAAGGGTACTATTCTGCCGTTAATTTTGGCTCCTATACAGCTGTGCCCGACGCCGGTATGGACCCGGTAAGCAAAATCAATAGGGCAAGATCCTGCAGGTAACTCAATAACATCCCCCTTGGGCGTAAAAACAAATACCGTGTCGGCAAACAGATCCACTTTTAGAGACTCCATAAATTCCCCGGCATCCCTGGAGTCATGCTGCCATTCCAAAAGCTGCCTCAGCCAGGAGAGTTTTTGTTCAAAATTTCCTTCTACTTTCCGGCCTTCTTTGTATTTCCAGTGAGCTGCAATACCGTATTCAGCCGTACGGTGCATTTCCCAAGTACGGATTTGGATTTCAAAAGGTTCCCCAAGCCTGCCTACTAAAGTAGTATGCAGTGATTGATACATATTGGGCTTGGGCATGGCTATATAGTCCTTAAACCTTCCCGGTAAGGGTTTCCAGAGGGTATGAACAATTCCTAAGGCTCCATAACAATCATTAACCGTATTAACGATAACCCTGACAGCGGTAAGATCATATATTTCGCTTAAATCTTTATTTTGGGTGATCATCTTCTTATAAATACTGTAAAAATGTTTAGGACGACCTGCAATGTCAGCTTCAATTCCCACTTCATCCAATTTGGTTTTAAGCTTATTTATTACCAGATTGATTTGCTCTTCTCTCTCTTTTCTCTTGAACGATATTCCCTCTACCAACTCATAATAAGCTTTGGGATGCAAATAACGAAAGGACAGATCTTCAAGTTCCCATCTTATCCGGAAAATCCCTAACCTATTAGCTAAAGGTGCATATATTTCAATGGTTTCTTGAGCAATTTCCAGTTGTTTTTTCTCGGTCTGAAAGTCAAGAGTTCTCATATTATGAAGCCTGTCAGCCAGTTTGATTAAAACAACGCGAATATCCCTGGCCATGGCCAAAAACATCTTCCTCAAGTTTTCAACCTGAACTTCGACTTTGCTCTTATATTCAATCTTGCCTAATTTTGTAACGCCGTCAACCAACCGCGCAACTTCATTTCCAAAGGTCTTACGTATATCGTCCAGGCTTTTATCCGTATCTTCAGCCACATCATGCAAGAGAGCAGCTATTATAGTACTGTCATCCATCTCTAATTCAGCTAAAATACAGGCCACTTCCAGAGGGTGAAGAACAAACTCTTCGCCGGAATTACGAAGCTGACCCTTATGTGCTTCAGCCGCAAAGTTATAGGCCTTTTCGATTTCTTCGATATTATATTGGCTATTATTGTTTTGCAGAATGCTTTTAAGCTTCTCCATGTTCATAAAACTAACCTCGTAGTTATGGTTAATAGCTATAATTATACCTAAATAGGCAATTATTTACTACTTAAGGTTCTAAAACGCAAGGAATTCTGTAAATTGTTTCTTTTCTCGGAGTTGATTTTTAAGAGGTAAGGACCTGTGCCGCCCAGCCAACTAACAATCCCCAGTTCTTCTAAAACCTTAATCATTTCCCTTTGCTCCGGCTTAGCGGAATCAGGTTGCCAACTAAATATACTATTATGGTGGGACAAGGCCTTAAGGTGCTTGTAAAATTCAACCAGCATGGCCCGGCTTAAAGGCTTTGTCCGGGCTTCTTCTATTTGCACTTTCTTTTCCGTGGTAGCAGCGGCTTGAGCCAAACTTTCCAGCGAACTGTTCGCTAGATCCGAGCTAACATCTGCTGCTTTGTCCACCCCGGCAGGCCGGTAATCCTTGATTACAGCTTGCAGTTTTTTTTCCTGAAAATAGTCATTTACTTCTAAGGTGTAGACCATATCTATTTTTTCCAGGGCCGAAAATTCCTTATATTCGTTACCTCTCTTAAAAGCCATTGCTTCCAAATATTCGCTGCCGTTTTGTAAAAAGACCTTCAAATGGTCCCCTTCCTTACCTACCGTCTGTACCTTTTTAACAGTTAGCTTTTCGGTTAATAAAAGAGGAGCCGGGTTTTCTGCCCCAAAAGGTGCCATTTGAGCAAGTTCTTTTTCTAAATTAAAATCAACTAGGTCCAAACTAACCAAAGCATCGATGTTAAAATGCTGTTTAAAAACTATACCGCTGGCTAAAAAGTTAGTTATTAGTAGCTGCCGTAAGGAATCAATGTTTTCTTTGAGAAGGGTAAAGCCTGCGGCTTGCTTATGCCCGCCGTACTTAAGCAGCAGGGAGTCAGCCTTTCTTAATTCTTCTATTACATTGTAATCTTCAATACCTCTGGCTGAACCTTTAGCCTTATCTTCTTCTTCAGAAATCATAAACACCGGACGGTGATATTTTTCCACCAGTCTGGAAGCTACAATACCAATTACCCCGTGGTGCCAGGCCGGCGAAGAGAGAACTATGACCGGAGGTAGGGGGGCTTGATTTAAAATGTCTTCGGCTTCTTGCAGTATGTTTTTTTCCGTGGCCTGTCTGCGCTGATTTTCTGTAGTTAACTCCTTGGCCATAGCCAAGGCATGGTCATAGTTTTCTTCCAGGAATAAATTTAAGGCTAAGCGGGCCGTATCCATTCTTCCGGCTGCGTTTATGCGCGGAGCAACCATAAAAGAAATTTGGCCTGCTTTTAGTTTTTTACCGCTAAGGCCACACTCTTCCAGTAAAGCTTTAAGTCCAGGATGCTTGGTTTTCTCCATAACCTGAAGGCCGTATTTAACCAAAATACGATTTTCACCGATTAACGGAACAATATCAGCAATCGTTCCCAAAGCTACAAGATCAAGGTAATCTCCTTCCGTACCGCATAAGTCAAATGGGAGGCCATAATAGACAAATAGGGCTTGTACTAATTTGTAAGCTACCCCTACCCCTGCTAAATGCCGGAAGGGGTAACCAGAATTCTCTACTTTGGCATTTAATATTCCGTAAGCTTCCGGTAGGACTTCCCCCGGTTCATGGTGATCGGTAATAATAAGGTCCAGGCCCAGAGCCGAAGCTAATTTAATTTCCTCACAAGCTGTTATGCCGCAATCAACAGTTATTATCACGCTTATTCCGTTCTCAGCAGCCTTTTCGATAATGTTCTTATGTAAACCATAGCCGTCATCCCTTTTAGGAATATGAACAAGAACATTAAAACCAAATTTAAGCAGGGCCTTATAAAGCAGGGCGGTAGCAGTTACCCCGTCTGCATCATAATCCCCGTAAATTAGAAGCTTTTCACAAGCTTTTTGAGCTTCATCCAGCCTCCGGACAATTTTTTCCATATCTTTAAACAAATATGGTGAGTTGAAGTCAAATAATGAAGGCCTTAGGTAGTTCAAAATCGCTGGCGGTGTTGTATAGCCTCTGTGATAAAGGATGTTAGGAATACTGGGAGGAAGACCGGCATTCACTAAACTGATTAGGCTGGATTGGTTAATTGCGGATAGTTCAGGATTTACATGCCAGCTTTTATTCATTAGAGCTTATCTTCCCCGTATTGTCCTGATTGTTCTGATTTGTGGTTTGAGAATCTTCAGCCGGATTGATATCCCCTGCCTCAGAGGGCTCTCTTTTTTGGTTTTGGA
>JAAYOJ010000119.1 GCA_012520405.1 Peptococcaceae bacterium
CATTGCAAAACATCATAGAATATTACTTTTCATTGTCAAAGGCAGAAAGCGAGCGCTCTCTGCCTTTGTGACTCGACATGTTACTAGTATTGCTTACTGGGCTATGATTGATTCTTGTACGCCGTAGGTTTTTGCGTAATCCATCATGGACCCGTCAGCATAAGCCTTAGCAAAAAACTCATTTAACTTCGCAGCCAGGTCACTTCCCTTACGGAAGCCTACGCCGTATTCCTCGGAGTTAAGAGCAACAGTATAAGTTAGTTGGGGATAGCTGGTACCTTCGCCAATCATGGCCCCGGCCATTAGCAGGTCGATAACACAGGCATCAGCAGTTCCGGCCGCAACTTCCATAAGAGCGGAAGATTGAGTTTGTACTGCAACGCTGTCATATCCAAGATCGTTAATAGCAGCTTCTCCGGCGGAGCCAGATTCTACTGCAATGGCAAGATCTGCGATGCTTTCTTTATCCTGGTACTTGTCGGCTACCTCAGTGGGAACAACAACGACCTGCGCGTTCTCACAGTAAGGATTGGAGCACTCCATACCTTTCTTTACTTCATCGGTAAGAGTCATACCGTTCCAGACGCAGTCTATGGCCTTGGAATTGAGTTCAAGGATCTTATTGTCCCAATCTATCTCCACGAATTCCACATTTACACCTAAGAATTCAGCAAAATCTTTAGCCATATCGGCATCAAAACCAATCCAATTGCCGTTTGCATCTTTATAATCCATAGGTGCGAAATCAGTAATTCCGACAATTAGGACTCCCTTATCCTGGATATACTCCAGATCCGTCATGTCCCCCGACACCTCTTCGGCTGCGGGTTTTGAACAGCCAGTTAGACAACAGGCAAACACTAAAGCAAACACAAGCAAAAGTACGGTTATTCTTTTCATATAATATCCTCCAATTTCCTTCAAAAATAATTGCGGTCTACTACGCCGCATATTCTCTATCACTTTAATATGATAACGTATTCCTGTAATAAAGCAAGAATAATTCTGCAATTTTTGAAAAATATTTGTGAACTTTCTGCTATACTGTTCTCATAGTTGTAAATACAGGGGGGTAAATGCCATGCGTACCTATCAAAATCAGGATCTTATCGTCTACTGGAAGCCGGAGAACTGCATCCACGTCGCCAATTGCATTCACAACCTGCCATCGGTCTTCAATAAAAAGAACAGGCCCTGGATTGATATTAACGGCGCTTCACCGGAAGAAATCATCAAACTGATTGACACCTGTCCCTCAGGGGCCCTGTCTTATTCCCTACCTGAAGGTTCCCGGGTCGATCCCGACCTGGGCAAAGGACCCGGCTCCCTTCACTACCGCCATGAGGCACCCCAAGTGGAGGTCCGCCTGATGAAGAACGGGCCGATACTGATCAAGGGGCCAAGCATATTATATGACGAGTCCGGTGCGCAGCTTAAAACCGGTGATGCTTTTTCCCTGTGCCGTTGCGGCAAAACAAAAAACCCGCCCTTTTGCGACGGGTCTCACCGCTATTAACCCCAGCGATATCAAAAAATACAGTTAATAGAAGCAAAAAACACCGCAAACCCTTGCGGTGTCTAGCTTTTTTTATGGAGCCGATGGCCGGATTCGAACCGGCGACCTGCTCATTACGAGTGAGCTGCTCTACCCCTGAGCCACATCGGCTTTTTTTTAGGACAGAAGATATTCTACTTTATTTTAATCTATACGTCAACAATTGTATACGCCAACAATCAATTATAAAACAAAAAACCACCTTTCAAAGTTGGGGAAATGGAAATCCTAGAAATCCATAATTCCAACCGAAAGGTGTGCTTGCCGATGAGCTGCTTCTTAGATTATTTTTCTTATGTGCTTCCGCACCTGGTCGTTAAAATACAGTTTATGGGACTCTGAAGTTTGATAGCAACCCTCATTAGCAATTGTTTTTAAGAAGGATTCAATATCTTCAATTGAGTCTTTCTGTTGAATAATGCTAGTTAGAGCTTTAGCCTGAATTTTGTTATTATAGTAAAAAACTTTCCAATTATCTGCAGGTGAGTTTAAGCTTATTGGGAAATTTTTTTCACTCAATTTGGATATCTTCGGATCCTGAGAAATATTATTAATGCTGTTAATTATTTGTCTTTTATACTCTTTTACTTGACTATCAATACTTAAAGCTGTACTCATGAATTACCCCCCTTTTTATTTCAATTTTATTTAAACAAACAAGTAATTTGTTTATGGCGAGTTTTAAAAGAATGTATTAGCAATAGGCTTTTAGAACATAATAAAAACCACTTTTGTGGTTTAGCGCATAAATAATTAAACTTTTATACTCCTAAACAAATAAAAACAAAATACTTGATTGATATTATGAAAGTTGATGCTAAATTTAACCCAAACTTTTACTTTGTATTTTAATTGTATGATACAATTACTAATAAGTCAATATACCTATTTATATTTTGTGTTTTTTTATTTTTATCAAGGTATTTATTTATATTTTCTGAATTTATGCAATATTTGCTTTTCGAAAGATTATTGCAATACCAAACTAATATATGGATTTTAATTTGTATAAAGATTATAATATCAAAAGAAACTAATATGAATGCATTATTTGTAGAAGAGGATGATAAATTTGAGCGCTAATACAATTGAAAAAGAAGTATATAAACAGATTAAAGGTAAAATGAAGAGTTTGCGTAGACAAAATAAACTAACCCAATTGGAGCTTGCAAAAAAATTAAATGTAACTGTTCAACACTACCAACAAATTGAAACGGGTACAACAGCCCCCAACCTCAAGATTATTTCTAAACTATGCGCTATTTTTGACGTTCATCCCAGCTATTTTTTTGAAGTAAAAAATGTAAGTATTATCAACAAAGACGGTAATATTTTAGCAGATAACATAGATCTTTATGGATTAACAGTTCTCCAAAATACAACCAACCTTTCACCGGAAGCAAAAAAGAGTATTATTGATTTTATAAAATTTAAACAATATGAAGAACAAAAGGAAGAGAGTAATAATAACCCGGATTCTTGATAAAAAGGTTCTTACTCTTCAAATAAGGTATCGGAATTCTAAATAATTGGGATAATACGATTATTACGCTCGAGAAA
>JAAYOJ010000122.1 GCA_012520405.1 Peptococcaceae bacterium
AGTGCAACTCTGGTAAAGAGATATTTTTCTTACCTGATGAAGAGCAAGCAATTGAAAAATTGAGTATGAGATAGTAAGCAAAGCTGTGAAAGAAAAATTCCACATGCTTACTCCCGGTGACATAGAAGAGTATTCAAAAGCTATTTTTGGGCAAATAAACTGATATATAACATAATTTAAAAATCAGGAGAATTTTGCACAATTTGAATCAATAAAGAGTTGTATTATTCGCTTCCTTGATATACAATCTTTTCAAAAATTGAAGGGGGTGAGAAAAATGCTTAGTATTTGGATGGTCTCACTACTGTTTTTAGCTGTGGGCCTGGTTGTGCTGGCCAGTGGGATATTTACTTTGCAGTACAATCATCAAGCTCCGGCTAATAGAGCATTTTTCGCCCTTACAGTCGCGATTACAATTTGGTCGTCTGGTATGGCACTGTCGACCATTGCTCCTGATGCCGCAACTGGTGAAATTTGGCGGCGTTTTTCGGCTATTGGTTGGGGTGCAACTTATGCCATTCTTCTTCATTTTGTGTTGATTATAACGGATAAACCCTACCCTTATAGGAAATGGTGGTTTTATGGATGTTTGTATTTACCGGCTTTAATTATGCTGTTTGCCTTTGTTATTCCAAATAGGATGAACCCTTACCCTTATCTACTTCATTATACAAATTACGGCTGGATTAATGTGGCTCAGAATAATGTCTGGGACTGGATATTCTACCTCTACTATATCGGCTTTACAGTTTTAGGATTGGTGTTTTTATATCAATGGGGAAAAAAATCATCAGATGAAAGCATAAAAAAGAAATCACGTCTCATTTGTCTTGCTATTATAATCGCTCTTATTCTCGGAACATTAACCGATGTGGTTTTAAGCAGTTTGTATTCTGAGTTACCACAGATGGCACCTGTGATTATGCTGATACCCGTTTTGGCAATCTACCATATCCTTCAGAAGGATAGCTTTGGCATCACAGAAGGAGTGGATAGAAAGACCAGCTATATGAATATATTTATATGTGTTCTTATGTATTTAATTCTCACAGCTATGCAGTTTTTTGTTCTAAATGGAGGCTTTGCCAAAGGTCCGGTCACCCTTGACGAATCAACAATCAAAGGGATCATCGTCCAACTACAGATGTTTATTTCTTTATACCTGGTGCTAAAAGAAAATAGACCGGGTTATATTGTATCTTTTTTGATGAATGCTATCGCTCTCGTAGCCACGGTTGGATTTATGATTAGATTTAATTCAACCGAATCTTTGCCCGGGATTATTTCTCATACAGGCGTCCTAGTTATAATTACACTGATTAGAATTTATAAAGAAAAAAATGCTGCCTATATAAAGAAAATCAATACGCAGATCGTCAAAGAAAAGTTCTATTCCAGCGTGTTTAAGCAAGCCCCGGTAGGGATAGCCATCATGAATGGTCAAAAGCACACCAGATATGAAGAATTCGCAGATATTAATATTAACCCGATGTATGAACAGATTCTTGGGCGCACTAAAGAAGAATTGCAAAACCTTACCTGGCCTGAAATAACGCATCCGGAAGATATCGCTGTCAACCTTGCCTATTACGAGCAATTTGAAAAGGGAAATATCGATCATTATTCCTTGGAAAAGCGCCTAATAAAACCGGACGGTTCAGTGGTCTGGGTTAATATGGTTATTGCACCATTCAGTGCCTCGGGCGAAAAATCTGATGATCATGTTTGTATCATTACGGATATTACAGAACGCAAAGAAATGGAAGCCGCTTTAAAATACAGCAATGAAAATGTTCCACTAACCGGGCTTTACAATCGCAGTGTAATGGAAAGAATATTGAAACGTGATGCCTTGCTACCCTGGACTGACAAGAGGGGGCTAGTGTATATTAATTTGTCTTCGATACATGCCTTAAATCCGCGTTATGGATTTCATTATAACCAGGTTATGCTGAAAAAAATCGCTAATTCTTTAAAGGTTTTTTGCAACGATAATTACATATTGTTCAATACCTACGATGATCGATTTATTTTTTATGTGAAAGGTTATAAAGATAAAAATGAACTGCTTGTTTTTTGTGAAGCCGTTGCCGATACTATAAATTCGCATCTTTATATCCATGGAATCACCGCTGGGATAGGGGTGATTGAAATAGATGAAGCGCAGATGAGGGATATAGATGAGTTATTGAGAATGCTTCTGATTACTAGTGAAATGGCGGCAAAAAATAACATCAAGGGTAATAGCATTATATTCTATGGTCCGGAAATTGAGGCTCAGGCTACCCGCGAAAATGAGATTAGCCAGGAGTTGACAGAAATTGCCGAGGGGATAAGGCCCGAAAGGCTTTATTTGCAGTTTCAGCCGATTATTGATCTGTCGTCCAATAGACTTTGCGCATTCGAAGCCTTAGCCAGACTTAATAGTGAAAAATATGGTTTAATTCCTCCCCTGGAGTTCATTGCCATAGCCGAAAAAAATAACATGATTGTTCCTTTGGGAGAAAAAATTATTCTCCAAGCCCTCAGTTTTTTAAAAAAGTTGAAAGAGAATGGGCACGACAATATCTCTGTATCTATCAATATTTCTATGATTCAATTATTGAATGCAGGATTTGCGGAAAAGTTTATCGATAGCATAAAAGAAAGACATCTCGATCCTGAGAATATTGGGATTGAGCTCACGGAATCAGTATTTACCGTAGAAATCGAAGAAATAAACACTGTGATTAATTCACTTAAGGCTGCAGGGATAAAGATCCTGATTGACGATTTTGGAACGGGCTATTCCTCCTTTGCCCGGGGAAGTGAATTAAATATCGATAGCATTAAAATCGACAAATGTTTTATAGATAAATTACTGACAGTAAAACCGGAGGAGGCAATTACCGGAGACATTATTTCAATTGCTCATAAATTAGGCCAATGTGTGATAGCGGAAGGTGTTGAGCAGGAGAAGCAGCGTTGTTACTTACGGGACTATGATTGCGACAGGATACAGGGCTACCTGATCAGCAAACCCCTTGATGAGGAAGCTGCTCTAGCATTTCTTAACGAGAAAATGAGTTCTTGCCAGAATTCAGCAGGTTACCAGGACTAAGAGCAAAAGATAAACATTTTCTCTTAATCGGTGGGGGAGACACAGGTAAAGACTGTGTGGCTGCTGCTCGCCGCCATAGCTGTAAAAGAGTAGGAAGAAAGAGTTAGTATACTGGGAAGTAGTGATTTGGGATTGGTAAAATAAAAATATGTAATTAATTTTATATGGATTTGATTTCGGAGGGCGTTTCGATCAGGCAGATAGCCGAAAGGAACGTCCTTTTGTTTGCTACCAGATAGGAATGATAGAGCATGGGTGCAGCGAAGGGAAGATTGGCGCTTGGCATATGGTGTAAATATAGGAAAATAAAGGGGGGATATAGGGATATTGTGGAGAATAAAAACAGAGAAAGAAATATCTAAGGAGCAATCCAAATGACCATTTATTTGAATTGCAGTAAAGAATATTAAGCATAAGGCTATTCTCACAATCATCTATTCTTCAGGGCTAAGGGTTAGTGAGGTTGTTAGATTGACATTAAGTGATTTGCAACCAGATAGAAAATTGATTCGAATTAGGCAAGGAAAAGGAAAAAAGGACAGATACACCTTGCTTTCTGATAAAGCAATGGAAGTTATAAATCAATATATAACCTATTATGAGCCCCAGAAATGGCTGTTTAGTGGCGAAGATCAAGAAACACATATATCAGAGCGCACAGTTCAGGTAGTCTTTAAAAAAGCGTTAGAGAAAGCAGGGATTAAAAAGGATTTATCGGTCCATTGTTTAAGGCACTCCTTTGCTACACATCTTTTGGAATCAGGAACGGATCTAAGATATATTCAAGAGTTGCTTGGGCATAAAAGCTCGAAAACAACAGAGATATACACCCACGTAAGTAATAAGGACTTAGCAAGAATACAAAGCCCTTTAGATTCAATGTGGAAAAATGATCGGATATAGGGCTATACAAATAGAGAATAGCCGCATTGGTCTTGCAGTAATAAGGCGTTAGGCAAAAGCTTTGTTGCATGACTTTTTTTGGAGATAATATGTAGATAATATGCTTTTGGTGATATACTATTATTAGATTGCTTTTAAAGAGGTGAGTATTTATGAGTAAAGCTAAAGAAGCGGCAATCAAAATAATTACTAACTTACCGGACCAAGCTACTTGGGATGATATTATGTACCAATTATATGTCAAGAAGAAGATAGAGTTTTCTCTTAAAGCTGCCGAAGATGGGAAGGTTTATTCCCATGAAGAGGTTAAGAAGAGGATACTAAACAAATGAGGATCGAATGGTCTGAACCAGCAGTCTTTGACTTAGAAGGCATAAAAGAGTTTATCGGAAGGGATTCTGAGTATTACGCTGTAGAATTTACAAGTAGAATTATTGAGATGATCGAGAAGCTTTCTGCGTTTTCGAATTTGGGGAGAAAGGTTCCTGAGCTTGACGATGAAAGTATCCGAGAAGTTGTTTTCTATAATTACCGTATTATATACAAGTTGACTAATGAATCGATTTTAATCTTAGGTATCATTCATGCAGCGAGAGATTTGAATAATATGAAGCCGCATCCTTGGGAAGATTCATAACTGCCCAAGGATTTCTTATAAGCACAAAGCCTTCGCCTAACACGGTATTCCCGACATGGACTGTCAACACTAAATTAGACAACTTTTTTAAGGTTATGTAATTTATATTCTTTAGGACTCAAATAACCAAGGGTTGAATGGATCCTAATATTATTAAACCAGTTAACATAGTCTGCCAACATTAGCTCTAGATGCTCTAAACTCTCAAAGTGATAGTTCTTCGCAAACTCCGTTTTGAATATTTTGAAGGTCGCTTCTGCTACTGCATTATCATAGGGACAGCCCTTCATACTTAAGGAACGCTTAATCTTAAATGTGTCTAATACCTCATCTATTATCTTATTCTTGAATTCATTGCCCCTATCTGTATGAAATAGAGTAATAGCATCCAGCCTGTTTTTAATACCGGCAAAGGCTCTATAAACCAGACTGGCATCCTTATTAGCACCAGCACTATAGCCAATTATTTCTCTGTTGAAAAGGTCGATTAATAAGCATACATAATTCCACTTTTTAGCTACCCTGACATAGGTTAAGTCACTTACTACTACTGCATATGGTTGTTTGGTATTAAAATCTCTATTTAGTTCATTTGCTATTTTATCTTCATTACATTTGGCTACATGGGGCTTATACTGGGCCACTGTGTAGTTTGATACTAAGCCATTTTGCTTCATTATTCTGCCTATCTTTCTTCTTGACACTATGTAGCCTAATTTTTTAAGTTCTACCTTTATTTTTCTAGTTCCATAATTATTTCTACTGGCTTTAAATATTTCAATGATCTTAGGGCTTACTTCATCCTTAATTGATGTAGCTTTAGACTCATAATAATACGTGCTTCTTGGGACTTGTAGGACGAGGCACATTGCTGATACAGAGTATTTGTGAGCATTACTTTTAATCACATTTACTTTCGTCCTAAGATCAGCGCCGCTTGCTTTAAAATATCATTTTCCATCTTTAGCTTCTGGTTCTCTTTTCTAAGCCTGATTAGTTCATTTTCCTCTTCAGTCCTATTATCTTTCTCCTTGAAAGAGCCAGTAGTTGCACTTCTTTTAATCCAAGTGTTAAAGGCCGTAGGAGTTAGGTCGTATTCCGCAATAATTTCACTTTTTGGCTTTCCATTTTCATAAAGCTTTACCATTTGAGATTTGAAGTCGTCAGTATAGGTTCTTCTTTGTCTTTTAGCCATGTAAAACATCTCCTTTACTAATTCTAATTTACATGACCTTATTTTTATTGTCCAGTTAAGTGTAACCTATCCA
>JAAYOJ010000035.1 GCA_012520405.1 Peptococcaceae bacterium
GCCATATCCGGGCAGACTTTGGTCAGTAGTAGCTTCCCATAATTCTGTGAGCTTAACTCTTAATTCGATTGCTTTGGTTCCTTCATTGACAAATTCCCAAGTTACCGTAGCACAGTCGCCGGGATTCACATTCTTGAAGGACTTACCATCGGGAACTTTAATAAACTCTTCACCTTCATCCGCATTGATAACGACTGTTCCGGCAACAAATTCGGCTTCGGCTACTTCGGCTTTATCCGTAAACCAAGCCATGGTGTTTCCTCCAATAAGGAAAGCAATTAATCCGATAGCTAATACGCTCGCTAAAATTTTAGCTTTCATTTTTTTACCCTCCGATTTTAAAATATTATTTTTAAATTCGGCGGCCAGGCTGCCATTCTATTCTCTATAGAAAGGCCCTATAGCTTTGCGTCCCTACCTTTCGGCAAGTTTGCCTTTTTCTTTTTGATGCAGTGCCAGCCTTTGCGAAACAAAACTGCATCTCTGCTGTCAGATCGACAAGAAGAATTAGTTCTTACTCCTTAAGTACACTTTTACTTTTTCTCCATCACCCTTTCACTGTTTAAATAATTTAATCATTTATGTTAAAGAGATTATCTTTAATCTCTGTTTATCTTAACTCCGGTCAGTTCTTATGTTCGGTATTGGAGGCCTGTAGAGCCTCGATGGTTAATTCATAGTTGCCGTTGCCGTTCCAGTTGCCGAATACCTCTAAATCTACGGCAAATTCAACTTTTTCATTGGGCGTAAGAATACCATTATAGTAGTAATAATCATCATCTTCTTTTTCCCAGCTGTCGCTGACATGCAACTCAACTCCGGGAAGTATGGATTCAATATTCGTATCAGGGGCAGTAGCTGTCTCTGTGGCAAGATCTGTTTCCTGTAAAGCCGTGCTCTCAGTGGAACTCATCTCCGACATTTCGGTCTCAGACATATCGCTCTTATGCATAAGGTTTTCAGCAATATTCACTGTTTCTCTCACTTGAACCCTAAGCCGTACACCTTCACTTCCCCGATTAGTAATCCGCCAGACAGCCTTTTCTGAAGAGTCTTGGTTGGCAAGATCGATTGTCATCTTCTCTCCTGTTATCTCTTCCACATCGATTTGAACGGTACTAAAATTAAAGTTTGCTCTCTCTGAGAGATCGACTTCGTCAGTAAAGTAGGCCAGGGTACCTCCCGTTACCAGAAAACTCAGCAGGCCGATTGACAAAATACATGTTAAAATTTTAATTTTCATTTTTTCACCTTCCCCAGACCTATTTAGGGTACACACCCCCAAGATTCTAACTCCACTAAGATTTTATAATTTCACTCTTTCCTTCTGTTTTTTCTCTTTTAGCTTGCATGAGCAAACTGAAGATTCTATGTATTTGCAAAAGGATTAGCAGCCCTCCCGGTATAATGAGCAAGATCATAATACCCTGCTTAGTCTGAGCATAACTCAATAATGCTCCCAGATAAGGTATGGCGATAGTTACCCTGCCCACAACTTTCTCAGCGGATATAGGATAAGGGTCATTGACATCGTTAGCGTCTCCTTTGGTAACAAATTCCCTCTCTCCTGTAGGGGTCTCCCGGATTTCTACCACCCTATGGGTAGTTAAGGACTCACTGCTCCCCTGACCTCTAAAGGTAATAATATCTCCTTCTTTAATTTGTTCCGAGTCAATAGGTTTGACAAAAACCATGCTGCGGGCATCAAAGGTTGGATTCATGCTACCGCTTAACACAATAAACATATAGTTGCCGAGGATTTTAGGCTGACCGCCCATTATTCTAAATTGGGCCAGACTAAATACCACCACTATCGCCAATAACACAATACAAGCGAAAATTATATTGCCTACTATTTTTAAAACCTTTTGAAAACCACTTGAAGAATTTTTCTGCTTACAATCCGTGTTTAATTTGTTTTCCACTGCTTAAAGTACCTCCCTACTTACTGCCAATATTACTATTCCGTTGAATCTCCTTTGCCGGCATGGTCTTCATCCAGGTCACTTCCGTTCGGGTCACTTCCGCTCGGGTCGCCTCCGCTCGGGTCGCCTCCGCTCGGGTCACCTCCGCTCGGGTCGCCTCCGCTCGGGTCTTTTACACCCGGATCGTCTTTACCGGGATCTTCCCCGTCCGGATCCACACCACCCTGATTGGGTTCAACCGGTTTCACTGGGACCTTGGGTTCCGGGGGTACGCCTTGAATCTCGAAAGTAATCTGCGCTTTTTTCGTGTCATAAAAATAGGAATTCGTATCCGCCAGTTCTAAGGGATAGATCAGGAACACTGTTGTTATGAAGAACACAGCAATAATTTTTACTCTTTTAGCAATGGTGCCTAATATAGTTGACTTGGCTTCTTGGCCAAAAGCCTCATAATTCTTGTCTCTCATTGACAGTTCCTCACCTTTCACCTTTATTTATCTTCTGGCAAAGCTCGAGCATAAGTTGAATTGATTTTCCAGCCTTGCTCATAGGGTTTATCCCAGGTGTTAAGAATAGGACCTTCATCCATTAAACTTACGGCTTCTGAAAGAAGGGTCATTAACTCCAGCGAACTACGGAAATTCATGGTCATTTCTTCTTCCAACCACTGGATAGTTCCCTGGATATCATTGTTCTGTGTATAGAGGATTTTCAGCAGAAAGCTACCTTTCCCTCGCCCATGCCCTCTTGCATGTAAATTTGAAGCCATGTCTTCACCCCTGCTGTCTACTATTTCCTCCTAAATATGACATAAGTAAATTGCAAGCCGGCCACATTACAGTCACAAAGAAATTTTATTCCAATTACTTCCAGTGTATTTTTTAGGCACAACTTAGGCACAATAAAACTAGGCACCTGTAAATGCCTGGTTTTATGCAACTTTCTTCAATTACGTTAACTTGGGAAATTCTAAAATATCGCTAATTTTTCATCAATTGCTTCGTATTTTATTTTAAGAATAAGATCCTCTTCCCCAATTTCCCGGTTGTACCTGTTTTCTATTCTTCTGGAAATTATACTGAGATTTTCCCGGCTAATATCTGTTACTATAAACATTATAATGCCGTTATTCCATTGTGTGACAACGTCACCCTTCCTTAAAATACAAAGAAGGATATTTTTTATTTTTTGCATAATGGTTTTTTGTTTGGAAGAATCAAGCTGTCTGCCTTCATTAATTAGCGTAATAACTCCAAGAAAACAATTGGAAGGTTTACGGATGCTTTTTCTTCTTTCCAGATTGTAAATATCTTTAAATTCATCGATTTCACAATAAAAGGCTTGTTCTTGGAGCTCTTCATCCTTGAGGCTTCTGATAATATCATCAAATTTTCTATCATTTTTATTGGCTGGGTTTTGTCTGATTTGTAGATAGATTTCCCGCAGGAGAGGAGATGGTTTGACTCCTAATTCTTGATACAATTTCGTAGTTATGTATTTATAGTGACTTGTGGCCTGTTTGATCTGGTTTAATTGCAGCAAAGCTTCCAGGTAATACACATGGACGGATTCCTCATAGAGGTCGATCTGAAAACTATCCTCACATGTTTCAAGCATGCTCCGGTAGTTTTCCGCTTTTTTGAGAAGCTCTAGTTGTTGAAGCAGAGCCCTGAAATACAAGCGATGATAACGATTTCTGGCAGGTATAACCCATTCACTGTATAAGTTTTCGGAGAGATACTCGCCTCGATAAAGCCCTAAGGCTTGGCTGTAATAAGTAATCGCTTGCTGTGGATTACTATGCTTTAGTTCGTTGCCTTTTTTAATTAATTCGCAAAATTTATCACTATCCAAAACCGTGTTTTTATTCAGGCTAAACACATAGAAACCACTTTCAAAAGCCAACCGACAGGCCCCAAGCTCCTCTTGTTCCTGCATAATCCCCATATTCTTGAGCATTTTACGAAGCCTATATATTTGGGTACGCAAAGCATTCTTGGGATCCTGCAGATCATTATCGGGCCACAGCTTTTGCACAATGGTTTCCGAAAGTAACTTTTGATCTTTAAAGGTAATAAAGAATTTAAGCAATTCAAAAATCTTATAAGAACGTTTGTTTAAGGTTTGCAATATAGATTGTTCGCCTTCTAGGATATCGAAATTTCCCAATGTGATAATTTTAACATTTAACACCCTATCCTCTTTCACTTCGGCAACACCACTATACTTATAAAATTTACTCATTTTTCTTGAACCCATGTTGCAGGTTGAAACAGTATGTCTTTAGTTCTATTACTTTATCATAAAACCATAACAATTTATAGAACATTTTGTAAGTTTTTGGGTAGGTATTTTTGCAAAAAGTTTGTCTTGGACCTGCTGACTTTACTATGTTTATTCCCGGCAAACTAAAACATGCCAGGCAACTTAAATTGTCACCTGGCATCTCCCTGTAAAATATTTATTTGTTCTCAACTTTCTCGATCATTAAATTTAAAGTTCTGGCCAGATCAATATCGATGGGGTCCTCCAGCGGTTCTTCCCCATAATATATGGCTCTTATTACAGGCCTATCCGGCATGTTTTTATTTTGCCGAATGACATTGCCGCCCAAACCGTTACTCAGCCTTACTCCCGTACCGGTCGGATAAACTGCTATACGCTTGGTAAAAATTCTTACTACGTCCGGATCAAAATGGTGTCCTGCCTGAGAGTATATGTATTCATAGGCCTGGTAAGGCTCTTGGGCCTGGCGATAGGGACGTTTGCTGATTAAAGCGTCATAAACATCCGCTACTGCAGTTATGCGTCCGAACTCATGAATTTCTTTGCCCTTTAACCCCCGAGGGTATCCTCCGCCGGTCCAGCGCTCATGATGCTGAAGGGCAACATGGGCGGAATTGATACTAAAATCGTGATTCTTCCTGATAACATCATAGCCTAAGAAAGGGTGTTGTTTGACCTCCTCTAACTCCTCCGTGCTAAGTCTGCCCGGTTTATTGAGAATCTCTTTGGGTAAACTAACTTTGCCAACATCATGCATAATCACTCCCATTCCCAATTCCAACAGTTTGGCATGAGAGTAGCCTTTGCCCAGGCCTAAGATAAGGGCCAACAC
>JAAYOJ010000117.1 GCA_012520405.1 Peptococcaceae bacterium
CATTAGCGAACAGAGAGAGTTGATTATGGATCGACATCAATTGTCAGCGATCTATAAACAAACCTTGGAAGACTCATTTCTTCTCTCCAGGAGCAAGAAATATAACTTTGAGCAGGAGATCTTAAAAAAATTAGAGCATTGCGGTAGACAGCAGATTCCAAGCCTCTGGCAGTTATTTAACCCTTTATGCCGACCGAACCCTGAAAAGGTTTTGAATATCCTTTCACTATACGAAGCCCAAAGCCGCTTAAGACAAGAAGACCTAGAACCGGCTAAGCTGGAGATTGAAGATTTGGGTGAAGATCGGGAAAGACAAAAAACAGAAAAAATCAACAACGCCAATATTCAATTAATCCGGTTTATTTTACAAATGGCGGCCCAACACCCGGAGGGATTCTACCTCAGACAGCTAATCTCCGACTTAAAAAGTCAGGAGTATCTATATGGAGTTTTAAGGAAGGAGGATCTTCTCTTTCACTCGCTGTTAAAGCTATACGAAATAAGTAACATCAACCTGAAAGAGTGGAAACAGGAAGAACACGAAGTCGTAGCCAATGCTACCGGTGAATTTGATTTAGATTATTGTCTAACCTGTATCGAATACGATGATCCCGATTTATTCGGGATCGACAACTTGCGAATTATTAAACGCAACGAGGAATTGATCGAAGAAAAGATCGTATTTCAACGGGGGGAGGAGTCCTTCGGCAAAACAATTCAAATCAGTAATTTCTTTTTTGAGGTGCAGGCCAGATGAATAACTTAAAAATAAGCCTGAAGATATTTAAAAAATTCTTGGAAAAAGGGCAGTTGGACAGAGAATCAGACAGCGATCTGTTCTTGGAATTCCGCAATCCTGAGGTTAGACAAGCTCTTTCGCAGATGGAAGAAGAACTCGATTTTCAGATTGTTGAAGCTTCCACCACCCTCTATATGGTTCCGGCCAGCGGGAATAATCTTTTAGGTTTTACGAGTAAGGATTTTCGAGAATGGATCTCTTCCGATGCTCGTTTAGCTGATGCCTACCTGCTCACTTATATTGGTATGGTTATACTCTTCCTATTTTACGGCGGCAAGAACCAAAACCCCAAACAAAGAGAATTTTTACGTTTGAGTAAATTGCTGGAAGAATTGGATTCGCGTTTTGCAGCCATCACCGAAGGTGAAGAGGAACAAGCCCTATCCCTGGAAGAAACCTATTCTTTGAATTTTTTACGAATTGCGGAGCTTTGGGAAAGCAAGCAAGGTTTTGAAGAGAAAAGCCGCAAGACTAAAACAGGAACGATTCTGAATGCCTGCCGCTTTCTGGAACGGGAAAACCTAATCAGAATCCTGGATAATGACCGGGAGATTCGACCTACTCGTAAACTGGATGATCTGATGTTGAATTATTATTTAAACGAAAGCAGAGTGGAAGAGATTATGGCTTTATTTGAAGGGGGAAATGTAAATGCCAACGATTAATCGAATCCGGATCATCAATTTCTCCTATAACAATGATACCCGGCATATCATGGATGAGTGTTTTAATTTTCACGGCGGGGACAATGCCCTTTTAAACCTGGCCAATGGTGGAGGTAAAAGCGTCTTGGTGCAACTCTTTTTGCAGCCGGTTGTTCCCGGAATCAAAATTCAAGGACGTAATATCGCAGGGTTCTTCCGAAAACAAAAACAACCGACCTTTATCCTGCTGGAATGGAAGCTGGATGGCGGAGGTGGTTATTTATTAACCGGACTGGCTATGGTTCCCGTTGAATCGACCCCTGACGAAGAGATAAGCCGAAAAATACGCTACTTTACCTTTACCTGTAAATATCATGGATCCAATGCCTTTGATATTCTTCACATCCCGCTGGCGGAGAAAAGAGGAAATATGCTGCATCTGCTTTCCTTTAAAGAAGCCAGGGAGTTAATGCGAGAGAAAGAACATAAGGATCCCTATTTATTCAGTTATTTTTCTGAGGATGATAACAGTGATTACAGCAAACATCTGGCTGGCTACGGAATAGTGCAGAATGAGTGGCGTAATGTGATTGCCAAAATTAATGATAATGAAGGCGGTCTGGAAGAAATCTTTCAAAAATATAAAACTTCCAGCCAATTGCTCGATGAATGGATCATTAAAAATATTGAAAAATCCATCTTTAGAGAAAAAGAAGAATTGCATCGCTTGGAAGAAATGTTGGAAAAACTAGTAGAAGAAGTTACAGAAAACGAAAGCTATATTCAAGAAAGAGAAATTTTAACTGCTTTCCTCCATCATTATGGTGAACAAAGCAAGCAATTTGCTGATTTACTTCAAGGTTTGGACCGCCAGAGCGTTTTGGCCGGGCATCTGGCAGCTTTAGACCTTCATCTTGCCTTCCAATTGGTGTCCCTGGAGGAAGATATCGAAGAAAACAAAAAACAGCAGGAAGACATGCAACAGGAAGAAAAACGAATCGAATTGGAAGAGCGTTCCCAGACCTATATCCAAAGGAAAGAAGTCTACGAAGCTGCTTTGGAGCTTGGGCATGCGGTCCGTGAACAATTGATGGCAACAGGCAAGGCTTTAGAACAAGCTAAACTTGAAGCCAAGATCATGCAAGCCGCCAAACTGCATCGGGATATTCTCAGCAAAGAAGCAAAGCGTTCCGGCCTTGAGGAACGCCTGCAAGCAAATAGAGCCAGTTTTGACCAGGATCAGCGAATTAAGGAATTAGAATACTCCTTAAAGATTCTCTTGGAAAAAGAACTGGCTGCTTTACAAGAAAATGAAGCCCGTCTCCACACAGATAAAAAAGATGCGGAAAGCGCTTTGAAGACGGTTAATGACGATCTTCAAGAATTAAAAGATAAGAAAAGCGCTTGCGACCAAAATAAAGGCCGGTTAGAGGAACGAAAAAACTACTTGGCAAAGAATACGACGGATATCCTGAAGAAACTGGATCTTCATTTTAGAAGAAATCTTCTTGGGGAGTTAAATCCTACTGAATTGGAACAAACCCGTACCGAACTGGAAAATACATTGGTTGCTTTACAATCAAAAGAAAAGCGGTTATTTGCCGAACGAACAACGAGCAGCGAACAAATCAAGGAATATGATGACGAAGTTAGCAGGATTCAAACTCAGCAGAATCAAGCGCAGGCCAATCTTCAGGATCTTAACCGAGATAGGCAGGCCTATGAGCAGCAAGAAAGGGATATGAAAAACATCCTGCTGAAATATGATCTTGAACCGGACTTATTATTTCAAACAGAACGCCTCAAGGCCATGTTTAAGTCAAGGATTCAATCCCTGGCCCAAAGCGCGGAACGGGCAGGTGTTGTCTGGCACGAAACACAAGAAAACCTTTTATCTTTAAAAAACGGACAACTACATGTTCCGCCTGAGCTGGTTGAACTATTGTCCCAATTGGACATTCAATACGATACCGGCGAAAGCTATTTGCGGGGATTGTCATCCCAACAATGCCAGAAGATGCTTGAGGGCAATCCGCTATTGCCCTATGCTTTTATTATCCATCAAAACGACTTAGTAACAATAAGCGAGGCGGCAGAGGATTTAACTGTTAAGCGGGTTGTTCCGTTTTTAACTTATGAGGATCTCCAACTAAAAATGGGAAGCCGGGAACGCATCGTTCAATCCGATCTCGGAATAGCCCTGGCCTGTTTTTATGAGGGACGGGTCTTTACTCCGAATTCCATGGAGAATTTGATCGCGGAACTTGAACAAAAAAGCAGCAAAGCCCGACAGCAGCATGAGCACTACAGCGAAGAACACCGAAGCACTGTGACTGATTGGGTTACCTGTAGCAGGTTTAGTTATCCGGCGGATTACCGTTACAATTTAAGCTTAAAGCAAAAAGAAACAGAAGAAAAAATAGCAGAGCTTGACTTAAAAGTTAAACAAATTAAGCTAAAGAAAACCGAACTTATGGCTAGAATAGAGACGATCGGAAAAGAGATTTTGGCAAATCAAAAAGAGCAACTCGAAGCAGAAAGCAAAATAAGTCTCTTTAAAGATTTCATAGAGCAAGAATCGGAGTACCAGACCTGCTGCCAAGAATTAAACCAAGTCCTGGAAGATATAAAAAACTTGCTTTCTAAGCAGAAAAATCGGGAAGAGCAGCAAAGAGTTCTGCAAGAAAAAATCTCATCCCTCCAAAATGAGCTAAGGGATAATACCGTCAAGTTAAAAGAAACAAGGCAAAATTACGAGCGTTATAAAAATGCACCCCAGGCTGATTTTGTAGAGGGCAGCTTTGAAGAATTGACGGAGAAACTCCAGGCTTTAAGCTCTAAATACAGGGGAGTAGTGGAGGAACTGGAGAGACAAAGCCGGGAGCTGCTGGCGGAAATCCTGGAAAGAAAAGCAGCGTTAAGGAAGCTGAAACTTCAGGAAGAAACTTATATATCCGTCAAATACCGCGAAGAACAAGAAGATCGAATAACAGAAGAGATAAGATCACTAGAAATAGAAGAAAAAAAACTACAGCAAGAACAAGTTGAAGCGGCAACCAATGAAGGTTCCGCAAAAACCGCTGTCGATAACGCTTATGAGGAAGTGAAACGCTTAGGCTATGAACTTCCTCTGGACCCTGCGGAAATAACCGGGGATTTTCCTGCGCGCCGCAAGCAGGTCCGTAGCCGCCGGAATGAATTAGTCAGCGAGGCGAGAAGACTGCAGAACCGGCAATATCTTTATGGAAGACTTAAAGATCAGATTGCCCAGATCGTTGATACCGAGGGAATAAGAGAAGGTAATGATTTTGTTCCTGCCCAGGACCTCGAAGCCCAACTGCAAGATCTTGGGCAGCAATACCGTGCTCAGGATAACCAAAACCGAACGGAAATCAGACAATTACAAACTGCCTACAGCCGCCTGCGAGAAGATTACCGAGAGAAAAACACCAATATTGATAACATATTTAGGGCACTTAATTCCCTTTGGGAAGACGCCCTTACCGATGTTGATATCAGTTCCCGAAAACCCCTTCCCTACGAGCGTTTTTACTTTCTGTATGAAAGCATGCTTACCCATCATGAGAAACTCTCGGAACTATTAAAGGTTTATGAACTCCAACTGGCCAACCTGGAACGAAACAAACATGATATGATCGAACAAAGCTTTCTGCATGGAATGAGAATCGCAGAAGAAATCCTATGGATTTCCGATAATTCCAAAGTCCGCCTCCAAGGCCGCAGTCGGCCGGTACAAATGTTGAAAATCGATTTAGCAACGGACAGCGCTGAAAACGCCAAGGAGCGCATGAAACAATACATCGAAGAAGCAGTGGAGCAAGTTCGCCAGGACAGCCGTCAAAATAAAAGGCCGGATGAAATTAAACGCAGGGTCAGTAAACTTATGTCCAGCAGAGAACTCTTAAATACCTATCTCGGCAATGCTCATATCCCGGTAAGTGTCTATAAAATTGATTACACCATGCAGAATAGCCGCTTGAAACTCTGGGAAGATGCTGTTCGGGAAAATTCCGGCGGAGAAAAGTTTGTGGTTTTCTTCTCCGTACTCTCAGCCTTGATGAGCTATGCCCGCAACAGGGCCATGGAAAACCTAGGAGGAGCAGCGGATAAAGATTCCAGTGTATTAATTATGGATAACCCCTTCGGGCCTATTTCTTCCGAACATTTACTCAATCCTTTGTTTGAAATCGCTAAAAAACATCGCACCCAGCTAATTTGCCTGTCTGATTTGAAACAAAACTCTATTATGAATTGCTTTAACCTGATTTATATGTTGAAAATCCGCTCGGCCGCCATCGGCAACAAAGAATATCTTAAATTTGAAGAGATTATTCGGGACAGCGGTTCCCTGCAGGATGATGAAAGACTGGAAAAAGCTGTTTTCAGGAGCGAAGTACAGCAGCTGTCCATGTTTTGACGAAGGAATCACCTATAACCTTACTCCACCGGCAGAACGGGAGAAGCCTGTTCAATCTTTGAAAATCATGGTTTTATCGCTATAGCGGGCTGTGCGTTTATTGGCGAACATTCCTATACCAATCAGGTTGCTGCCGGCAGGCCGGACCGGAAAGATTTGCAAGCAGCCAAAGCACTTGGAGAAGAAATCAGCCGAAAACTCACAAAACTGAAAAGTATAAATGATGTGCCAAAGCTGACAGTAAAAGGAAGCTTTCCTTACAAGAAATTCGTATGATTTCAGCAGTGTTGATAACGCCAAATGCCTTATGTGCCACAGTTGTGTCAAAAAATGTCCGGTTCAGGCCAAGTCCATCCAGCATGAGATGTTGGATAAGATTAAACAGACTTTGATTGAAAATTACGGGTCGGTGAGAAAAGAACCGGAAGTTTTTATTTAGAGATATCAATCTAAGTTCATATTGTTCGCAATTATCGAAAATCATATTGAGCGTGAGGACGCTGGCAACTCCAGAAAAGATTGACGCAAAGCATCAATTTTAACCGCATATGGCGACCAATAATCTCCATGTTTTTGGTAATAATTAAGCCTACCGCTCATCCCCATTTGATAAGCCGTATAGGATTCTTCTTTACTTTCATAGAGATCGCGCAAGTATCTTAGATAGCCGCCTGCCAGCAAGGCGGCATAATTTTTATCCTTCTCCAGTAGTTCCCCGTTGGGGTAAGGTATTTCCATTTGATAATTTTCTGTGATTATCTTATAGACTGCTTCAGCTGTTACCAATTTCATTTGGGTAGTATTATAAGACAATGATCCTCCGTCCATTTTGGTAATGGGGATAAAAGCGGATTCTGAAGCGATTAAGGCAAACAGTTCGTAGGGTTCCAAGTTAAAATTCTTTTCAACCTCTGACAGATACTTCAGATATTCATAGTCAACCTGATAATCCCTGGCTATTTTCTCCAGCCTTTCCTGGCTGTAGATGTCGTCTTCCTTTTCCTGATGAATGATTACCTCAGGCTCTTTTGCACAC
>JAAYOJ010000196.1 GCA_012520405.1 Peptococcaceae bacterium
AAGTTTAGGACGAGCGGATAGAAATGAAGAACACAAGCACTTGGAGCTGGGGCAAAAACACTTGATGACGCTCTATGAGAAAACGAGGAGCCAAGCCGATCTTAAAGCCAAAATGTGGTCATACCTCGGATTTCTGGCAGGATTAGCTATAGCCATAGTTATCATGTGAGAAAGGCAGGTAATGTAAATGGGTATCGACCTAATATTGAAAGTTGCCGGAATTGGTTTATTAGTAGGCATTCTGGCTATGGTCTTAAGTGAGGCTGGCAAAAAGGAACAGGCCCAAATGGTAACAATCGCGGGCGTAATAGTGGTTCTCTATATTGTTATTCAAGGCATAGCGGATTTGTTTGTCTTAATTAAAAGCGTTTTTAAACTTTATTAGGGGGCCCGAAGGTGGAAATAGCGCAAATTGTGGGATTGGCCATTATAGTGACCGTAATTAGCGCCGTTCTGAAACAAATTAAACCGGAAATGGCGCTCCAACTGAGCATCTTGGCTGGAGTGGCGATTTTCCTGGTGGTAATGGATAAAATCAGGCTGGTAATTGATTTGTTGCAGAAATTGGCTGATCAGGCCAATGTAAACTCCTACTACCTTTTTATTGTCTTAAAGATTGTTGGTGTAGCTTACCTGGCTGAGTTAGGGTGTCAAATCTGTCGTGATGCCGGTGAAAATGCTTTAGCTACCAAAGTAGAGATAGCTGCTAAAATATTCGTTGTTGTCCTGGCAATCCCTATTATCGTGGCAGTTATGGAATCTGTGATGAAGCTTTTGGCATAGGTAAGGAGAGATCCGGTTGGCTAAAAAGATAGCGGTCCTTATTTGTTTGTTTATTATAGGTTACCTGTTTACCCCCTATCCATTGGAGGCGAGGGAAGTGGGGAAGAAAGCGACAGGAATAGCCGACAATGTAGATCTAGCGGAAGAAATAGATTTATCAAATATCAGAGACATGTTAAAGCAATTGGATCAAGATGTTCAGGAGTCTCTGCCTGATTTTTCTCTTTCTAAAACTTTTGAAGATTTAAAGAAGGGTGATTTTAATTTCAGCCCCCAAGTCCTGGCAGAAAATATAGCAAAAACTATTGTGCGGCAGCTTGTGGTGAACGGACCTTTAATCGTCAAACTTTTGCTTTTGGCCATACTTTGTGCCGTAATCAATCAGTTACAGCTGGCCTTTTCCGGTAATGTGGCTAAGATAGCCCAAATGATGATCTACCTTGTTTTGCTGGGGATAGCAATCACTTCTTTTCAGATTGCTTTGGATGTTGGGAGTGAAGCAATTGATAATATGGTTTCCTTCATGCAGGCGACTCTCCCAGTTATGTACGCTCTACTTTTAGCCATGGGAAACCTGACAAGTGCTGCTATTTTCCAACCTATGGTTTTGGGCAGTTTGGTTTTTTTGGCCTCACTTATTAAAAGCATAGTTCTGCCTTTATTTTTCTTGAGTATAGTTTTACGACTGTTTAACAATATTTCCGATCAGTTTAAGTTGGCCAAGTTTTCTTCCTTGCTGGATTTTGCCGGAAAGTTTTGCATAGGTATTGTTATGACCGTTTTTATTGGCATTATGGCAGTGCAGGGGGTTACAGGGGGGGTTGCTGACGGGGTGGCTCTGCGTACGGCTAAGTATTCAGCAGATCTTATTCCCGTGGTAGGTAAATATTTCAAAGACGCCGTAGAGTTGGTTGTTACTTCGGGTCTGGTTTTGAAAAGTGCGCTGGGACTGATTGCCTTACTGGCCATTGTGTTCATTACGCTCGCTCCGATTATTAAAATTATCGCCATGATGTTTACTTTCAAAATAACGGCTGCCTTAGTAGAGGCTTTAGGCGAAAAAAAACTATCCGACAGTTTACAGGATATGTCCAAAGGGCTTCTTTATATTTTCACAGCCGTTGCTTCGGTAGGAATAATGTTCTTCATGGCAATTGCCATTATTATCGGCACCGGAGACTTAGCCTTAATGCTACGTTGACTTTGATGGGTGACGGGGGATAGTGCAAAGTTGTAAAGCAGGAGGAAGGAGAAATGGATGGATTAAAAACTCTAATTCGTAATCTGGCTTTTATTCTACTCTTGGCGACATTTCTGGAGCTTCTGCTGCCTGGTGAAAAAATGAGAGGGTTTGTCAGGACTATCATGGGTCTATTTGTTATTGCCGCTATTCTTGCTCCGTTGACCAACTTCCTGGATCTTAGTTACCAGAATGAAGTGCCCGCCTGGATAACCTCTACTTCTTCAGATATGCCGGTTATGACAGGTGAAGATAATTTCGAGGATGTAGGTAAGTCAGCAGTTCGGGAACAATATAGAAAAATTCTTACCAGTCAGATCAAACAGCTAATATTAGCAATGGAGGATATCAAGGATGTGGATATTGATGTAGAATTGGACCATCATACCGGTGGATTTAGTGATTACCCTCAGATTTTATCTATAAGCATAGTTTATAACCGAAAAAATGCGGTTATCCCCTCGATAGATCCAATTATTGTTGGTGGGAACAAAGTTAACGAACCGGCAGCTGAAAACGATAAGGCCCAAACTATAAGAAAACAAGTATCGTCTTTCATGCAGATCCCGGAAGATATAATTTTCGTTCGTGAACAATGACAAGGGAGGAGCAATATGGGTTTTTTCAAACAAGGATTTAATGAAAAGATAGTTTATGCTGTTGCTATTGTAGTTGCTTTAGGAATAGTCTTTATTTATTCTGAACAAAAAGAGACGAGTGTTCCCTCTATGGCCGAGCAAAGTGTTCCTGCCGCCACGACTGTAGCAGAAAAGTCGGAGATTGCCGCTTTAGAGAAAGACACGGAGGATAAAATTTCTCAGAGTTTGGCCAGTATTCAAGGGGTGGGCAAAGCAAAGGTTCTCGTTACTTATAGCTCCGGCATCAAGAGGGTATATGCTTATGACAAGAGTGTAATTACTAAAACATCGAAACAAACCGACAAGGACGGCGGCATAAGTGAAGTTGAGGAAATAACTGAAACCAGCCAACTTGTAATTGCGGGCAATTCCGCCCCTGTGGTCATAGCGGAACAAAGACCGGAAGTTGCCGGTGTACTTATAATTGCCCAGGGTGCAGGTGATTCTAAAATCAGAGAGCAAATTTCTTTAGCTGTAAGAACACTTCTCAATATAGAGTCAGGAAAAGTAAGCGTAGTACCCATGGCTGACGAATGAAATCTGAGTTGTTGCCGGGGATATAATTCTGTTATAATACGAATAGCGTTATAGATGGATAAATGAGGTGGATAAAATAATGGATAATAGAAGTATTGAGAATTCTATCGGTTCAGTAAGAATTGCCGATGAGGTGGTTGAAGTTATTGCCGGTATGGCAGCCTCGGAGGTAGAAGGAGTTGCTGAGTTAAGCAGCAGTATAGTTGGTGATATTGCCAATATGTTCGGCAGAGGAAAGAGTTCCTCAGCCTCTAAGGGCATAAAGGTCGAAGTTGGTGAGAATGAAGCAACAGTAGATTTATTTCTTGGCATAGAGTACGGTGTTTCCATTCCTGAGGTGGCCCAAAAAGTACAGGAGGCAGTTAAAGAGGCGATTGAAGGAATGACAGGGTTATCAGTCTCGGAAATAAACGTTCATATCCAAGGAGTTGCTTTCAAGACCCCAGCTGACAACAAAGACGTTCTTAAAGATGTTTATAAAGAAAACTAATACTGGGAATCTCCTAA
>JAAYOJ010000038.1 GCA_012520405.1 Peptococcaceae bacterium
GGGATGTTAAGGACGGCGGGTGGAAATCTGGTCCTGGGCGAAAATGGACCGCTGGGGCCCTTGTCCCCCAACTTTAGAGTTCGGGAAGACGGTACAGTTGCGAATATAGAAATTACCACCGTGGATAATGAAGATGGGACCACTAGAGAAGTTGAGACGGAAGTAGTAGTGGACAAACTGCGGCTGGTCTTTATACCGCCCGAGGATCTTGAGCGCGACGGGCTTACCAGTCTTTTCCGGGCAGCAAATCAGCCCTTACCTGCACCCCAGGAGGGTATAGCAGTTGTACAGGGTTTTGTGGAAGAAAGCAATGTGGACTTAAATGCACAAATGGTTAAGATGCTTGAGGTTATGCGTTCTTACGCCGCCAACCAAAAAGTGATTCAAACCGGTGACAGCCTAATGCAAAAAGCGGCTAATGAAATAGGTAAGGTATAAGCTTAAAATAGCGGAGCAAAACCTGCAGCAGTAGCTAGAAAGGGTTGGGAACATGGATTTACAAACGGTGATATTTACCTTGGGAAATGAAGAATATGGACTGCCTGTGCAATCCGTTCAGGAAATAACTCTTTTAGAAAACATTCATCCTATACCGCAAGCGCCTACTTATATTCAAGGATTAATTAATATCAGGGGTCAAGCCCTACCCATTGTAGACTTACATAGAAAATTTGATCTCCAGAATATAGCTAGCAATAGTCTAGTAATTATCGTCGAAATCAACGACAATTTAATTGGTTTGGCAGTTGATGAGGTCAAAGAAATCAGAACCTTTGAGAAAATCGAACCCCGGCCTTATTTGGTAACGGTACCTTTTATCAACGGCATTATTAATTTGGAAGATCGCATGATTATCATGCTTAACCCCCAGAGCCTTCTGGAGGACCAGGAAATCAAAGAACTTATGGAATTAGTGGAAAACTAGTAATCTTATACAATTAGGACCTAATTGATCGGGAAGGGTGCTGTCCGGTTAGTCTTATGTAACCAAGCAGCATTCTTTTATTTATAACAAGTTAAAACGGGCTTGACAGCCGTCCAAATAAAACCTATACTATTGCAATACTATTAGCTTTTCTTGTCAAGCTCTTGGTTTAAAAGTATTTAAGTAAGGTAAAAATATGAATAGTTCATACTATTACCAATATTTATTAAAAATAAGCTGGCCCGCTTTAATCTTTTTTTCAGCGGTTTTTATATTTTTAGTTCTTAGATTAGTATTGAAAGTGCGAACCTATTACCGTGATAAAACTAATAGGCGTCCTTTTTTCCTTTGTTTACGTTTAGTTTTAACGGTAGCAGTTTTAATAATTTACACTCAGCTGTTCACTATGCAGTATGGCGATTGGTTTAACCGGCCTTCTTTTGGGCAAGGCCTGGTTACAAACTTGCAGCAAGAAAACCGGGATGGTTCTGCCCAATATTATGTAAGCATACAAAACGGGGAAGAACTGCTTAGACTGAATATTGATTATAATACTTATATAAAACTTCAACCCAACGACTTTGTTCAGCTTTCATATCTGCCATTAAAAAAGGAAGTCTTTTATCTAAGAGTATTAACGACTCAAGTTGCCGGAAGCATATAATAAAACAACTTGCACTGGGACTTTGTGGAATAAAGTGATATTAACTGATTATATTATCCTGATATTGACTGATTATGTTATAATATAAATTAATTAAATCCTATCCCAGTTTTGGGTTAAGGGGAAGGAGAGTGGAATGCCATGCGCATATTAAAAGTAAATGATAATACGGTTCGCATCTTTATCTCCTTTACCGAGTTAGCAGACCGCAATATTTCTCTGGCCGATTTTTTCCAACGGTCTGCAAGAACAGAGCAATTTCTCTGGGAGCTAATTTCTAAAGCCAGGGATGAAGTTGACTTTAATCTTGATCAGCCCTTTTGGATCCAGGCTACGCTTGCATCCGAAGATGAATTTGTTATAACTGTAATAAAACAAGAAGAACCGGTTGATGCTGAAATAAACCATATTATTGAAGCCAACCTTAAAGAAAAAAAGAAGTCACACTCAACTTCTAAGGCCCATTGTGAACAGGAATGGGTTTATGTGTTTTCTGAATTTGAAGATTTACTGTCTGCCATCAGTTTACTGCCTGGCCTTCCTAATACTAAATCAGCTTTGTACGAATATGAAGAGGAGTACTATTTAGCCCTTAACAAATTCAGTACTCTTCGCAAACAGAAAATTTCTGAAGCCATCCTCGATGAGTTTGGTGAATTGATGATGATAACGGAGGATTTTCTTAAGGAACATGCCGAACCGGTAATAAAAGAACAGGCGGTAAAGATTCTCAAAGAACTTGCAAGTGGAAAAATAAAAGGAGCTCAGTAGCTCCTTTTAATTTTTAAAAAACCTGCATACTAATGAGTGTAAATTAAACTTAGATATATTGAAAATTAATTGAATGCTAAAACTAGAGATGCTATAATATGTGGAGATTAATTAGACTTAAACAAACTGGGGTGGCATAATTGTCGAAGAAATCAAAAACGCGCAGAATTTTAGTTATTGTAGCAGTTATACTTCTAGGGATAATAAGCGGAACCACGGCTTTTGCTTATATATATTTTGGCAATGGGGCGCAAAACAATAATCAAGATGGCCTTATAAGCGATAATAACTCAGTTTTAACTCCCAATTTAAATAAAAGAGTGAGTTTCCTTTTAATCGGAGCGGACAAGAGACCTGGGGACAACTCTTTTAATGCTGATTCGATTATCGTAGCCAGTTTTGATCCGGATACTAAACTAATATCTTTGCTGTCCATTCCTCGCGATACCAGAGTAACTGTTTCGGGTTCTAGTAGTTTTGTCAAGATTAATGCTGTTCCTATGCTCAGGGGTATGGAGGAATTGCAAAATATAGTATCGGAATTAATCGATATTGATTTGGACGGTTATGTCCTGACTAATTTTGATGGATTCAAAGAAATAATTGATACTTTGGGCGGCGTTACAATTGATGTCGAAAAAGATATGTATGAAGAAACCGGAGATAAAACAGACGGTTATATAGATCTAAAAGCCGGTTTACAACGTTTAGATGGCAGTAAAGCCTTAGGCTACGCCCGCTGGCGCGGTGATAATACTGCCGATATAGGGCGAACTGCCCGACAGCAAAAACTGCTGACTGCCGTGGCTAAAGAAATACTTCAAACCAGCACTATAACCAAGCTGCCCAAATTAGTACCCCAATTGATGAATGTGGTAGAGACGAATTTAAAACTGGCCGATCTTCTCAGGCTAAGCAAGGCTGCGGCTTATTTTGACAGTTCCAATATTGTGACTCAAACCTTGCCCGGATATGGCTTATATCTTGATTATTTAAGCTATTGGGAAGTTAATAGGGACACAGCTAAAAGAGTAGCTCAGAATCTTCTTATGGGCATAACCACTGATGTGGTAATAGATAATACTGTTCTTGATTTGCTTGACCCTGTAATAAAGGCTCATATTACTGTTCCGGGCAGCTCCAAGGATCCCAATGGTCAAGCTTCCACCGGTTATGAAGAAGAAATAAATAACCCGGATTCTAATTCGGACTCTAATCTTGATCCTGATCCGGGCACCGACCCTGACCCTGGTACCGACCCTGACCCTGGTACTGACCCTGGAAATGACCCCGATCCGGGCACTGACCCTGATCCGAGTACCGACCCC
>JAAYOJ010000088.1 GCA_012520405.1 Peptococcaceae bacterium
CAGGTTACCATGTTCGGGCAACTTGGCTGCCAGTTCGCTAAAAGCGGCCAAAACATCACTTAAGTCTTTAAAATAGTCGGGATGGTCAAGTTCCATATTGGTTATTATTAAATGTTCAGGGGAATAATTTAAAAAGTGCCTGCGATATTCACAGGATTCGGCCAAAAAATATTCCCCCTGCCCCACATGGGCATTACCCCCAATACAGGGAACATCACTGCCAACCACAACGGTCGGGTCGCAACCCGAACTAAGCAGTATTTTGCCAACCATAGCAGTGGTAGTAGTCTTCCCATGAGTGCCGGCAATACAAATACCTTTTTTCTCGGACATTAACCTGCCTAAAAATTGAGGATAGGAAAAAACAGGGATATTCAATTCCCTAGCCTTTATAACTTCAGGGTGGATATCATCATAAGCCGCAGAAACTACCACTAAATCGGCATTGACAACATTTTCAGGATTAAAATCTAAAACAGTAATACCAGCTTTCTCTAAAATTGAGTCCGTAAAAAATTTTTGTGAAACATCAGAACCCGTTACAATTGTACCCTCACTCTTGGAAGTAATTTGAGCCAGGGCACTCATACCGGTGCCTTTTATTCCTATAAAATGAATATGTAACGGCAACTTACATCTTTCCTTCCGCTTAGATGTTATGTCTTTTCATTTGTCTCCTAACTTACATTATACCCAAATAACCTAAAAAAGGTATCATTAGGCCTAAGGAAAATAATAGAAACGTTATAAGATCTAGAACATTTGGTAAATATTATTCTCAAATCCTCTTTAATTTTTTGTATAATTTCATATTGCTAGCACATAATAAAATCAGAGCATGGGGAAATGCCGAAAGGCCAATAACCCTTCTCTAAGGCTAACCGCCCTGGAGCGGTAAAAGTACCCGGCAGCTAAGCTGTCGGGTCTTGCCTATTACTCGCTTGTCGAATGCATTTTGCCCCTTGAATAGGAGAAAAAAACTCCCACGGCACAAAGTATGGCAAAGATTATAAACGAAATATGGATACACTTAAGAAACAAGGCATAGTATTCGGGTGTAATTTGATTTTTACCAATTAAAAGTGAAATTATTACCGTAGCAATTGCCATGCTCATCATCTGTCCCAAAACTCTCATGGTTGCTACTGTTGCCGAAGCCAGCCCATAGTTGTGCTTTTCTACACTGCTCATAATGGCATTGGTGTTAGGCGCAGAGAATAGGGCAAATCCAAAGCCCAGAACCACCAAAGCGCAATAGATTAAAACATTTGAGGTTTCCTGGCCTAAAAAAGTAAGAATGAATAATCCTACAGCTGATAAGAACATACCTAAAGAGGAGAGTTTAGCCGGTTCCATCCGATCGGAAAGTCTGCCGGTGTAAGGAGATAGAACGGCCATAATGATAGGTTGAATTATAAGGATGGTACCGGCTTGCTGAGGGGTCAAACTCTTTATGTATTGCAAATAAAGGCTTAATAGAAAAGTTACGGCACTGGTCGCCGCATAATTGATCAGGGCCGCGGCATTGGAAAAAGCAAAAACCCTGTTCTTGCGGAAAAGCCTGATCTCAAAGACTGGGTTGGTGACAGTAAGTTGACGTTTTACGAACAGAATAAAACCAGGTATTCCACATAACATGAGTACTATACCTAGGACTTCCGGAAGAAGGCTGGAACCATACACAATAGCCACTAGAGTTAGAGCGTAAATAATACTACCGGTAATATCGATCTTTTTTAGATTGAGGTCTGCATTTTCAGGTTTAAGAAAACGTATGACCAAAAAGCTTACAAGCAAGCCAAGGCCGGTGACAATAAGAAATATACTTCGCCAACCAAAAGCTTGGGTAAGAATTCCTCCCAAAAATGGCCCAATAGATAAACCGATATAGACCGCCGACACATTATAACCTAAAACCCTGCCTCTCTGCTCAGGTGGAAAGGCAGAAGTTAAAATTGGTATACCGGTGGTAAAAATCATGGCGCAGCCGATTCCCTGCAGCACTCGTAAAAAAAGCAACAATTGAATTGTAGGAGCAAATACGGAAATAAAAGAGACCAAGGTAAAAATTATTATCCCTAAACGATATACTTTAATATGCCCATAGATATCTGCCACTTTACCTATTGGAACCAGTAAAATAGCATTGGCAAGTAAAAAGGAAGTAACAATCCAGCTTAATAAAACTGCATCAGCAGCATATTCTGTCTGGATATCGGGTAAAGCAATATTAAGAGATGAAATCATAAAAGGTGTCAAAAAGGAACCAACTGTGGCAATAATAAGAACTATACTTTTAGTTTTCATTATCTTCTTCACTTCCACTTTCCAACAATTTTTAAAGATGCCAATTAAAGTATACAATATTATTTTTAACAAAAAAAATTAAATTTTCATGTATAATTTCTACTCTTTTTTTACATCCTAAACAAGAGTCTAATAAATTTTATAAGTAAAGGAGGCTAATTAATGGGCACCTTACAAAGAATTGCTCTCGTTATTGCTATTATTGGCGCTATTAACTGGGGACTTATTGGTTTTTTCAGATTTAATCTGGTATCAGCAATATTTGGTGGTATAAGCACCATGCCCGAGAGAATAGTATACGCCATTGTCGGTTTATGTGGCCTATACTGCATTACCCTTCTCTTTAGACCGTCTGAAGAACACGAAAGAGAAGGAAGAATTCAACCTACATCCTAAAGCAAACTCACTTAAATTTTTGTCAAGCCGACTCAAAAATATGAGTCGGCTTTTTCATTATGCTTTATGACGATGTTTCATAACGCTCTTTGGAATCTTTGTAATATTGATTAAGCTTTTTAAGATTAACTACCCAAAGGTAGATCACATAGGGAATAAAAAGACTAAG
>JAAYOJ010000096.1 GCA_012520405.1 Peptococcaceae bacterium
GATGTTCACCTGATTCTATCAATAAAACGCGCTTCTTTTGGGTCTTTAGGCCTATAGATATTCTTTGTTCTCCTGGCATTCTGCAGGCGATTTAGTTCCTCCATGACAGTTTCCAGCTCGCTTTGTAGTTTGGGAATTATTATGTTGTCTAATTCCAGTACTTGTTTCATCTTTTGAGGCAGAATTTCACTAAGTTCTATAAGTTCCAAAAAACTGTGTTCCGGAAGATAGGGTTTAAGGTCAATGATTTTAAAACCAGGTCCTGACTTAGACGTAAGTTGACTTTTTAATTTCGCCGTCTGCTGCGCTCTTTGTTGGAGACTCTGAAAACAATTATTACGGAAATCACAAAACCCTTGCAGATTTTTTTCAAAATCCTCAATTTGCATTTTTTCAGTCTCGAGTTCCAAAAACTCTTGAAAACTTTTCATTTTTTCCAGGAGTTTATCATAATCCTCGACATCCAGTTTATACAAATCGATCAAATTTTGAACCTGTTTGGGGACCGGTTTTTCAGTCATTATTTTGCTCCCATACGCACAATTTTGGCCGCCTCAATCCATACATCCCGATAGGATTGCAGAAACTCCAGCACAGGCTGTAAATAGGCGGGGTCTTTTTTGAGATTAGCTTTAATAACTTCACCCTCATAAAATTCATACAAGTCGCGAAGGTTAGAAGCAATCTCGCCACCTTTTTCCATATCCAGAGAGTTGTTTAATTCTACAAGAATATCCTGTACCTTACAAAGGCTTTTACTGGCCAAGTCAAATTGCTTATCTTCAATGGCCTTCTTCCCCTGTTGCAGGTTTTTTATAGCCGCCGAATAAAGCATAATCAGCAGTTTCTCCGGAGGAGCTGTTTGGATGGATACCTGCTGGTAGGCTTTCTGAGGATTAGCTTTTATAGAAGAATCAGGCATTGTGTTCATCATGGATTGTCACTCCTAAACTCTAGTTTGGGTAAACTCATCCCAAAGTTATTCTATCCCAAGGTAATTATTAGGAAAGGCTTTATTTTAGATCAGGTCTTGTTCTTTTTATGTATTTGGCCTTCCGTAAAATGAATTTAATTGCGCCGCTAGCCAGCTCGACTGGGAATTCATGGAGGATAAGCTGGCTTCTAAACCGGCAAACTTGACTCTCAAGTTTTCTTCATATATAGCTGCTCTTTCTTCCATGCGGGTAATTTGATCTTTTAAGTCTTTAATTTGATCATCCAGCCTTGTAGTTTTGCCGGCCAGGGCTCCGCCATATTTAGTAAGCGGGTGCAAATAATCCCCCAGAATACTGGCTAATCCCTGGTTTTCCCCCGGTCTCACCCCGTTATAAGAAGCACCGAACAAATTAGCAACACTTTGGGGATTGGCTGCCAAGGCATCGTCAAATTTAGTTTCATCAAAGGATAATTCGGCGCTCCGGCCCGTCGTGGATACTCCCACTTGACTTAGCATATTGTACTGGCCGGACTCACCCAGAACAGAACCTACTTTTTGCCTCAAGGCAAACTGAATGGATTGAAGGGACGAATCTCCTAATAAGATACCGGCCTGCTTGGTCTCGGAATTATAGGACATATACTTTTTTATCGCAGCCTGCACCCCATTATAGGCCTCGACAAACTTCTTAACTGCGTCTTTGGCCACCGAAGGGTCCGAATCTATCGTAACTGTGGATTGCCCGGGGCTGTTTAAAGTTAACGTAACACCTGAAATGGCCCCTGAAACAACATTGGATCCACTGGTAATTTGCAACCCGTTAACCGTAAGTACGGCATCTTGGGCTTTTAATAGTCTTCCTCCCTTGGACGGATCAGTAAGACCTGTCTCGGAATAATCGTCTATCGTTCCGCTGTCGTTGAAAATACCTATAGTTTGCAAAAAGGAGTTAGGATCTCCGAAGGTAATGCCGTTAGTCTCCCCGGTCTGGCTGGAGCTAAAAGCGAGGCGATAGTTGCCGGAGCTGGACTGAATTAAACTGGCCCTTACTCCCGCATTGGCCCGGTTGATAGAGTTGACGATATCTTGCAGGGAAGGGGCGCTGGCTTCGGAATCAGTTTTCAGAACATAAACACTTTTGGTCTCGCCGTTGACCGTCAGAGTAAAGTCCCAATTGGATTCTGTGCCGTCCTCATTAACGCTATATGGTTCCCCGAGAGCTGAATTCATAAGCGCCTCCAGCGACGAATCCGTTAGTTCCATACTTACAACCGTCTCCGCCTGGGCTATTCTACTCACACTAACTTGATAATTACCCTGGACACCGGACCCGCTACCGGCAATGCTGAAATAACTGTTAGCATCCGGTGTAGTGGCCGTGGTCGCTTTCCAAATTGAGGTATCTCGTAATTTTTCCAGAGCGGTATTTAAAGCCGATAACTTAGTGTTAATATCCTGCCAGGCAGACTTCTCGCTAGTTAGCTTATTTACCTTATCAGTCATCCGGTTTTGAGGCAGCCTGTAGGAATCAGTCATAGCCTGAACAAGGGCTGAAAAATCATAACCTGAAAGGCCCGACAAATACAAACCAGACATCCCTTATTACCTCCTTTCAAATCTATACTTTCTTATCTAAGAAAAAGCCAATCATTTCCGACAGGGAACTCATCATATCCAGAATTTTCTCCGGCGGGATTTCGTTGAGAACTTCCCCGGTTTTTTGGTCAATAATTTTAACCATTATCCGCTGACTATCTTCATGGACCAAGAATTCCATTCTCTTTTCAATCAACCCCATTAGGCGGTTGAGCTTATCAGCAGCCTGTTCCACGTTTTCTCTGGGCACCTCTTCCCGGGCCGAAGAAGTTTCATTTTTCCGATCCACTACCGGACGAGGCATCTCTCTGGAATTCTCCACCTTCTGACCGGGGTAGGTGTCCACCGGCAAAGCCGCTGACTGAGGATTAACTGGCGAAACTGGGCCAATCATGACAGCATCCTCCTTTTAATCTTCTACTCACATAAATCACTAATTTTAATACAGCAACTACTTTTAAGTAGTGAGTAATTGAGTGTAGTCTATAATTGAGTTTTGAAGAAGGAAGCCGACCGGCAGATTGCCGACCGGCTTATAAGGCAATAGCAAGAATTAACCCAATAACTTGAGAATGGATTGCGGTGCCATATTGGCCTGCGCCAACATCGCCACCCCAGCCTGGTTGAGAACCTGACTCTTGGTGAATTCGGACATTTCCGCAGCCATATCCACATCACGAATACGCGAGTTAGCAGCTGCAAGGTTTTCTGCTGTAGTTCCCAGGTTATTGATAATATGTTCCAGACGGTTCTGGTAAGCACCAAGTTCTGCTCTTTGAGTAGAAATCTTATCGATGGCCGAGCCAATTAAACCAATAGCGGCTTGGGCGCTTGCCTGTGACGAGAGAGATATTTCATTAACCTCCAGGACAGTACTATTTGCACCAGTAAGGTTGATGGTCATTCTGTCATCCTCGCTAGAACCAGCTCCGATTTGCAAGGTAATATTTGTTGTCGAAGATGTCGCAGCAGAAAGCAAGCCTGTACCGTTAAACTTGGTACTGTTAGCAATATGATCAATTTCAATAAGTAATGATTTAACTTCTTTTTGAATATTTGCTAAGTCACTCGGTTCATCATCGCTCGCTCTTTCTGAATAGGTACCGTTAGCAGCCTGAACAGCAAGTTCATTGAGTCTCTGAAGAATGGCATGAACTTCATTCAGAGCTCCCTCAGCAGTCTGAATGAGAGAAATCCCGTCCTGAGCATTACGTTTGGCCTGGTTTAATCCGTTGATCTGGGCTTTCATAGTTTCAGAAATAGCCAA
>JAAYOJ010000149.1 GCA_012520405.1 Peptococcaceae bacterium
AGCAAATAGGGAAAATCCTGGCCTCACAACAAACCATTGCTGAAATAAAAGCCAAAATTGCTGAAATAAAAACAGACAACGATGTGAGCGTTCCAAATACCTGTCCTAACTGTCAAACGGAAAATTCCGGTAATAGCAAGTTCTGTCCTAATTGCGGGACACCTTTCCCGGATCAGTGAAAATTCTAATAGATTTAAGCTTTTTAAGGAGGTTTTGCCATGTCTAATGATTTATTTGGGGGTTTGGGTGGCCTAATGAAAAATTTCGCTGCTTTTATGCCCCAGGATGATCCAAATACTAAAATTTTTCAACTACAGACAAGTATCAATGATCTTGAAAAGCAGGAAAAAGAAATCTATGTTCAAATGGCTAAAAAGGCCTACCCCAGCCTCTCCCAGCAACCGGAATACAGTGAGCTGGTAGAAGAGCTGACCTTAACCCAAAAACGTTTGGACGCCGCTCGGACTGAACTTCAAAAAATCCAGGATGAAAAAGCCGCCCAAGAGCAACTGGAACAGGAAAACCTGCTTAAACGTACCTGCCCGAACTGCGATACAGTAAACCCGGAAGGAGTAAAGTTTTGTCAGGAATGCGGTTCCAAGCTAGGAGGCTCCAGCAACCTCCGCTGCTCACATTGCGGCCTAGATTATCCTGTAGGTACAAGATTTTGCGGGGAATGCGGTAATCCATTGTCTTAAAAGTGAGGAGGATAACAATGGCCTCTTACAAACAAAACTGTATGTATTGTGACTCCCTGATTGACTCCGATTCTCGCTTCTGCCCAAAGTGCGGGAGCAACAGTCCTTTCGTGCTGCGCTGCCCCTTTTGCCTACGGGAAATTTCCAAAGGAGATCTGCGTTGCGCCGGATGTGGAGGCTTTCTCAAGCTGCAATGCCCCCAATGTGGTAAGGAAACCTTTGCAGGCGAACGCTGTGAAATATGCCAGGCCAGCTTTATGGTCCCTTGCTCCAACAAGCGCTGCGGTGAAATGATCTTTTTTCAAAATAGCCATTGCCTGGCCTGTGGCAAAGCAAACCCCAATATTTCCAAGAAGGGCCTAAGGAGATGAGATAATACAATGATGAAAGCATTTACAAGAAACTATGAGGACAATTCCACCGAGGCCGGTTTCCAATTTACCTTTTACTGCGACCTATGTAATGATGGTTATAAGTCCTCTTTTGTGGAATCCGAAACCTATAAAAAAGGCTCCCTACTTCGTGGAGTTGCCGGTGGCGCTCGGGCCTTAGGTGGATTATTAGGAGGCAGACTAAATAATCTTGCCTGGAGCGCCAGTCATGGTACTGATGTCTTATCTGAACGATTTCACGGAATGAGTCCCGAATGGCAAAAAGAACATGAAAAAGCCTTCCAAAGAGCCCAGAACGAAGCCCAAAGGCACTTTAACCGCTGTCATAAATGCCGCAAATGGGTATGTGATGCGGATTTTAACGAAGAACAGGGTTTATGCGTGGAGTGTTCCCCTAGGATGAATATTGAAATATCTGCAGCCAGAGCTAAAAAAATGCTGCAAGATATCGAAGAGGCGGCCCAAAACACTCAGGTATTTACCGGAAAAATTGAAACCAAAACCATTAGCTGCCCTAGCTGTGGCAAACCGGGAGGGACAGGTAAGTTCTGTACCAACTGCGGAACAAATCTATCCCTGCAGAAATGTCCCTCCTGTGGAACAGCCCTGGCCCAAGGAGTGAAATTCTGCAGCGAGTGTGGCACGAGACTCTAAAAATTTCCTATAACAAACCTCTAAACCTAGCCAGGATAGCTATAAACAAGGCACTCTACGTAATTACAACGTAGAGTGCCTTGCTTTAATTCTCATCCCACCAGTCGCGATTTTCTTGGTACCATCGAATGGTATCCTTTATACCCGCAATTAAACTATAATTGCATTTCCATTGAGAAATACTCTTAATTTTGTTGCTGTTCAGTGCATAACGCCAGTCATGCCCCGGTCTGTCGGCAACTTTAATGATGGCATCTATCGGTTTGCCTAGATGTTTGAGGATAGTCTCAGCCATCTTCAGATTCGAGACTTCTTCCCCACTTCCGATATTATAAACCTCCCCGATTTTTCCCCGAAAAAGAACTTGTTCAATAGCGACACAATGATCGGTAACGTGAATCCATTCCCTGATATTTGTTCCGTCCCCATAAATAGGGATTGGTTCATTCCTTAAAGCTTTGATTATAGAGTTCGGAATAAATTTTTCTTTATACTGATATGGGCCATAGTTATTGCAGCACCTTGTTATGATTATAGGGAATTTATAGGTTTGGTAGAAGGCTCTTCCCAAAAGATCCGCTCCTGCTTTTGAGGCTGAATAGGGACTGTTGGGCAGAAGGTCTGACTCTTCGTCAAAGGAATCCTGCAAATTGGCGATACTTCCGTATACTTCATCGGTAGATACTTGCAAGAAACGATTGGAGGTATTTTCACTGCCATTCTCCCAGTGTTTTTGCAGACAATATAGCAAATTTAAGGTCCCCAGGACATTTGTTTTCCCAAATAACAGCGGATCATCGATACTCCTATCTACATGGGATTCAGCCGCAAAGTTTAGCACATACACAGGGTCATATTGCCTAAGAACCTGTGCGACTTGTTCGTTA
>JAAYOJ010000103.1 GCA_012520405.1 Peptococcaceae bacterium
GAAACAGAGAAAAACGGTGGCAGAAGGTCATGCTGGAGGAGGGTTTATTTAATAACACTGATCAGCATATAATCACTTACGATGAAGATTATTGGCTAAAAAATGCTTTTGCTAATTATAACCGTCCTGGCTTTAACAGGCGGAAAGTAAAAGGAGTTCAATTAGCAACTAACTTCGCCAATAGTGACTGGTATAAATTTTATTTAGCAGTAAAGTGGTATAAGAAAAAATTTTTCCAAGCTTGCCGTGACAACCAGCTGGACATTCCCAATTAATAATATTGATAACTGATTAATTAAATCCTATAACAGGAAATAAGAAAGAAAAAGAGAATATTGATATAAGATCAGCATGTTCAGAGGTGGTAGGCATGTTTGAAGTTTACTCCAGAGTGGGGCATAGCTGTGTGGGTCAAAACGGCTGTTTAACAATAGGCGGAGCTATCAATTTTTTGCAGGATTGCAGTATGTTTCAGCTGGAAACCGAACCTGTTTTCACTGATTATTTTAGAAAAAACAACCTGAGCATGGTTCTTGCTTTTCGCCAGGTTGATTATCTACGCTTTCCAAAGTTCGGAGAAAAGATCAGAGTTTGTTCCTGGGTTTATGACTGCAATCCTGCCTATGGCTATCGTAATACCGTATTGTATGATGAGTACGGGAAAGCATGTATTCTCTCGTATTGTATCGGTGTCTTTGTGAATGCCGACAGCGGCAGAGTGACCCATATCCCTAGGGACATTGCCGCTCAGATACAGCTGGAGCCGCGCTTGGACATGGATTACCAACCGCGGAAGATAGTGTTACCGGAAATCGAAGGGGAGAAATTCCCTGTGCTTACCGTAAAACGTTATGACCTGGACCGCTTGAACCATATGAATAATCTTCGTTACGTAACCATAGCGCAGGAGTACTTGCCTCTAAGTTGCCAACCGAGCAGAGTCAGAGTTGAATACAAAATCCCGGCTAAATATGGTGATATCCTTGTCCCTAAACGATTTTCCCTTGAGAAAGGTAATTATTTAGTTACGCTGGAAAACGAAACCGGGAAACTATTCGCTGCCGTTGAATTCACTGTGCTCTAAGTCGATTAAACACTCAAAGGAATGATTAATAGTGCCGAAATTTTTGACGCTTTTTTTGTCTCTGGCCATTAGCTTGGCAATACCGGCTTCAGCCTGGGCTAACTCAGGCCCGGTATATTGGCAGGGATATCCCTCTTTAGACGTGATAAGTATACAGGAAGACTCTCCTTTAACGGTTGAAAGTGAATATCTTCTCTTTGATTTTTCCTCCACCGAAAAATCTTATTATGCCCCGGAAGCCCAAGTTACAGCCACTTATGAAATGTTTAATCCCACGGATCAACCTCAGACCACCACCATGGCTTTTCCCCTTATCGGAACTTGTGAAAGTCTTTGGAGCAAGGACATCAAAATAACTGCTGATGGTCAGGAATTGCCATATAATATATATTTCGGGGATGCTGTGGGCAAGAGCGGCAGTTCTTTTCAAAAAGACGATACCCCGCAATTGGATTTCACCTCTATTCTGAAAGGCATTCACACCAATCCTTATCAAGCCCGAAATTTCAGTCTCCAAGAAAAAGGAATACTCTATACCATTGAAGTCAGCCCTCCAGATAACCAACAGGTCGATCTGGAAATAAAATTTGTTTTGGATGCCAACCAAAGCAAGGTGCTGACCAAAGGGTTTAACAGCTATAGCTACCAGGCGGACATAGATATGATTACTATCGGCAGCAGATGCTACAAGCCCGAGATCTTGGAGATCCTGGTTCTGGGGCAAGATCTCCAATTGGAGATTAACTGCTCATCGTCAACTTACCAAACAAATGTGCAGGAAGTAGATCTTAAATCTTATTTGCTGGATTATGCAGCAAAATTTTTCCCTGACCACAGTGACTACAGTAAAACAGTTCTTGATGACCCGTCTTTTAGGGATCAATTATATAATCTATTTGCAGAATGTTTAGACCTAGGTTTTACTCAAAATCAGGGTTTCTGTTCAGAAGATACTATTATGGAAGCCTTGCATGTTAACCGCATTATAACCCTGCTTTACAGCGTGGACTTTCCGGCCGGCGGCAAGCAGCAGGTCAGCGTCAGTTACCGAACCACAGGCACTATGGACCGAACCCAAACAGTAAATCCCCTTTATACTTTTCAATATTTTTTAAACCCGGCTGAAAACTGGAGTAGCTTTAAAAATCTCGATATCAAAATTATTACCCCTGAAAAAGCCCCCTATATTGTCGCCAGCAATATTGAGCTGCGAGCGGAAGGGAGACAGACTTATACAGCGACTCTGGAAAACTTGCCGGAAAATAATTTTTTCTTCAGTTTATATGAAGTTGAGGAAATTACGATTTTCGACAAAGCTCAAGGATACTTGAATTTAAAATTCGGTTATTTGGCACCGTTGGTACCCTGGATTATCCTGGCAGTATTGATAGTTGCTATCATAACGTTAAGAAAGCGAATAAAAAACAGATAAATTTCCAAATGAGTATGACATATTCCCGCAATGTAATCCTGCGGGAATACTAAATTAATCCAAATGTAATCCAAGAAATTTATAGAGTACTAAGAATACTACAAAAATTAATAAATAATTAAGAATTTTTATTGGATATATTTGCTAATATTTGAAGGGAGTAATAACTAATTAAGGGAGGAGCATTATGCAATCGGTTACCGCTATTTCGCAACAGAATAATCAAGCCCCTAAGACTCGAGGGAAAAAAATAATTAAACGCTTTGCTTCTTTTTTCCGCACCCATCGCAAGAAAAAAATAGCCGTTCTGATTATAATTCTTGGCGTTTTGATTATCTTTCGGATTTTGAGCAATCAACCGCACGTAGTAATCGTCAACACCGCAGAGGCCTTCTCTGATCGCTTTGAAAAGAATGTATTTGCCGCCGGCACATTGGAAGTAAGAGATAAACAGGAATTTTTTGCAGAACATAATACTACGGTTAAGGAAATATTTGCTGAAACAGGCCAAAAGGTGACTAAAGGACAGGTTATTTTAAAAACGGAGGAAAGCAGCCTTAAACTTGAATGTTCCCAAAAACGCCTTTCCTGTGATGATTTGCGCGCCAAATTAGTTCAATGCGAATCAAACCTTAGATTATTGGAACAGGATTACAATTCAGCGCAGCAAGAGTATGAGAATACTGAAATACTTTATGAAAACGGGGCAGCGAGTAAAAAGGAGCTGGAGGATGTTACCCGAAAACTGAACCAAACTGAAGAAAAGTTGCTGGTAGAACGGGATGCTACTTTACCTCTTCTTAAGTCACAATTAGCTCAAGCTGAAATGGTCTATGCCGAAGCAGAGGAAAAACTTCGTCGGGCCTCCATTATTAGCCCTATAGACGGGGTTCTATTAAAACTGGCGGTGAAAGAAGGACAGGAAGTTCAGACCGGCACTTTACTGGCCCAAATCGGCAATCCTGAACACCTCCAAATAGAGACAGGGATTAATGAGATTGATGCCGCTCAATTGAAGATAGGGGATAGAGTAGAAATAATTAACAACGCCCTTCTGGATGAACCCTTAAAGGGCAAGATTGAATATATTTCGCCTATCGCCGAACTTGTAAACACCTCCCAGGGTGAACAGACTCAAGTCAAAATTCGCATCGCTGTCGAAGAAGCTAAGAGTTTAGGACAGATTAAGCCGGGTTTTAACGTTAATATAAAAGTAATGCTGGCCGAAAAAGACCAGGCTTTGCTCATCCCTTATGAGGCTCTGGTTCGGGAAAACAATAGGGAAGTGGTTTATGTAGTTGGCCAGGATGCGGTAGTAAGCAAAAAAGAAATCGAGATCGACTTGAGCAACGAACTGTATTTTGAAGTTCTGTCCGGCTTAAAGGCCGGTGATAAGGTTGTTCTCAGTCCTGACGAGCAAATCCAAGACGGAGTGAAGGTGATGGTCAATGCTGCAGGTCAGTAATCTGTCCAAGGTCTATCAAAGTGATAAAATTGCGGTTACAGCCTTGAAAGAAGTTTCATTCAGCGTATCAAGCGGAAGTTTCGTCGCCATTATGGGGCCCTCGGGATCAGGCAAATCAACTTTAATGAATATCCTCGGCTGTCTTGATCAGCCTACGACAGGCCAGTATATACTGGATGGGGTGGATGTATCCCATTTGCCGGAAAATGAGCTGGCAAAGGTCAGAAACCTTAAAATTGGTTTTGTTTTTCAGACCTTTAACCTGCTGCCTAGGGTTAACTGCTTGCGCAACGTTGAGCTGCCCATGATTTATGCCGGCGTGGAACCGAAAGAAAGAAGAAATAAAGCTATGGAGGCTTTGGAGCGGGTGGGACTGGCTGACAGGGCCGCTCACCGTCCCAATGAAATCTCCGGGGGGCAGAGGCAGCGAGTAGCCATTGCCAGGGCTTTGGTTAATAATCCGGCTATCATTATGGCCGATGAACCGACGGGTAATCTGGATACCCGTTCAGGTGAAGAAATAATGCTCCTCTTCCAGCAACTGAGTGCTGAGGGAGCAACTATCCTGTTGGTAACACATGAACCTGAAATTGCCAGACATACTCAAAGAATTCTTCACTTCCGGGATGGACGCTTAAGAGAAGACTTCCCTGTCAAGGATACGGTTAAGGCTGCTGATATTTTAGCGGAACTGCCGGCCAAAGAGGAGGAGCCGGTATGAACTTACAAGAATGCATCTTGGTTGCTCTGGAAGGTATCCGCTCTAATAAGATGCGCTCAGGGCTTACCATGCTGGGGATTATCATCGGTGTCGCTGCTGTTATTACGGTCGTAGCCATTGGCCAGGGCGGAAGATCAGCTATAATGAATGAACTGGAGAATTTTGGCACTAATTTGTTCCAGGTGTATCCTCAAAGTACCGAACAAGCACCTGTTACTCTGGCTGATATGATTACGGTACAGGATTTAGAGGTTATTAAAAACGTCGCTCCGGATATAAAGTATATTTCTCCGGTTAATAACAGATCTATGCCGGCCAGATACGAACGAGTAAGTAAACGGGTTTATGTGTATGGAGTTTGGCCCGAGTTTAAAAATATTCGTAATATTAAGCTGGAAAAAGGAAGGTTTTTATCGGCTGCTGATGAACAGGGAGCCAGAAGAGTGGTAGTCATCGACAGCAAATTAGCTACGGATCTTTTTGGCCGGCAAGATGCCCTTCATCAACAAATTGATATCTTTGGTCTTTCCTTGACGGTAATCGGGATCACCAAGCGGAATGACAGTTTCCTGATGGGCGGGCCCGATCAGCCTTCTACGGTCTATATACCTTTTTCCACCTACCAAAGCATTGACCACAGCGGCTATGTTTATTATGCCGAAGCCAGTGCCGTAAGTAAGGAAAAAACCGAAAGCGCCATGAGTCAAGCTAAGCAAATCCTCAGCAACCGCCACCATACGGAAAACATCTATCAAACTTATAGTTTGCAGCAGGAATTAGAAGAGATCAACACGGTAATGGCTATCCTGCAGTTGGTGATAGGCTCAATCGCTGCCATTTCCTTACTGGTGGGCGGCATCGGCGTTATGAATATTATGTTGGTCTCCGTAACCGAGCGAACCAGGGAAATTGGTATCCGCAAAGCTTTGGGTGCCAAATATAAGGATATTATGGTCCAATTTCTTATTGAAGCGGTAGTAATTTGTTCCATAGGGGGAATCATCGGTACTTTACTGGGACTGGGCGGGGGCTTGCTGGTGGCCGTCTTGGCAAAATTTCCACCAATGGTATCACCGCTGACCGTTATTATTGCTTTTGCCTTTTCTACGGGCATTGGCCTCTTCTTTGGCCTTTATCCCGCTAACAAGGCGGCAAAAATGAGTCCCGTCGAAGCTTTGCGTTATGAATAACAACTGCAATTATAGGAGGAAAATCAATATGAAAAGCAAGGTAATTATTTTCGGAATTACGATCCTGCTGTTACTTTTCGCCACCATGGGCTGTGTTACCGACCCGGCCAAAGAAAAAATTGACAACGAAAATAATAAGCTGCAAAAGTATGAATATACAGAACAGGGAATCCTTAAACCGGAACTGGCTCAGGACATTATTGCCCTAACAGCCGAAGAGCTCATTCTGGCTTTAAGTCATAAAGATACTGAAAAAATAGCCGGATTTGTTCACCCGTTTAAGGGCGTAAGATTTACTCCTTATACCTATGTCTCTGTAGAACAAGATCTGGTCTGTACTCCAGAAGAAATGAAGAATTTTTTTCAAGACCGAAAAGACTATCTCTGGGGTTTTTATGACGGCACAGGGGATGAAATCCGCTTAACTCCTAGTGCATATTATGAAAAGTTCATCTACTCTCAAGATTTTATTAATGCTCATGCAATCGGCTACAATGAAGTTTTAAGTTCCGGCAATATGCCGGAAAACCAGTTTGAGGTTTATGAGCAACTCATCGTTGTCGAGTACTATTTTTCAGGATTCAACCCTGAGTATGCAGGTTTGGATTGGCAAAGCCTGCGACTTGTCTTTGAAGAATATAATAAGGAATGGAAACTGGTGGGTATAATTCATAATCAGTGGACAATATAACAGAGGACAATATAATTTTCTAGAAAAAGAAAACAGGCAAAATCCCCGATAAGGTTGGTAACTATGAGCAAAAACAAGAAATTTAGAAATATCAAACATATAAAAATCAATCCGCCGGTATTTTTTGGTTCTACAGCCTTACTGTTCATGTTTGTATTTTATGTTATCCTCAACCCGGCTAATGCGGAAATATTGTTTAATACTATTCAAAAATGGATAGTCGATACTTTTGGCTGGTTCTATGTCCTGGCAGTAGCATTATTTTTAATATTTGTTATTTTCTTAGCCATATCCAAATATGGTTTAATCAAATTGGGGCCTGATCACAGTGAACCTGCGTACAGTTTTAGCTCCTGGTTTGCAATGCTGTTTTCAGCCGGAATGGGTATTGGGCTCCTCTTTTTTGGAGTTGCGGAGCCGGTTATTCATTATCTTAATCCTCCGGTTGGAGAAGGGGTAACAGTAGAAGCAGCCCGCGAAGCTATGATTATCACTTTTTTCCACTGGGGGATTCACGCTTGGGCTATATATGCGGTAGTGGCGCTTTCTTTGGCTTACTTTGCTTTCCGCCATAGATTGCCTTTAGCTATTCGCTCAGCTTTTTACCCCTTAATCGGGAATAGAATAAATGGCGTGGTTGGCCATGCGGTGGATACTTTTGCCGTTCTGGGTACAATTTTTGGAGTAGCCACATCTATGGGCCTAGGTGTCTTACAAATGAGTTCGGGCTTAAATCATCTCTTTAATATCCCCAATACGCTCACCTTACAAATACTCCTTATAGTCGGAATAATGCTAATCGCCACCGGATCAGTAGTCAGCGGCCTGGACAAAGGTATCAAAGTGCTCTCCCAATTAAATATCATGCTTGCTGTCTTACTGTTGGTTTTCGTCTTTTTTGCAGGTCCGACTATTTTCTTGCTGCAGACTTTAATTCAAAACACCGGCGCTTATATTTCGGACTTAGTAAGAAAAACTTTTAATCTTTACGCTTATAACCCTGGAAACTGGATAGGCGGCCAAACTCTGTTTTACTGGGGCTGGTGGATTTCCTGGGCTCCGTTTGTCGGGATGTTTATTGCCAGAATATCACGGGGGAGAACTATCAGGGAATTTGTGACCGGTGTCCTTATGGTCCCGGCCATCTTTACTTTTATTTGGATGACAGTGTTCGGAAACACCGCTATTCATATGATTATGAATGAAAAAATATCCGGCTTGGCGGATATGGTGTTAAGCGATACCACAATGGCTCTTTATACTTTTTTGGAAAATCTGCCCTGGAGTAATATTGTTTCGGCTTTGGCTACCCTCTTAATAGTCACCTTTTTTGTAACTTCGGCGGATTCCGGTTCCTTAGTTGTGGACCTGCTGACTAACGGCGGCAAAACAGCAGGGCCGATTTGGCAGCGTGTTTACTGGGCAGGCACCGAAGGCATCGTGGCCATAGCTCTGTTAATGGCCGGAGGGCTTTCTGCGTTGCAAACTGCCGCTATTGCCGGTGCATTGCCTTTTGCGGTTGTTATGCTGTTCATGTGTCTCGGTTTATACCGTTCTCTTCATTTAGAAATAGTCAAACAAACCAGTCTTAACGAGGCTACATTAATGCCCAAAATTACGACCAAAACTATCAACTGGCAAAACCGGCTGGAAAATTTAATGCGAGGTTATAAGAAAGAGGAAGTACTGGATTTTATGCACCGCGAGGTCCTAGAGGTTTTGCAGAGTGTAGCGGAAGTTTTTAGAAGTAATAATCTTGAAGTTGAAATAGGTAAAGGAGAAGACGGCCGGATCTGGCTGGAAGTAGTCCATGAGGAGGAACCGAACTTTTTCTATTCTGTTCGTCCCAAGCCCTATATACCGCCCTCATTTGTGGGACAGAAAAGCGAGCAAACCAATTCTGACGAA
>JAAYOJ010000129.1 GCA_012520405.1 Peptococcaceae bacterium
TCATTCATAATACTTAGTTTTTCGCCGTCAGCATCGTTAAACGGTAGTATGTAAAAATAAAATGAATGGGCGCTTAAATTTTCCTCTTTGATTTTCCTCACGATATAGGCTGCATGGGCTTTAATATCTATGTTCATCTTTCGCATAATCTCTTTACGGAAGGCTTGATTAGAATAGTTGTCCGCATTCAAGCCAAGTGAATAACCAAGGAACACTCCGAACGCCGTATCTACCGGGGTGTTTTTTTGTTTGCCCGGAACGATGATGTTTTTCAGATAATCGGTGGTTTGGGCGTCATAAGCTTGGGCGAATATGGTGCTTTCCACGATGCGTAGTTCCTCTGAAGAATTATTCCTGATGGTGACAAGGGAATTAAAGGCATTATCGATAGCATCTTGTAAATCACCGATAATATTGGATTTCCCGAAAACCATCTGGTACGAAGGAATTCCACCATTTTCAAGGGGCAGTAAATGAACGCCGCCACCGTTTTGGGTATTGTGATTACCGAATTGCGCCAACTCTATTTTGTTATACAGCTTTGGTGCGCCAAGTATTTGTTCCAAAAATATATACAGCATCACATCGCCCAGCTCCTCGCCAATCCAGCTATCATTCATATTGCAGGCTTTGCGTAACAAGCTGATGGCTTGGGAGGCAATGGTCTCGGAATCTCCATCTACATAGAACTGCTCAATTTTGGCCCGTGAGTAAACATACCTACCGATATTCCTGTGAAGGAAACGGTGCAATGCATCTAAAGAAAACGCACTGGTTCCTACATTCAAATGGAACATGCGTAACTGATGGGGATTTTTAAGTCCCAGTGATTCCGTATGTTCCACTTCCGTGAATATGCCGTCAAACCCAATTTCTATCAGACTCTTCTTTAATAATTGCACTTGCACCACCCCCACTTAAATTACATTTTTTCGGTTAGGATTCTTTTTTTGTTGATCTTCCCTCGCTTGCTTCGCCGGAACGAATCCACTCGTCAACCTCGGAAATTTTAAACTTCCACAATCTACCCACCTTATAGGCAGGCATATTTCGTTTTGCTATCCATTGAAGAACCGTTTCTCTGCCAATACCCAAATATTCCTGTATTTCCCGTAACGTTGACCATTTTTCTATGTTGTCTTTTTTGTCCATAACTAAACCTCCGCTGCGATACTGGGTCTATTTATAACTGTAGCCACTAATTTTAGCGTTTTGCTTTTATCAGGGAAACATAAGCGGCCAGTATTATCTTTCATTTCCCATATAGATTCAAATGTGCCTTCAATTCCACGGGCATCAAATTTTACGGCCAGGCATACCTCATCACCGGGCTTAGTTTGGGGAACATCAATTCTTGTGTTCATAGCTCTAATTCTTGTTTTAGATTGATTAGTGCATTCAAAATATCTATCCACCCAGGTAACTGTGCCAGTATTTCTAATTGTCCATTGGTGGTCGAATTTCTCGTAAAAGACTGCCACATGGTTTTGGATGGGAAGCTCACTAATTAACTGCAGATCGTCACCTGGATAAAAGGGGAAAAGGTTTACTATCGCGATGCCAGATTTGCATAATAGGCGATTGTACTCGGAGGCAACAATATCCGCCACTTGGTTTGCAGCTTCTGACACGATATTTTGGAATTGTGTACATAAAGCACTTATGAATAAATTCTTGTCTTGAACTTCATCTAGCGGTATGCCGAAATTGCTCATTATCAATGGTAGGGACGATTCACCAATACGTGTTTGGAAAAATACTTTAAGGTTTTCTGCGTCTATTGGTTTTGGGAAGCTATCCTTCATTTTCTTGTTGAGCTTCCGTGCCCCACTAAAGACCTTTCTTTGATAATCATCTGTGCCGTATGAGGGTTGAATAGGGAAGAACTTGCTTCCTGCGGCATTGAACAAAGCACCCACAAAATGCCCTTGGCTGCTAATACCGCTAAGATTTGGATGAATTCTTTTTGAAAACTCCGAAAATTCCATTTTGTGTGTATGCTCTCCTTCCCGCTCATTTTAAAAGAAATGTATTTGTCCCATGTTTGTCCCATAAGTCCCATGCTCGTCCCTATTTTGAAAAAGCTTATCCTGCCATAATTAGCTTGTAAGGTATTTTGTTGGTTTTTAATAATTGTAAATTATTTACCAAATTCATTATATCACATTAATTAGTAAAAATAACCAACTAATCGTAAAGCTATTTATAAGTAGTTATTAACAGACAAAAAAAGCAAGAGAGGGGAGGGACTTCAGATGAGTGAGATTAGAAACTTGGATGGGAAGTTAGTTTGCCGAATTGATCATGTATCTGGCACATTAGAAATTAAGGTCAAAGATTGCATCACCCTTATTAAGGTCAATCCGGATGGTACAACAGAGGTCGTCAATCGTAAAAATCCAGCAGCCTAGTAAAAAAACTAAATAGAAAATCCGCGAGACCGCTAGACGGCAGTGCGAAATACCTGAAAAGGTGTTCCACTGCCGTCTTTTTTGTCTTACGGATGATAAACGGCTCTCGCGGTTTTCAGAAATTTTGAAA
>JAAYOJ010000076.1 GCA_012520405.1 Peptococcaceae bacterium
ACGTAAGCTAGTACAATTTTAGAATATAGTTGTCTCCAACGTTTCTACTTTTCTCGACTAATCTATAATTTGTTCTTCATGATATCCACTCTTTCATTTGTATTGCTTCACTACTGTGCTCGACCAAATGTCAAGCACAGTAGCGAAAGGAATTTATTTATTTTTTAGATTTAACTGAGTTAAAAAGGAGTCCCAACACCTGCTTCACGGACAATACATGTTAAACCCCATGATTGGCTGCCACGTGTTATTAAACAATAGCCTTCTCCCCAAATATCATACAATATCCCACCTGAAGTGTATTCAAGATAAGCTCCAGATATGTTTATTGATGAAGTAAATCCTGGAGATTCGCTTTCTTAGATTATACAACTTTCTTCTATAAATGTCAGCTTTTGGAAAAAATGTCTGTTAAAGGAACGAAGTGACACTGACACTTACACTGACGTATCCGAGTAGCTTTCAGGCTTTAACTTGTCGGAACAAAACCTTGCCGCCGGCTTTCTTCAGATTCCACCTCGCGATGGACACCCTTGCCTTCAGCTAGTGGTTGGAAACTGCCAGCCCCCATAGCGGACTTTCACCGCCAAGTTACGCGCCATACGTGGCGCACTAAAAAAAAGATGTCTTCAAAAGCATGAAGACACCTTGTTAAAGTATCTGGTTTATTTACTCTCCCTTTTCAGGCTTAACCCCAACATTTGACAGGGAGCCTTATTTTGTTTATTTTTTGGCGGGTGGCAGTTTGCCGAGGGCTTCCAATTCATCGGCAACGTCTTTTAACCCGTACTTTTCATAAGTAGCTCTTGTGGGCCAGCCGGTTTCTTTATCATAACCGCGCTGTTCGTAATATAAGTCTACCAGATCGTTCCATTCCTCCCAGGTTACGGTTTCACCCCAAGGGTCAGGATACTGCATAATCGGGAAAATGGCATTTACCTCCAGCTCTCTGGTCCGTCCGTAGTTGCGGATAGTTATAGCCCGAAAGAGCAGGCGAGAACGTTCAGCGGCTATATTCAGCTCCTCCTCCGTCATCGGAATACCGGTTGCAGCTTCGAACATCTGGGCTTCCATATCTGGCCAAAAGAGATTGGGGCTCTGCCAGTCGCAACAAGTAACAGAATCTTTAATTTCCGCTTTATTCTCTCCCATTATCACAGCCTGGGCTGTAAGCGGACTGCGACAGGGATCGTCCTTCAATTCCAAATAGTTTTCAAATGTATCGTGATGATGCTGAATAGTCTGGGTATCACGGGTCGAGGTCATTTGATGAAGATTGGTGGCTACCCAGGCCGGTTTGGCGATAGAGGCTTCAAAACCGCGACCCTGCCAGTGAACGCAGTGGCCCCAGGCCGTTTCCAAACTAATGGGCAAATCCAAACGTTTATTGATTTGTCGGGAATAACGCCCATGGTAAATAGTATCGCCGAATTTTTCCTTACCCAATACTCTGATGGCCCTGGCCATTCCTTCAGCCAGCAGATCACCGTAATATCCCTTGCGATAAACAATTATATCCATTAAATATTTGATGAATTCTTCGGATTCAACATCAATTTCCATCCCTAAATCTATTTCATCAAAAACTCCTTCTTTTTTGCCCATAGATAACCAAGGCAGCAACCAAATAAGCACATCCCATTTGTCTATACCATATTCGTTGCAGAGATCATTAATCACACTGCCCTTTTCAAAATCATGCTTCCAAAAGTTTAAAACATCCCCTGGTCCGGGAGTAATTTGCTGTTCAAAATAGGGATCGCTTGTATCCGGCGGATCTACTTCTCTACTGAGAAGTTTGCAAGCCAGATAATGGTTTTGCTCCGTTTGAAAAATGCCGCCCGGCCCGCCGGGGCCGCCGTAAGGAACATCCTCCTCAAAGCCAAAAGCAACAATACTGACGCATTTTTCTACATGGTTAACTCTCTCTTCCCCAAAGGCTGATTTCATATCCAGCATTAAGCACATGCAATGCTGATTACAACCGTAACTGCAGGCTACCTGGGCACGTTTCCAACCGCCGGGAACAGGCTTTTCAGTACCGGGAATGCCGTGGTGACTTTCATGCACAACCGGTCTGGGAGCCATGGAAGGCTCAGCCATTTTTTTGCGGAGTTCCAACACTTTGGAAATGTTAGCCGGAATAACCGTACCCGTGCCGCGCACGGTAATTGCTTTGAGATTCTTGGACCCAAAAACTGCGCCGAGCCCGGCTTTAGCGGCCACATTATCATTGCTGGTAGTAACACTGGCATTGCGCACCAGTTTTTCTCCTGCGGGGCCGATTACAACACTCTTAACGTCCTGGCCATGAATCTCTTCCAGCTTGCTTTGGGTGGCATGTACCAACTTGCCCCAAAGATTGCGAGCCGAGAGAAACTTTATGTCACCGTCTTCAATAAAAAGATAGGTAGGTTCTTTAGCTTTTCCTTCGATAATAAAACCGTCAAAACCGGCAAACTTCACTTCCGCTCCGAACCAGCCGCCAATACCGCTCCAAGCGTACTGTTCCGGAAAACTATTCGGTGAAATACAGGTAAAGACGGTTCTTCCTCCGGTAGGAATGCCGGTGGCCGTTGTCGGGCCGGTCATATAAATTATTTTATTTTCGGGATCAAAAGCTTTAACTTCGGGACCCACTTCATCCCAGAATATTTTATTGGCTATACTGCGCCCGCCTATGTATTTAGGAACATAATTGGTCGTAGGTATAATGGAAACCGTTTGGTCTGTTAAATTTATGCGAGCGATTTTTCCCACATATCCATAAAGTTCAGCCATGTTCAATACCTCCCCACATCTGCGTCCGGTTCTTCAGTCGCTTAAGCCCAAACAAGATACTTGGCAAAACTCGATACAAGCAGGACCTTCAGGCCTGGTACGACAGAGATCGCATTTTTTGGCCTTTCTTTTGGTCTTATCCTTACTGTGAACATAATTTATGCGCGGCGGATCGAAGACACAAGCTTTAATACATCTCTTGCAGCCGATACAGTATTCCTCATTTATATAAACAATACCGTTTTCATCTAGGCACATAGCCTGATCTTTGCGGGGACAAGCATTATAACAAGGATGGTCGAGACAATGCTGGCAGCTGTAAATAGTAGAAACCATCGACCTTGTCCCTCTGTTCACAAATATGCGACTATAAGCATTCCCTACGACACCGTCGTGAACGAGCGAACATACAATTTCGCAGGCACTGCAGCCGGCACAAAAAGAAACCTCAGGTGGGTATTGCACAATATGCCTGCCCAAGGCTCTGGTAGCTTGTTTTTTTTCATCCATCATTCTCTGCGGTATAATGCAAGCGCAGCATACCTTCCCCCTTTTCAATTAATGCAAAAAAATACTAGACGATAAATATTATCACTCTTTTGGTTTTTTATGTCAATGCATTTAGGGAGTTGTTATCCTCTCCGGGCAGGAGTAAATAATACCTTTATGACCAAGTACATAGCCTAAGATTGTAATATTATACTGGCGAGCTAATCTAACCGCGGCCGTGGACGGAGCTGATTTGGATACCACCAGCGGCGTTTTTAAGCGGATCATCTTGGTCATCATCTCGGAAGTAAGCCTTCCGCTGATAAATATTACACCGTTCTCTGCCAGTTGCATTTTATCGTGTTTCATAAGCATGCCGGTTACCTTATCAAAGCAATTATGGCGACCGATATCTTCAGCCACTAATTTCAAATCCTCCGAATAGAACAGCACACTATGAACTCCCCCGATGGTATTATATATCTCCGACTGTTCAATAAAACTTTTCATGGTTGACAGGATTTGGGAAGCAGAAAAAGTGGAGTTACTGCCACTGGGGGTGTAAGCAGTCCGCTTGAGGGGATTAATGTAAGTGTAGCACCTACCACAGCCGGAAGTTATGCTTCTTAAGCTTTCCTGTCTGTCAATAGTTACCCCTTCTGCCAGTTCGATAATAACTGCTTGCATTCTTTCATTGTATTCAATACTTTTGATCTCATTTAGGGAGTTTATAACCCCTTCATTGTACAAGAAACCAAGAGCCAATTCCTCCTGGTGCTCATTCAAACAAAGAAGCGAAACCAGTTCCATCCCGTTAACTATTATTTTAAGAGACACTTCCACTATTACTTTTCTTATCCCATCTTCCAACCTTACGGTGTTGTTTTCCTGATTAAAATTGACAACCTCGAACTCTTCATAGACAATTCCTTCTTTATGGTCAATCATGTCGGCTTCACTCTCCGGTTGCTGTAATTAAAAAAATAAATGTTAAGGTTAATTTTATCCTAAATATTAACCGTAACATTAGTAAATCATGATCAATATTAACACATTTTAAACAATAATGCTCTTCACTCTCTCAATTCAGGCCCTAAGACAATTGGGCCTGTTCTTATTATTGTCCGGTTCTATTTTTTGTACTTTAAAAAACTGGGTATATCCACGTTATCCTTAAATGGATTGCGGTTATCCGTTTTGCTGCTGTTTTCATTATTAGTTTTGGGCTTTTTGACACTCATTCTTTGGTCAAAACCCGTAGCAATAACAGTAACCCTCAAATCATCCTTAAAACTGTCATCGATTACGGCGCCAAAAATAATATTAGCCTCCTGATCCGCAGCTTCGGCAATTATTTCGGAAGCTTCATTCACTTCCATCAAAGTCAAATTCGAGCCTCCTGTAATATTCAAGAGAATCCCCTTGGCTCCTTCGATCGAAGTTTCCAGTAACGGGCTGGAGATAGCCTTGCGGGCAGCATCCACTGCACGACTCTCACCCGAAGCCTGTCCTATACCCATTAGGGCTGAACCGGTCTCGGACATTATTGTTTTGACGTCGGCAAAATCCAAATTGATTAAGCCGGGAATAGTTATTAAATCGGATATGCCTTGAACACCCTGCAGCAGTACATCATCAGCGATTTTAAAAGCCTCCTGCATAGTGGTATGTTTATCAACAATCTGCAAAAGACGGTCATTAGGGATGGTAATTAAAGTATCTACTTTTTCGCGAAGCTCTAAAATTCCTTTCTCAGCCTGCATAGCTCTTTTCCTGCCTTCAAAGGAGAAAGGTCTGGTCACAACTCCAACCGTTAAAGCTCCGATTTCTTTGGCAATTTCAGCTACTACCGGGGCAGCTCCGGTACCGGTGCCTCCGCCCATGCCTGCGGCTACAAAAATCATATCGGCACCCATTAAGGATTTGGCAATTTCATCACGGCTTTCCTCTGCAGCGCTATGCCCAATTTCAGGATTGGCCCCGGCGCCTAATCCCTTGGTTAATTTAATTCCGATTTGTATTTTTTCAGCAGCCCTGGACATTTGGAGAGCCTGGGCATCTGTATTAATACCAATAAAATCGACCCCTTGAAGACCTACTGCAATCATTCTGTTGACAGCGTTATTGCCGCCGCCGCCAACCCCTATAACCTTTATTCGAGCAAACTGGACATCATCATTAGCAAACTCGAGCATTTTTCCCCCTGCCTCTCTTTTTAATCAGTTGTATAACATATGAGACAATAAATCCCAGATCCCGAATATCTATGAAGTAAAGTACATGAAGACGTATGTTATATAATCCAAAAATATAGTTTCTAGATAAGTATTGAATAATCCTTTTTTCTTTTAAAATTATTACTTATTTTTTATCGTTTATTTATAATGTGGCGACGAATAATGCTGATGTTCTGAAACAAACGAGTACCGAAGGCCACAATAGCAGCCAGATAGAGGTCTACTCCCATTCTATCCCCGATAAAAGCTAACACACAGGCCGCAAGAATATTCACTAAAAAGCCGCTCATAAAAACTGTGGTGTCAAAATTGCCTTCCTTATAAGCCCGTATTCCACCCATAACGGAGTCCAGGGCTACAATAATTGCTACCGAAAAATATTTGGCATATTCTACAGGAACAGTAAAAGGGCTGAGATAACCAATAATTAGTCCTAATATCAATCCAAAAATCGGCAGCCACATAAAAGTTTACCTCCTTAACGACCAAGAACTGGTTTCCCGGCTGTAAGATCAATATATTTAATCGCTTTTTCCATAATTTTAAATTCCGTACTGGCAAGCAGTTCTCTAAGAAGTTTTAGCTTCTTGTCATAATCCTCCCCGATACCCATTTTTACCTCTATACCGCTTGTTAAGTACACAAATAATTGTTCGTCTTGACCATAATGGATTTCACCAAATAAAGCTATTAAATCGGGGGGAGCTTGTCCGATAAATCGCAAACATTTTTCCAGCCCGGGGCTGGTAATTTTCTGACCCGGACCTATAGTTTCCGGCACCTTGATACCGGTTACAACCGGACTGTCCTTTTGCGGCCAGGTATCGTAATACCTTAAAATTACTCCTTGTAAATCTACCTCGACCATCTTGTCTTTGTTCAGAATCAAGGCTGCAGGCATTCGTTCTTGGATGCGAATAACCAAGGTTCCCGGATATTTTTTAGTAATAACGGCATCGTTGATCAGAGGATGAAGTTTTACTTTCTGGGCCAAGGCTCCGGTATCTACCAAAAAAATATTTTCTCCCTTTACTGTCCCCAGCAATTTTGCTACCTCATCCTCCGCAACATTATTAAGGCCTTCCGTACTGATATTATTCACCAAGAAAAAATCAGATTTAGAAAACATAAAAATTGCTACCGCAATCAAACAGATTAGCGCCACGATGTAGATAAAGGATGTATTGGACTTAGTTTGGGATAAACTCATGCTTTCTCCTCTATAGTATTTCTTTATTTTACAATAAGCAAGGATGACCATGCAATGCCTATTAGCCCCGTTTTACAACTCTTTGCAATTTTGCTCCTAAAGTCCTATATTTCTCTTCCAAGTCTTCATATCCTCTATCAATATGGTCTACTCTTTCCAGGACTGTACCCTCTTCTGCGGCCAAAGCTGCTAAAAACAGAGCCGCACCCGCCCTAAGGTCAGTGGCTTCAACAAAGGTACCTTCCAGATTAGATGTTCCGCGTATAATAGCCGTTCGCCCTTCAACAGTGATATTAGCTCCCATCCGGATCAATTCAGCCACATGCTGAAATCGGTTTTCGAAAATAGTTTCGGAGACTATGCTTGTGCCTTCGGCAATGGTTAACAGGGCTAAAAACTGGGGCTGTAAATCCGTTGGAAATCCGGGATAAGCCAGAGTTTTTACATCCAGAGACTTAAATTTGCCTTGGTGTTTAACCCTAACGCTGTCGCCGTCAATTTTTATATCTGCTCCTCCTTGACGAAGCTTAGCGATAACCGGACTAATATGTTCCGGAACAACGTTCTCAACCACAATATCGCCTTCGGTCATTACCGCAGCAATCATATGTGTGCCGGCCTCAATTCTATCCGGAATAACGGTATGTTCTGCACTGTGAAGAGACTTAACTCCTTCAATATGGATAATATGTGTTCCTGCACCGCGAACTTTAGCACCCATTTTATTAAGCAGATTTTGCAGGTCAACAATTTCCGGTTCTTTAGCTGCATTACGGATAATCGTGGTGCCCTCGGCCAAAACTGCAGCCATCATAATATTTTCCGTAGCGCCTACACTGGGTACATCAAAATATATTTCGGCCCCTCTCATTTTTTCGGCGATTGCTTCAATATATCCGTGTTTTTCTTTTATTGTTACTCCTAAGAGCTTTAGGCCCTTGATATGTTGATCCATCGGCCTTGTTCCTATGGCACAGCCTCCGGGTCTTGATATTTTGACCTTACCGTTTTTGGCAATCATGGGCCCTAGGATAAGGTTGGAAGCACGCATTTTTCTCATGAGCTCTTCGTCTATTGTATTTTCTTCTAATGTGGAGGTATCTATCATTAGTTCATTCTGCTCGAACTTAACCTTACAACCGAGATTCTTGAGGACTTCAATCATATTTAGAATATCGTTGATGCGGGGAACCCCTGACAGAACCGTCTGGCCCTCAGCCAAAATTGTCGCTGCCATTAGGGGCAAAGATGCGTTCTTAGAACCACTGGTTTTAACTACACCCTGCAATCTTTGTTTTCCTGTAATGACATAACGATCCATCGTCATGTCCTCTCCTCCTTTAAGCCTCAAAACATTTTCACTTCTGTTTGCAATTGAATGCCAAACTTGTGAAAGACATCTGTTTGGATAAGTTGTATAAGCTCCCGGACTTCTGCCGCTTTGGCATCGCCGCGATTCACAATGAAATTGGCATGTTTTTCCGAAACCTGAGCTCCCCCGACTCTGTAGCCTTTCCAACCCGCAGCCTCAATCAGGCGGGCTGCCGAATGTCCTTGAGGGTTGCGGAAGACACTCCCGGCATTGGGAAACTCCAAGGGCTGAGTGTTTTTTCTTTTAGAATTAAACTCCCTAATTCGTTCCAACAAGATTTTACTATCATTAACTTGAAGTTCAAAGGTACTTTCCAAAATGTAGTATTTTTTGGCCTGAAGAGAACTGCACCGGTAGCCAAAAGCAATTTCCTCACGTGGCAGGACAATTCGTTTTCCTTCCGGGGTCAGCACTGTTAGCTCTCTGACCAGACCTCCTATTTCCCCGCCATAGGCCCCGGCATTAATAGCGAGAGCTCCTCCCACAGTTCCAGGTATGCCGGCAGCAAATTCCAGGCCTTGCAAACTGCGTTTTGCACACTCGCGGGCCAGCAGCATCAAGGGGTATCCCGCCTCAACCTGCACTATGTTTTCCAGCCAGGAGATATTTTTTAGCTCCGTGCTGACAATCACCAGGCAATTTAAGCCTTCATCCGGCAGCAACACATTGGAGCCCCGGCCTAGAAGAACAAAGGGTTTTTTTTGAGTTCTGCACCACAGAACAATTCTCACCAAGTCCTCTTGTTCCTGAGGCCAATATACAATTTTGCCCGGACCACCGATCTTCCAAGTGCACAAGGTTTTTAGAGGGTAATCTTTTTCGATCCTACCCTTAACCTGCGGCCAATCCATTAAGTTCAATTATGTTCACTCCAGTCAATATGTAACTCGCCACCGCCCTCCTTTCTCCTTCCTTATGTTATGCAGGACAGAAGGGTAGTGTGCACAAAATCTATTTCCAAGCAGTTTGCTGGCAAAGATTTAATATCCGGTCCAGAGCTTGAGGTTCAAATATTTCCTTTGCTCTGGCTGCCATTTGTTCCAGTAAAAAGGTATTAAAGATAATTTCTTGTATACTATCCCCGAGTAAAGGCCCGTCCAGCTCCTTATCCAAGATAAGACGGGCGGCTCCTTTATTTGCAAATACTCGGGCGTTATATTCTTGATGATTCTCGGCCGCAAAAGGATAAGGAATAAGAATGCTTGCTTTACCCGCAGCCGACAGTTCTGCCAAAGTGGCAGCCCCGGCCCGGCAGACGCAAAGATCCGAACAGGCCAAAGCTTGAGGCATATTTTCAATATATTCAACTATACGCCATTGCTCACATTGCCAGTTAAGTTCACTCTTGTCCAAGTCTTCGATAATCTGGGCATGGGTGGCCCTTCCGGTAGCCCAGATCACTTGTATTTCAGGATGGGCTGTTAGTTCAGTTAACACATGAATCATGGCTTTGTTGATACTCAAGGCACCTCTGCTGCCGCCGGTAACTAATATAGTCTTTTTCAAGGGATCAAGTTTAAAAGCTGCAGCCCCTTCCTGGCGCTTGATTTGGCCGATCTCCTCCCGAACCGGCAGACCGACCACTTCAATTTTTTGTTGCTGCGAGGGAAAATAAGCGGCACTTTCCGGAAAGGTCAGCATAATTTTTTTAACCATGCGGGCTAAAACTTTATTGGTGATTCCGGGAAAGGCATTTTGTTCATGGAGAAGAGTTGGTATCCCGAAAAAAGCTGCTGTCAAAACCACCGGACCGGAAACATATCCCCCGGCACCCACCACAACATCGGGCTTAAACCTTTTTATAATTTGTTTGGCCTGCCACAAAGCCAAAACATTTTGACCTGCAGTCCTAACAGTTTCCACACTAATTTTACGAGGCAAACCTTTACCGGCTATACCATGAAAATCCAGTCCCTCGGCCGGCACAATTTTTGCTTCCATACCGTCCTTTGTTCCTACATACAGGACCTCGATATCATTGTATCTCGCCAAAAGCCCTTTAGCTATGGCCATGGCCGGATATATATGCCCGCCGGTCCCTCCCCCGGTTACAATTACCCGCAATCAAAAAACCCCCTTAGAATTACCGGACGCTGAAATATTAAGAAGCAGCCCAGCGCTTATCATGGTAAATAACAAAGATGTCCCTCCATAGCTGATAAACGGCAAAGTAATACCGGTTACCGGCAAAACCCCGGAAACAACACCCATATTGATCATGGCTTGAATTCCGATCAAAGAAGTAAGCCCTACAGCCAGCAGCCCCAGATAATTATTGGGAGCATAGAGTGCAGCCCGGAACCCCCGCCAGATAAAGAGCGCGAACAGCAAAACAACTAAAGAAGCGCCGACAAAACCTAGTTCTTCACCTATCATAGCAAAAATAAAATCAGTATGATTTTCAGGAAGATATAAAAATTTTTGCCTGCTTTGCCCTATTCCTAAACCAAATAAGCCCCCGGGCCCCAAGGCCAGCAAGGATTGAATGGTTTGATACCCCTTACCCGAAGGGTCCGCCCAGGGATCCAGAAAAGCAAAAATTCTGCGCATTCTGTAAGGTTCGGCAATAATGGCCCCAGCTAATAATCCCAGGCCGGCGCAACCTAAACCTGCCATATGCCAGAGCTTAGCCCCCATGGCTAGAAGCATAAAGAATACGGTAGCAGCAATAACCAAAGTTGTACCCAAATCAGGTTGCAACATAACCAGGCCGCAAACCAAGCCCATAAGGGCTAAGGAAGGCAATATACCCCGCCGGAAAGATTTTACCCTATAGGGATCAAGGGATAGAAATCTGGCCATAATCAACACCATAGCCAACTTAATTACTTCCGAAGGCTGGATTTGCAGCGGCCCCACCCCAATCCAACGAGTGGCCCCATTCACTGTTTTCCCGATTCCGGGAATTTTAACCATGATTAAAAGCACTAGGGCGGCATAAAGTATTGGTTTCGCCCATTTGTAAAGCAGATGGCAATCCAGCATAAGGGCAAAGGTCATGGCCATTAAACCCAATGTTACCCATATAAGCTCTGCCTTCAAGTAATGATAAGCATCTTCATAGTAAAGGTAACCTTTTACAGCACTGGAGCTGTAAGTCATCACAATACCGATTAAAAGCAAAGCGAAAATTACTAACAGTAACACGGGATCAACTTTACGGTATTTAGCAAGCACTAAGCTCCCCCCTTAAAAACAATTGGGCTCGCTATAATGCTTACGCACTAAATCCTTAAACAATTCCCCCCTAACCTCATAACTTTTAAACATATCCCAACTGGTGCAGGCCGGAGATAAGAGAACCGTATCTCCCGGCTCAGCCTCGGCAATGGCTTTGCCCACACCATCTTCAAAGCTTGAAGCTCTAACAATTCTCTTAAGGCCAAGATCTTTGGCCAACAATTCCATTTCAGGGGCAGCTTCCCCTATAAGCACCAAACTCTTTACTCTTTTTTTAGCTTCTAACAAAAAATCAGTCATATCAAGTCCTTTATTCTTCCCCCCGGCAATAAGGACTATAGGATCATTATAGGATTGCAGGGCTTTAATAGAAGAATCAGGGTTAGTTCCTTTAGAATCATTGATAAATAAAATGCCATTAAATTTACCGACTATTTCTTGACGATGTTTTACCGGTTGGAAAGAGCGCAGTACTTGAGCAATTTGTTCGTCCTCCAGTCCCAGTTCCAAAGCAACGGCAACTCCCGCCATAGCGTTTTCCAGGTTATGCCTGCCGCGCAGCAAAAGCTCACTGCTGCCTACTATTTTTCTATCTGTTATTTTCTTATTTGTTTTGACGCTGCCGGCCCCCTGATAATGACTGCCAACAGTAATGTATTCTCCATCCAAAAAAATACCCTTCTCTAAACGTTCCCTGGAACTGAAGAAAACCACTCTGCCCGGTGTTAAAGGAGCCAGCTCTCTAACTTTCAAGTCATCCCAATTTAAAATTGCCAGGTCGTCTGAAGTTTGATTTTCCAAGATGCGGGCTTTAGCGGCTATATAATTTTCCATGGCCCCATGGCGATCTAAATGATCAGGGGTCAGATTCAAGATAATGGCTATATTGATCCTCACTTTATCTATAAGTTCCAGCTGGAAACTGGAAAGCTCGGCCACAACGATGTCTTGAGAGGTCAAGTGATCAACCTGACCGCATAAAGCCAAACCAATATTCCCAGCCACCACCGTCTTCCGACCGGTTGCTTTAGCCAGCTCACCGCAAAGGGAGGCCGTAGTGGTTTTACCGTTGCTGCCGGTAATGCCCACTATTTTAGCAGCGGAATCTCTCAAAGCCAGCTCCACTTCACTCCATAAGGGAATACCTTGAGCCAAAGCCTGCTGGGCGAAAGTCTGCTGTGGGGAAACGCCGGGGGAAAGAACCAGTAACTCCGGTTTTATTTCATCAATAACCGGTTCTCGGGCCAGCACTAGATGGCTTTCATCAAGTCCTAGTTCTTCCAGTTCCTTAAGTCCCGTTAATTTCTCTTTAGGCTGGCGGTCCGTAAGAAAAACCTCGGCTCCCAGCAGCAAAAGCTTCTTTGCTGCCGCCATCCCGCTTAAGCCTCCTCCGACCACCAACACTTTTTTGTTTTTATAATTCATAGCTTAGTTCCCCCAATAACCATGCCCACAAACGCCATAACCCCGAAAAAAGTAAACACCACTGCCGCGGTCCAGAAGACAGTTACCACCTTAACTTCACTCCAGCCTCCAAGTTCGAAATGATGGTGCAAGGGACTCATGCGGAAAATCCGTTTTCCCCTGGTTTGGAAAGAAATTACCTGGATAAGGACCGACAGAGCTTCTAAAACGTACACGCCACCCAGAATGATAAGGACCAGTTCGCTGCGGGTCAAAATAGCCAATCCGGCTAAAGCTCCTCCTAAGGCCAGCGAACCGCAATCACCCATAAATACTCTGGCCGGGTGAAAGTTAAAACGAAGAAAGCCCAAACAGCCGCCGACTATGGCTGCTGCAAAAACAGTTAAATCACTGCTATTAACAGCTATTCCTTGCAGAAATCCCGTGTTTACAGCCAAAATGGATATCAAGATATAGCCAATAGCGGAAATGGCCATGCAGCCTGCCGCCAGCCCGTCCAGCCCGTCGGTTAAGTTTACGGTGTTAGTCGCCGAAACCACCACTAAGGCCAGCAGGGGATAATACCAAACACCGAGGTCAACAGTTAGGTGGGAAAAAGGAATGCCAATCACTGTCCCCCTGCCCAGCAAGCTAACCGCTACATAGGCAAAAATCAGAGCGATCAGGAATTCGGCTGCCAGCTTTTGTTTGGCTTTTAGACCGAGGTTCTGCTTACGCAAAATTTTTAAAAAGTCATCAAGAAAGCCCACCAGGCCAAAGGCCAAAGTTATCCCTAACAGGGATATTATTCCCGGCGAATAAGGCTTTTCAGCCATTATAAGAACCGCCACAACAATCCCACACAAGAAAATCAAGCCACCAATAGTGGGTGTCCCCGCCTTGGCCAAATGACGCTTAGGACCTTCCTCTCGGATATTCTGTCCAAATTTAAGCACTCTGAGGACCGGAATTAGAAACGGACCCACAATAAGACTAACAATAAGGGCAAGGCCTATGGTAAAAAAGATTTGTTCCATCACTTCTCATTTATTCCTTTCTTCGCAGCCAACTGCTGACTGACCCTTTCCATTTTCATGCCGCGTGAACCTTTGATTAACAGCCAGGTTCCAGGGCCAAATTTTTCGATTAGGGTTTGAGCCTGAGAAGCCGCTTGTTCACAGCTGTCACAGCAGTGCAGCTTTGATGGAGGAAAGCCGTTATCCCTCGCTCCCCGGGCAATTTCCTGAGCCAGAGACCCGACTGTAATTAATTCCTTAATGCCTAAGGAAGCAGCAGTTCGTCCTACTTCCCGGTGGCCTTCCACAGCAGACTCTCCCAGTTCGTACATTTCCCCCAGTATGGCTATGGTCTTCTCTCCTCCCCGTTCGGCCAGCACCTTAAGTGAAGCCTGCATGGATACGGGATTAGCATTATATACATCATTAATTACAATACTATGGTTAATAGCTTCCACAATTTCCAGTCTCATTTTAGAAAGCTTGAGCTCCTGCAAAGCCCTGGCCCCTTTTTCCAAACTAACTCCGAGCTTTAGGCCGGCGGCCAAAGCAGCCAGAGCGTTGAGCACATTATGTTCACCCGGCAGAGGAAGATTAACTAAAGCTTTCTTCTCCCCGGCCCCTATTTCAAAACTAGTGTTCAAGCCGGAACCGGCTCGCACATTAATCCCTCTAATATCTGGCTGGCCATACTGTCCCTTAATACCATAAAACACTTTTTGTACTTCGGAATGGGCCGCCTTTTGCACACTGTAATAATCTTCAGCATTAAGAATTGCTATCCCCTCCCGAGGCAGACTGTCAATTAATTCCCATTTAGCCCTGGCAATATTCTCCTTGGTCCCTAATAGTTCCAGATGAGTAGTTCCAATATTAGTAATAATACCTAAGCTGGGCTTGCAGATATCGCAAAGGGCTTTAATCTGGCCTAAACCCCGCATACCCATTTCCAGAACCATAATTTCAGTAGCTGGAGGGGCATTAAGAATAGTCAAGGGCAAACCAAGCTCGTTATTATAGTTTTCTTGGTTTTTATGAGTGGAATATTCAGCAGACAAAACCGCCGCCACCATGTCTTTGGTCGTTGTTTTACCGTTGCTGCCAGTAATTCCCACCACCTGAGCGTTTAATTCGTCACACCAGGCTGCAGCCAGTTTCTGAAGGGCTTCCACACAATTCCGCACACCGACAATAGCCCGACCGGCAGGAACATCGCTGTTTACCAGTCCAAATTCTTGCAGCCCGGACAATTCAGCCAGTACTACGGATGCTCCGGCCTCCCAAGCCTGCTTAATATAACGATGGCCGTCGGTATGCTCCCCTTTTAAGGCTATAAAAGCCTGGCCGGGTATTATTTTTCTGCTGTCCAGCGACCAGCCCTGAAGGGCTACTGCCGTCTCTCCCCAAAGCTCTCCCTGGGTGAGGGCTGCTATATGCTCACTCTTCCACATATCCCATTCTCCTTAAAGCCTTTTCTACCTCTTCACGATCATCAAAATGAATTTTTTCAGTACCAATTATCTGATAATCTTCATGTCCTTTACCTGCTATAAGCACTGTATCTCCTTTGGAGGCTAGTGAACAGGCCTGAACAATAGCCTCCCGCCTGTCCGTGAGAACCTTATAATTGCCACTCTTAAGACCAGGAAGAATATCTTTAATAATGTTTTCGGGGTCTTCCGTCCGGGGATTATCCGAAGTAACTATTACATAATCGCTTAACTCCTCGGCAGCCTTCCCCATAAGCGGGCGTTTGGTTCTGTCCCTGTCCCCGCCACAACCGAAAACAGTGATCAGCCTGCCAGAGGTAATCTCGCGTGCTGCAGTCAGCACATTGGCCAAACCGTCCGGAGTATGAGCGTAGTCCACAATCACTATAAAAGGCTGACCCCGCCGTATGCTTTGGAACCTACCCGGTACCCCTTTAATTTTTTTCAAAGCGCCTTGAACAGTATCTAAATTATATCCGGCCATAATTCCCCAGGTAAAAGCAGCTAAGGCATTATAGACACTGAATTTCCCCGGAGTAGGGTAAAAAACCCGAGAATTTAAACCATGGTATGTAACATCAAACTCCACACCTTCCGCCGAGAGTTTAATATTATGGGCTGTAAAATCCGCTGGGTTATTAAAGCCATAAGTTACAGTCCGGCAAGCTGCTTTTTGTTGCAAATACCGACAAGACTCATCATCCGCATTTAAAACCGCAAATTGGGTCTGCTCATCCTGACACATTCCGGCAAACAGAATTGATTTTGCTTCTAAGTATTCCTGCATACTATGATGATAATCCAGATGATCCTGGCTGAGATTGGTGAAAATACCGGCGCTGTAAACACAGCCGTTGACCCGTCCCAGCGCCAGAGCATGAGACGAAACTTCCATAACAGCCGTATTTACCCCCTTATCAACCATAGCCTTCAGGAGTTTTTGAATTTCTGTCGATTCCGGGGTAGTATGCTGTCCCGGAAGGCTTAGGCCATTGATTCTGGAACCAAGGGTACCAATCATACCGGTCCTTTTTCCTTCCAAACGGGCAATTTCTTCTACCAGGTGAGTCACAGTAGTTTTCCCGTTGGTTCCGGTCACACCGACCAATTCCAATTCTCGGGACGGATAATTATAAAAAGCCGCCGCCAAATAGCCTACTGCTTGGCGAGTATCCCTTACTTTTATTTGAGGCACATTAAGCTCAAGGTAACGTTCCACCAGCAAGGCTTTAGCACCTGCTTGCACTGCCTGGGCTGCAAAATCATGCCCATCAGTCTTAAAGCCCTTAATGCAAACAAAAATGTCCCCTTGCTCTATTTTTCGCGAATCATGGGTAAGACCGCTAACTTCTACCTCAGCGTCCCCACGCATCTCGATTATTTCTATCTCAGTGTCCCCGCAGCTTCTGCAATTTTTCAAACCGTCAGTTATATCCCGCAGGGTTTTGCTGTTTTTGCTCATACTCTCACCTCTATCAGCTTATTATACTATTATTAACATTTTAGATGGAGAGCAGACCTAAAAATTATTTTTAGGTCTGCTTTATTTATTCTAAAAGTCTAGGATTTTCACTAAGCGGAATACGGGGGCTTAACTCTTTTATAGCCTCTACATCAGGATCGCTCCTGTTTTCCACTATCCAGGGTGCCAGGGTGGGCTGACCGGCTTCGGAACCAAGGTAAAGTATAACGGTGGATCCTTTTTCTACCTTAGCATCCCCATGCGGAATCTGATCAACAACACTGGACCCCTTGCCTTCCACTATCACTTTAAAGCCTGCTTTTTTAAGGGCAGCTTCGGCATCCCCTACACTATATCCCAAAACCGAAGGCACGACAGCGGCCTCTTTTACCGGCGGGAATTCCAGGCCATACATCGGTTTCGGAGCCAGGGGAGCGCTATAATCCGGTTTAACTCCCAAATACTTGAGTGAATCGAGCATAACCGCCTGCACAACCGGTCCGGCAACCACCCCGCCATAGAAAGGTACCCCGTCAATCACAACCAGGATAGCAATCCGGGGATTATCGGCAGGAGCAAAACTAACAAAAGAAGCTACATATTCACCTTGGATATATCTTCCGTTAGCTACTTTTTGGGCAGTTCCGGTTTTGCCGGCCACTCGGTATCCCGGAAGAAAGGCTCGGCGGCCGGTGCCGTTAGTCACAACGGACTCTAAGATCTCACATTCCAGTTCGGATGTTTCCTTGGATATAACCCTGCCTACTTCCTGTTTTTTAAAAGGGACAAGTACCCGGCCGTCAGAAGCTATAATTTCCTGTACCAGCTGAGGTTTCATCAATACTCCACCGTTAGCCACCGCGCACACCGCAGTTAAAAGCTGGATAGGAGTGACATTGTTGGTTTGACCGATAGACATGGTGGCCAGGTCCAAGGCTGTAGCTTTTTTCTTATTGGCAATTATACCTTTGGCTTCTCCCGACATTTCAATACCTGTTTTACGTCCAAAGCCAAAGGCTGTAAGATACTTGTAAAAACGGTCCATACCTAAGCGTTGGCCCATTTCGATAAATCCAGGGTTACAAGAGTTTTCCGCCACCTCGACCATGGTCTGGGTGCCGTGTCCTCCCGCTTTCCAGCAGCGTACCCTTTTTCCCAAGATGGTATAAGCCCCTGGGTCAGTAAAGGTCTCTGTCGGTTTAATAACCTTTTCTTCCAGAGCGGCGGCTAAGGTTATTATTTTAAAGGTAGAACCCGGTTCATAGCCGTTCTGAATAGCAATAATTCTGCGGGATTCAGGGGGAAAATCCCGGTAGTTATTAGGATCAAAGGTCGGAACCGAAGCAATGGCCAGCATTCTTCCTGTTGAAGGCTCCATCGCCAAAATGGAGGCGCTTTTAGGAATTTTGCCCTCCATGTTAACCCCTTGCCCGGCCATTATTTTAGCCAGTTCCCGCTCGGCAAAGGCTTGAATATTTTTATCGATGGTCAATCTGACAGTGTTCCCCTGAATAGGCGGAATAAAATCCTGCTCCGCCCCTGGTATTTTAATGCCATTGGCTCCATACTCTGTTAGAATACTGCCGGGAATGCCGGTCAATTCTTTATCCCGGGAAAACTCTATGCCCTCCAGCCCCTGACTGTCAATTCCCGTAAAGCCGAGAATATGCGCAGCTAAAGGTCCGTTGGGATAAAAACGGGTACTGTCTTCTACAATACCAATACCCGGCAGATTAGCTTCTTTAATAACCTTGGCTACTTCCACAGGTATCTTTTTTTTAACATATTCGATAGAAGACCATTTGGTAATCCTTTGCAGAACAGCGGCTTTATCCATTTCCAGCCAGTCCGCCAACAAGGCCGCAATTTCTTCTTGGCGGCCTGACTTCCTGACTTCGGCGGGAATAGCATACACTGTTTCCGCACTGACGCTCATGGCCAGGATATTGCCGTTGCAGTCTTCAATATTACCTCTTTTGGCAGCTACCGGAACCCCTCGGAAATGCTCCTCGTCAGCTAAATTTTTAAGAAAGGGTCCTTCCCTGAGTTGAACATAGCCAAGTCGAACAATTAGAACTACAAAAAAAATGCTGCATAACACTAGGAGCAAGGCAATTCTTTTACGAAGAATTAGTAATTGCATGATAAAAATCTACCCCCATTTAGGGGTAGATATGAATTAACAGGAAGCTGCTACCTTTGGGTTGAGGCAAAAAAGCTGGTAAAAATCTTAAAGACGTTCCCTAAAACTGAATTGGTTTCCTCTTGAGCCGTTGTGGCCGCAGTCTTCTGAATTTGTTGTTCTACCCCTACCTCTTTTTCCGGTTGTAGCATAGCGCTGGCAACATAGATAGTACCTTCCGGTTTTTCCATCCCCATAGCAAGAGCAGCTTTTTCTATCCTGGCCACCGAGGCCAAACTATCAACCTCTACCTGGAGCATATCATTTTCCGCTTTCAAGATTTGCAGATCTTTTTCCAGGGATCTAATCTCCGCTCCTTTTACTATGGTAGTATGAACGGTCTTGGCACCAATAAAGCCAAATAAACCGATAACTATCAGCATAACAGCCAGACTCTGAAACTTAAGTTTATTCCTCCGAGAAACATTCCTTACCTGTTCAGGCTTTCTCCTGTATGTAACTAAATCATACTCGTCCTGATACGGGTAAGCGTAATCTTGATTTTCGTAGGTCAAAGGTTCATTGTAATCTAGTTTTCTTTGGGCCATTATCATCGTATTCCACTCCCCTCTTGTTTAGACCTTTAGTTTCTCGGCAACTCTAAGTTTCGCGCTCCTACTTCGCGGATTGCTTTCTATCTCTTCCTTAGATGGAATAATAGGTTTTTTGTTCACCAACTTAATCAAAGATACAGCCCCGCATTGACAGACCGGAAAAGACGGTGGGCAGGTACATTTTCCCAACCAGGATTGAAATTTATTTTTAACAATCCTATCCTCAAGAGAATGAAAGGTTATTACCGCTATTCTACCGCCGGCTGCCAAGCAATTTAGGGACTGGTCAAGAGCACTGGCCAGTACTTCCAGTTCCCGGTTGACAGCTATCCTCAGAGCCTGAAAAGTTCTTTTAGCCGGGTGGGGCCCATCGCGACGAGCAGCAGCGGGAATAGCCCTTTTTATAATTTCTACCAACTGTCCTGTAGTATGAATAGGTTTGATTTCTCGGGCTTCAGCTATAAAATTAGCGATACGGGCAGCCCATTTTTCCTCTCCGTAATCCCTGATAATTGCTGTTAAATCCTTGACACTCCAATTATTGACCACAAATTCCGCCGTTAAATCCGTTCTTCTGTCCATCCTCATGTCCAACGGAGCATCCTGCATATAGCTGAAACCTCTTTCCGCTTCATCCAGCTGGGGCGAAGACACTCCTAGATCAAACATAATTCCGTTCACGGGGAAAAACCCAATTTCTTGCAGGGTCTCCTCGAGCCGGGCGAAATTTCTCTGTACAATTGTCACTCGCTTATCGGCGGCAAATTTCTCCCGACCATTGAGGACAGCAGCTTCATCCTGGTCAAAGCATACTAAGCAGCCTTGGGCTCCTAATTTTTGGAGAAGAAATTCGGAATGCCCCGCTGCTCCCATAGTACAATCCACATATATTCCTTGAGGGACGGTAAAAACCATATTAACCGTTTCCTCGAGTAAAACACTTTGGTGCTGAAAAGCCACAAGCCGCCCTTCCTTTCTAAATGCCTAAATCCACCAGGGATTCTGCCGCTTGTTCATAACTATTTTGCGCCTGAGTACTGTAATCGTTCCAACGCTGGGAATCCCAGATTTCAATTCTGTTCATTACCCCTACGACAACAACATCTTTTTCCAGAGCCGCGTATTCTCTTAAATTAGCCGGCAGTAAGATTCTCCCCTGTTTGTCGAACTCGCATTCAGCCGCTCCGGAATAAAAGAAGCGGACAAAAGATCTGGCATTCGGTTGAGAAAAAGGCAGTTTCTTCAGCTTTTCTTCAAGAATCAACCACTCACTTTCGGGGTAAAGAAAGAGACAGTTATCTAAACCCTTGGTGGTAATAAATTTATCCCCCAGGGCATCTCTGAATTTTGCCGGAATTATAAGCCGGCCTTTACTGTCAATTGTATGGAGGAATTCCCCCATAAACATGTTTTTCACCACCACATGGGCTCACTTTACTACCACTTTACCCCACTTTACTCCACTCTATTCTACGTCAATTTAATATTTCCTGCTTTTTGTAATAAAAAAATAAAAAAACGGGAGATTAGTCCCATTTTTATACTTGCTTAATATTTGATATTTGCTTCTACTTGCTAAGCCCACTTGCCTTATAGTTTATATTTGCCTCAAGGCTATATTTGTTTTCAAGGATTTAATTCTGTCTTCATTAGAAACTCATAGAAAAATTCGATAGCTAATTCTTTAACTATTTTATCCTTTACCGCTCTGGACAAAACATCGCTTTGCAAGATAAAAGCAGGCGGTCGCTGTTCTAAAGAGCCTAAGAGCATATCTTTTTTATCAGCATTCTTAATATTCAACTTTATGGCCGAAAAAAATTCTCTTAGGGAATATATTTTAAAGCGTTCCACATTGCTCTCTGTGGCAATTATTTCCAGCATCGCAATTACCAGATCCTCATAACTGCTCTCTTTATCCAGGTCCAGAAACAAAGTCAACTTCGGAATAAGATGTTCAAAGAGAAGCCTAAGATAGGGAAATCCTTTGAAACCCAGGATTTCTCCGAGTCGCAGGATTGTTTTTTCTCCCGGTGCCAACAGCAAGTTAAAAAACAATTCTTCGTTATAGGTCGGCTCAATATAGTATTTCCTACCCTTTAGACCTTTAAAATACTTAAAAACATCATAATATCCCAGTTGAAGGTTTAAGCGAGCTTGGTTCTGGCTAAAATCCAAAATCCCTCCCAAATTATCATCCGTAGAAATATAGTCCACTGTAACTTGGGGATCGGTAACTTTTCTCGTCCTACCCAAGGCTTTGGTCCTAACGGCAATTATTTTTTTATATCCTTTTTTAACCAGCATATTCAACGGTAAGTTATCATAAATACCTCCGTCCATAAACCATTTACCGTCGAGCTTTTCTTGTTTAAAAGCCGGCAGGTAAGCGCTGGCCAAAAGATATTCCACAACCTTGCCTTGAGGAATATCTTCTAAAAACAATTCCAGAGGCTTCCTATCGGTAAGGGAAACCGTGACAAAACCAAAATCCATAGCAGAGCTTCTAAGTTTCTGTTCATCAATAATTTCCTGCAGCAGTTTTTTTATTGCAGAGATATCCATTCCTTTGTTCTGTAGAATACTCCAAGCTTTCTTCAGCCCTTCTTCTTCCAGATCAAAAATCTGGGACGGCGTGATATTATACCAAATTTCATAGGCCTTATCTAACTGGTTCTGCACGATCATCGCCCCGTTTAAAGCTCCGACCGAAGTGCCGGCTACAGCCGCAAACTCTATGTTCAGCTCTTTTAGGGCTTTACAAGCCCCTATATGATAGGAGCCTTTGGCCCCTCCGCCTTCTAAAACAAGGCCATACATACATTTCCCCTCCTAAAAAACGGTAAAGCTGAGAGTATACACTTAAAACAAAAGGCCTTATATGCGTTATAAAGCCTTTATTTCCCTAATATTCAAGCTCATTATAAAATACCACTTACCAAGAAGCAAACTTAAACTTTAAGGCCTCCAGCATAGGATTTATGTTTAGGTCCATAAGCCAAGCTAAATAAGCTATATCCGGATAGTGCCATAATAAAGCTCCCCCTACTACCAACGCTAGGGTTAGGGGTAAAAGGGCCAGCCTTGAATATTTGCCGCCGGCCTTACGCACTCTTCTTGCTTTCCGGGGCAACAGTATAATAACGTTCAATACATAAAGCAAGAGCGGTATAAACCAATAATAATTATACACTAATAAAACCCAGCTAAGGCCCAGCATCAGCGTCCAACCATAGCTATTCTCCAGCCAGCAGCATAAAGCCACGGTCCCTGGGGAACCGGGAAAACGAGTAGCCGCTAAGCCGACCTGGAAAAATCTTAGTAATAAAAGCAAATTTGTCAGGAAAAGCCAGATTAACAAGGGCTGCTGCTGTTGCAGATCGGTAAACCAACTTAGATCATAAGGAAACCAAGGTGGCGGGTAAAAAGAGAGGAATATAATTGAGGTCATTATTCCGGCCCAGACGGCATACTTAGCCCATACGTAAAAGCAACGCCAAAAGAAGGCCCTGCGGATCCCTCTTTTAGGATTTAGTTCAAAAAGATCTCTATATTTCCAATTCGGAGCCCGGAAGTTTTGAAAGCTCAAAAGAACAAGCCATACTAGCCAGCCAATGGCTATAATATTTTGTCCGTGCCAATTTGTTCCTCTGTTCAATGGGCTGGCAGGGGCTGAATCTTTTAGGTATTCTGCCCGTCCCCAACTGCCGCTGAAACCTTCAACTCCCAAAATAAGCTGACTGTCATCATTTATTTCCTGACTTGCAGCAAATAGATTCAAGCTATAAATAGGCTGAGAGAGTTGGTGCTCAATATCCTGCCGGTAGTTAATAGTTGGCAGAGAATTTTTCAAGCCTTTACCCAAAGTCCAGGCCATAACGCTTGGGTGACGTCCGGCCATCATAAATAAGCTTTCGAATTCAGCGGTTAAAGGTATTCGCTGTTCCGGTACGAAAGAAACAGGCAATTCCAGCCAAGCCCCCAAGCCTAGACTATCGGTAGCATAAAGCCAAGACTCATCCGGAATGAATCCCATAAAATATACTACATTATAGCCTGCACTCTTGGCTGTGGTCAGAAAACTATCAACTTGTCGTTCATTTCTAAGCTTATAGGCCTGTTCCGCAGTGATAATCCGAGCCCTAACCGGTATTTCTTGTTCGTTATAGGCCCAAGCGGCAACTGTTCCGGAGCTGTAATTGATCCCCAGGGGCATCTGTACTTGGTCAGTTTGCCCTTGCTTATTGATCACTTTTAAGTGCAATTGGTATAGCTCGGGATTATCAAGACTCCAAAGCTTGGCCTCGGGTATATCAAAAATCAAATTGACTTTTTGCTCGTATTCACCGGTAGTATCGAAGGGAAGAACACACTCGGCCACAATTTGGTCTTGATCTTTTATTACCCCACTTAAAGACCAGGGCCCGTTCTTGAGAGTAAGATGATGCTTTAGATTAACATTTACTGTCAATTGGTGTTCTTGGGGGCTAAAACTAACGCTTGTTTGAGCAACATCAATAGTTGTTTCGGGGACAGCTTCCAGTTCAATCCGACCTGTGATCTTACCCTGTTCAGGCCACAGCCAGCCTAGTAATTTTCTTTGCTGCATACTGCTGGGGAACATCTCCAGGTAAAGGATGTTATCCTGACTATAATCAAGCATGGTGGAAGGAATATCAATACTAACTGTACTCCCCCACCCCTCCAGTTCTCCCAAGTAATTTACTTCGTCAATGCCGTTAAGAAATACTCTGGCCTTGCCATTTAGTCCACTTATTACTAATTGAACCGGAGAAGACCCCCAAGGCCCTGAAACTTTAAAATGTTTAACCGCTACTTTGAATCCCTGATTGGAGGGCAAGATAATACTTTTTCGCTGAATAAATCCGGCAAAAAAACCGGTGCGGCCTTTTTGGGTTTCACTTTCATATACCCAGGCTTCTCTTAAAGAAGAAAAGCTCTCCCAGCTCCCGCCAAGGTTTTGACTGATCCTATAGACATTGGTAACAGGCGTTTCGCTGTAGAGCTCCTTACCGGGAGTATCTTGCCAAAAAATAATTAACGAGACTATGGTAGCTATAAAAAATATCCCAACTAATAATGCAAATTTCTTAAACATGCTTTTAAAATTCTACTTATTGCTACAGTCAGGGCATACCCCATAAAAAATAAGGTTATGAGTATGCACATCAAAACCGGTTTGTTCTTCAACTAATTCATCCATTTTGATTAGATCATTATGAAAATCAACAACCTTGCCACACATGGAACACATTACATGATAGTGATTGGCAGGATTACCATCAAAACGGCTGGACATATCCCCACAGGGCAGTTCTAAAATAAAGCCATGCTCCTTGAGCATATTGAGCGTATTATATATTGTCCCCAAGCTAACACCGGGAAACTTCATTTTTACCTGTTTGTAGATTTCTTCGGCTGTTGGATGAGACCGGGTCGCAAGTAAAAATTCTAAAATAGCCTGTCTTTGCGGGGTAAAACGAATCCCCTTACTTTTTAAACCTTTTAAAATCTCCACAGCATCCACAGCATCTCAATCCCTTTCCATATAATTTGTGCCAATAATTTGTGTCCTTAAGTATTTGTAGAGTTTGGCAACAGTACTTCCTTAAAATTATTATAATTACTTTTTAAGTATATTATATTACGCCCCTAAACTGGAGTCAACTAAATAAGAATCATTTAAAAAAAGAAGAGTAGCTTTTAAGCAATACTCTTCTTTCTTCTTAATCCGATCTAACCAATCTAACCAGTTTTAGTAATCAAAGCTTATTCTTCAATGATGGCTTCGATGGGGCAAGCATCAACACAAGCTCCGCATTCAACGCATGCGTCAGCATCAATCACATATTTGTCCTCGCCTTCACTGATTGCCTCTACGGCACATTCATCAACACAGGTACCACACATTGTACAATCATCTGTAATAACATATGCCATAATTTGAACCTCCTCTATTCTCCCATTTCAAGTGAAACTATATCAAAGTAAATAAAAAAAGGCAAGATATTTTTTTAACAATTTTCTATAAATTAAAATTATCCTATTTTTTGGGGCCGGTAAGGCACTTTGTACAACCTTCTCATGCAATAGGAACAATAGGGAAGCATACGGTTGCTTACATGATTGCGGCGAAAGACAACTTTCGATATGTCGTGATGCTCGTGCCCGCAAGAGCGGCATTTTTCTATCAATTTGATCAACTCCTAGCTTCTTAATAATTTGTGTTATTGGGAACAAAGCACCCGTTCATAGCTTACATTCCTAGTATTATACAAAATGCCAAATATTAAACATCTTGGAGTTCAAATATTTGCTTATTACGTCCAGCAAAGCCGGTTATTTTCTTTATCCCAAGAATATGCAACCATTGACAGGCTTCCTTAAGATCCCGACCTACAACTGAAGCTTCATGAGCATCAGAGCCCAGGGTAAATAAAATCTCCATATTTCTCCCTAATTCTACCAGTTTAAATTCTGGATAAAATTCTTGTACCGGTTTATAACGCCCATTGGTGTTAATTTCCAAAACCAAACCACAGTCTTTGACGGCCTCCAAAGCCCTGGCAGCCAGCACTCGAACATCGGTTCGAGGTCGGATATTAAAAATTTTTATAATATCGAAATGACCAATAACATCAAATAAACCGCAAGTTGCAGCTTTCTCCACCAGGCGGAAATAAGCCCGATAGAGATCGTCAGCTTCCCATTGCCGGTGTCTGGCTTCTTCGTCCGGAAAATCGAAACACCAGTCTCCTATTTGATGTACTGAACCAATTATAAAATCAAATGGATAAGAATCAATAATTTCTTTGATCTGCTTTTCTTTTCCTTCTAGGTAATCTACTTCTAAGCCAACTCTAACTTGTAAGTGCGGGTAATCTAAAGCTACTTTCCTAATCATATCCAGATTTAAGTTTTCCCAATACATATCATGATCAGCAAAGCCGATTTGTTTAAGTCCCATGTTTTGCCCTTGATTAAGGAATTCGGCGATGTTCTCCGGGCTAGCTTCCCGATCCAAGTGGCCTAATAAATGCACATGCAAATCCAACATTTTATTATCTCCTTTTTAACTGGGAGCAAATCTAGATTAACCATACTCTAGATAAGCATAAATAAAATATACATGATTTGGGGATTAAAATGAATATTTTTTTCTCCTTAGGGAAACACTTTAACTAGTCTCGCGTTTTCCAATTTTATCCCCACTCCTCTCTTTTTCTTATACTTGCGGGCTTTAGGCCGCAAGTTTTTTTATGCCTAAAGAGAGCTTTAGCCCGTACAGCTTTTGAACACGACATTATTTGGCGGTCTTTGTATTAGTACCCTTTAATAGAATTAATTAACCGGCCCTTTCTAATACAGCCGGTTAAAACATCTTGTTAAAGGGAGCATTGGTAATGCTTAAGGCTATCTTCATATCCATTTTTGGCCTAATACTTCTGTTGGCTGGAATGTTTGTACTCAGGGAAGGTTTAAAGAAATATGCAGGATCACACTTCCAAAATACCATCCAGAAACTTACCGTCACACCCGCTAAGGGATTCTTCAGCGGGGTGGCAGCAACCATATTTCTGCAGTCAAGCACTGCCCTTACAGTAATGGCTGTTTCCTTTGTTGATGCCGGGCTGGTACCCTTTGAAAATACCCTGGCTCTGATTCTGGGGAGTAATATCGGATCCACGGTTACCCCCCAACTTTTAGCCTTTCCCCTGGCTGAATTTTCTGTATGGCTTGTTGTTGCTGGCTTTGCCGGTTTTATTTTTTTTAAAAAACGCCTAAGGTTTTTGTTTCTGTCCATTGCGGGAATAGGCACCATGTTCTTCTCTCTTTCCCTTTTGGAAAAAGGCATGGCGCCTATCACTACCATGCCCTGGTGTCAGAACTGGCTAAGCCAGCTGCACAACAATTATATTTACTGTATCATGGCCGGTACTTTTCTCTCCGCCATACTGCATTCCTCCAGCGCTGTTACCGGTATAGCCATGGTTTTAACTGAAAAAGGCTGGCTGTCTCTGCCGGCCTCCTTCGCTTTTATTCTTGGTGCCAATATCGGGACTTGCTTTACAGCTCTAATTGTCTCTGTTCTGGCCTCCAGATCAGCACAAAAAGTGGCTATTTTCCACCTGATGGCTAATATCTTCGGCGTCCTGGTTTTCTATCCCTTTATTACAACTACCGGTGGGATAATGGAATTGATGGGAGATGATCCCGCCCGACAGGTAGCCAATGCTCATACTTTTTTTAACATTGTCTCCTCTCTTATGCTTCTGCCATTTTTGCCTACAGCCACTCGAATTCTAAACAAGTTGAGATGAAACGTCCCATTTCAGCTTTTCCATTTTCAAGATACCTTTTTCTCTATAAATCTCCAATTGCTGAACACTTTCATCGATTCTGAGCAATTGTTTTCCGATATGAAATATTACATTGGCATGACAATAATCTATTTTTATTTTGCTGTCTTTATCAGTTCTTACTGTTGTAGGACTTATTACCGAACCCCCCAGTTCCCGGATATAAATATTGCCGCCGCAATATAATTCTCCGCCTCGAAACACACCGGCTACTTTGGTATTGCCCTGAACTCTTATGTTCGAATTGTAAACTCCTTTGCTGCAGTTAAAATCCCCTGCACAATTCAGCTCCGAGTTTTGGATGTAGCTGGTATCACAGAGAACGTTTGAGGGGATAACATTCTCTGTAATTGCCAAGAAATGTTCAATAATTTTGAGAGCATTCTTTATATATATTAGGTCCTTTAAACTTAGAGGGCCTGCTCCTACCAAAAAATGTTTAAGAGTTTCCACGGCAACCTTTAGTTCCTCAGAAATTATTTCCGGATCCTTGGTAACTACTAGTTTTGCAATATTTTCCACTTTTTTAGGCAGCTTAGGAAAATTTTTCTCCAGTACTACTTTTAAAAGGGGGCCCACAGGAGTCTGGCTGGAGGCTTGTTTAAGTCTTTCTACCTGTGCTAGGCAAAGCCCCAGTTCTTCATTAATCTCCAGCAGATCTTGATAAAACTGAGAACGAAAAACATGTTTTTCGCCAATAGTTATTTTACTGGCAATAATATTTTTTATTATTTGCAAACCGGCCTCTGCCTTAAGCTCAGCCCCGGAAACGGACCCTCCGATTTGTATCTTACCACCGGAGTAAACATGAAGCCCCTCATATACATCTCCGACAACCACTACATCACCAGGAAAATCAATGCTGCCGGTCGATAAATCTATATCTTTGGCGATATAAACGTTTTCTACCAAATAATCATATGTACCTAAACGCACCGGAATGCCGTCGCAAGAAGCCCTTAACTCCAGACCGTCTTCCGATATGTAAATATTCTTTTTAAGTTTAAAACTAAAATCCCGAAGCTGCTCCACAGGGATGGGCTGACCAAAGATGTTTTTTCCCGGGATACCTTCCTTGCCCGGGATTTTTTTGGCTAAAAGTTCGTCTTTTCGGCAGACTCTTAATTTACAGGCAAAATAATCTATCTTGCCGTCTTTTTGTTGTTTATCGTTCAAAGGCTTACCGATATAATCTATTAGTTGAGCATGCTGGGTCTGGACAGGAGGGGTTGATTCTGCCACCACAAGATCTGTACCATCCTCTGCAGCCAGAATTTTCTCCCAAATATCAGGTAAAAGACCATGAATTACGCCTTTTTCGGCCAGTTGTTGATAAAGAGTGTCCTTACTGGGCATTTCCTCTTCTTCAGGCCTATCCTGCCATGTTGTTAATTCCTCCAGATTAAGGCTTTGAACCATGGGGATATCCTCTTGGAGCTTAAATCGGCCCACCGGATGTCGTTTCACTTTGACTATAGCTTTGCTGCCTTCAGGGTAAACCTGAAGCTCCCATCTGAGCCCTAATAATGTACCTTCCGGTATAAATTCATAAACATCTCCTGCCTGAACTATATGTTCACTGCGGATTTCTTCCCCGTTATGAAACAGTTTACCGGCAGCAGGAAAGGGTATTATCTTTTCGATAGTTTGACCCGTGAGGAGGGTGTATTTTGTTCCATCCCAAGTAATCAGAGTTTTTTCCGGTCTATTATTTGTTTCATCAATAATGCCCTGCATCTCCATACCTCCACACTAATAATACGAGAAGATAACATGGGACAATAATTAGGCCTTTAGTCCTAATTATATAAAACTTTAAACTCTAAAAACATTATTAGTTCCCTTACTATAACCCTTTTTGATCTTTCAAAATAGAAAAAAATATGTAGTTTATTTATAAAACAACATATTTACACTTCTATTCTAATCATATTTTTTGAATCTGTCTAGACAATTTACTTAATATAGTTTTTATTCCTCAGAACTTAAAATACTAGCTCAGTATTTGCAGGGCCTGCGTTCTCTATATTCAGATTATCATCAGGTATAGAATCGGGATCATTACCGGGGTCAGGGTCGTTACCGGGGTCAGTGCCC
>JAAYOJ010000082.1 GCA_012520405.1 Peptococcaceae bacterium
AACCGGTCCTTATATTCATTACCGCTACGTTCTGTCGTTCCGTATCCTTTCATGGGTTTGAGCAGGAATTTATTGCCTACATAATAAAACCCTATTTTGCCCAATTCCGCCTTGGTCATACCGATTTCAGCACTGATTTGAGCAAAATCCTTGGTAGCCGCTTCACTATTCAAAAAGCTGAGTTTTCCTGCATCATCAAGTTTCAGGAACTCTTCTTTAGTCATGTGAATTTACCTCCTATTGAAATGACATTCTGCAATATATACAATATTATGACATTTATCATTTATTAAAGCAATACCGCTCAAATTAGGCTCCGAAAGGGGATACCCTTCTCATAAAAGGGATAAGGGGGGATAAGGGGGATATCCCCCCAAAAAGAGCATCTTCCCTTATCACGGGGATATTTCCCCGAAAATAAGAAGGGTACCTATTATATTTGGCCTTAAGGAACAAACATAACCATTTTTTTGCCTTTAGCCGCCATTTTTTTGGCCAGTTCTTCTACCGGGCCGTAATCCATGGCTAATCCTAAGCAGTGAAGTACGCAGGCCGGTTTTTCTCCCTTTTCTATCCTATCTGCACATAAATCGCAAAGCTTGGTGGGAGAAGGTATATAGTTCCATTCCCAGTTTCCCGGGGTAATTTCAAATGGTCCTATTTCGGAGAGTTTAATCCCATAAACCCCATGAGCTAATTTCTTTTCATTTTTACAGGATACTTCACAGCTATGGCAGCCTGTGCAATATTCATAATCAATCAATAAACCGTATTGCGACATTTATTTTCCCTCCATTCTATTATTTACTTAAATCCTAGTCTTCAGCCTTGTAAACCTTACAGATCAGGCTTTTGAATGGAGCACCGAAACCGAGTTTACCAATATGCTTGTGAGGAATCAAAGTATTAATGTTGGATTCCCAAACACCAAACAGGCTCGGTTCTTCAGCCGGTTTCTCCGGATACCACCATCCATGGGAAGCATGAACTACTTTGGAATCAATGGTCTTGGTCAGTTTTGCTTTTTGTTTACATTTACCAAACATATTCTCCAAGTAAACCCAATCCCCATCTTTAATACCAAGCTTTTCAGCAGCTTCGGGATTAATTTCAACGATCGGATCAGGGGTGATCTCCCGCAGAGAAGGAACTTGTCTGTGCTCCGAATGGAAGGAAGTAAATGTCCTCGCACCGGTGGTTAGAATAAACGGGTATTCTTTAAACAGTTCCGGCGTGCTATAGGGGCTATAATGAGGCTCCTTATAATAGGGCAGCGGATCCTCACCCCAAGCTTCAAACAAGGTTGAGCACAGTTCAACCATACCTGTTACGGTATTGAAGCCCGGCTCACCGTCAAAGCGCAGCAGGCCTTTTTCATATTTTTTATACTCATAAGAAGGCTGGAAAACCCCTTTTTCTCTTAGATCGTTGAAGTCAAAACCAAATTCTGGTTTAAGTTGATCATCAAAGAATTCTTCTGCAGTATCCCAAGGCCAGTGTTCCGGATGGAGTCTCTTGCCAAGTTCAATACAAACTTCGATATCTGACTTGCATTCGCCAACTTCAAACGCTTTGTTCATAGCGCCCATAAAGATGGCGTTACGGCCAAAGTGAGTTAGAACCACACCATCGTGCTCCGCAAAGGTCGGCAAAGGCAGGAAGATGTCGGCAAAAGCCATAGCCGTCGGGGTCATAAAGGTATCTTGTACCACGTTGAATTCCAGGCTTTGCAGTGCTCTGTACCATCTGTCAGGCTGAGCGGAACAAGTTGCGCTGATAAAGTTGGAACTGTTAAACCAACCCATTCTCAGCTTATATGGTTTGCCCGTTTCCAAAGTATCGAGCGTTTCGTCAGGATGGGTGGTAGCCATGGCGGTACTGAGAGCAGGCCACTCTTCAGCTCCAATTCTTTTAGCCCAGAGCTCATCCGGCAACTGGCTGCGAGTTTCCATACGCCATTTACCCATTAAAGCCGCAGGTGGTCCAATGGTGATGCCGCCGGGAACGTCAAGGTTGCCGGTAATGGCAATCAAGGCCAAAATAGCATGACCGAGCTGAACACCGTTCGGGTTTTCGTCCACAGCCAGACCCCATTGAATCGGGCAGGGTTTAGCTGTGCCAATAATTCTGGCTACTTCAATAATTTGTTCTTTCGGCACCCAAGTGATTTCTGCCACTTTTTCCGGTGGGTATTCCTGGACGCGCTCTTTCAATTCTTCAAAGCCGTAGGTCCAGTTCTCTACAAAATCATGATCGTACAGGTCTTCATTGATAATAACGTTCAAAAGACCAAGAGCTAAAGCGGTATCGCTACCCGGGCGAAGTTGCAGAACATGTTCCGCTCTGGTACCAAGCCAGTGGATTCTTGGGTCAACACAGATAATCTTGGTCCCACGTTTCATCATGTCGATAATGGAGTGACCATAGAAACCATCCGGGTTGGACATGAGAGGATTTTTACCCCAAATTACCACGTATTCCGGCAGTTTATAATTAGGATTATCGTAACGGTCAGGATAGTAACCGGCAAAATCTATTTCAGGATAGCCAGCACCCAAGATATAGTCGGTAATGGAACATCTGGGACCATAGCAAGACCAGCCGCTTAACGGATAGCAGCAGTTAGGAGTTCCGATGGAAGAGAAGGCCAGAGGATAATAGTACAGGCACGCTTCCCGTCCGGTACCGCCAAAGACGACAATGGATTCCGCACCATAATTATCCGTAAAATACCTAATCTTATCGCAGATAATATCCATAGCCTCATCCCAGGAAATTCTCTGCCACTTGTCTTCTCCCTTTTTACCCACACGTTTCATCGGATAAATAATACGCTGGGGATGATGTACATATTCAGGAAGGGTCAGGCAACGAACACATAACCTGCCCTGGCTGATGGGATGTTCCGGATCACCTTCTACCTTGACAAGCCTGCCATCTTTAATATGCAGCTTCATGCCGCAACCTACGGGATGGTCTCCAGGAGGTGACCAACCACAAGTCCTTACGGTAAGAGTACCATCAGGTTGTTGTATCTTCCAATCTTTGTCCATCAATAACTCACCCTTTCAATTGCATATTTTATATTAGAAAACATAAGGACCTCGAGATTATTCTGTTGCTTGCGACAAAAGGCACAAGTTTAGGCCTAAATGTACAAGCCAATATTTATATGTTGCAAAAAACATGCCAAGGTTAAAGTAATACTTCTAAAGCTAAAAAATATAAAAAAGCCTGTTCGGCTTTTTATTCTAAGCAGGAATTTACTCCGGCAATTTACTGTTTTTTCTCATTATTAGGGCTTATTTAGGGTTTATTATGCTTTGGGAAGATTATTTCTGGAAGGTTATGGTTTTCTAGATAAAGGCTAAAAACTGAAAATGTGATCTTAGAATCCTCTTTTGGGATTAAGATCTCATTTTGCGAAAACTTTTTTGAACCCAGTCAGGTTCGGAAAGCATGGCCCTGCCGATACCGACAAGATCTGATTTCCCGGTAGCAACTAGTTCCTCCGCCATCTTAAGGCTGGTAATCCCGCCCGTGACCAAAACAGGAATATCCGCTATAGGTTTTATTTCTTCAGCCAAATAATTAAAAAAACCTGGAGGCCCTTCTTTCAAATAGCCAGAAATCCCGCCGGATAAGTCAAGACAGTCTACTCCCGCCCTAACTAAGAACGGGACGGCATTTTTACTATCTTTAATAGTGTTACCGCCGGGAAGTCGATCGTCAGCACCCAGACGATAAAAGACAGGCATATGGGGACCTACTGCTTTCTTGACCGAGGCAATTACTTCCAAGGGAAAACGCAAACGATTTTCCAGACTTCCCCCATATTCATCTGTTCGTTGGTTAGTTAAAGGGGAATAAAACTGGTTGAGCAAATAACCATGAGCACCATGAATTTCAACCATATCAAAGCCAGCCTCTTTCGCTCTGGCCGCAGCCCGAGCAAAAGCGGTGCATATATTTTTCATGTCTTCTAAACTTAGTTCAGCCGGAATCTCTTGCGCGCTTAACTCCGGACTTAAACCAAAACGGGCCAGATGTGGACAAATAACAGCAGAAGGTGCTTGCGGATTGTTAAGCGCCCTTGCTCCGGCATGGGTAATTTGCAGTCCAAGGGGCACTCCCAACTCATGCACCCGGTCAACAAGGGATTTGAGGCCAGGAAGCAAAGCATCGTCGTAAATGCCCAGCTGCCGGGGATGGGCTTTCCCCTCAGGAAGAACATAAGTGTGTTCTACAATAATAAGCCCTATGCCCTGAGCCCTTGCCAGGTAGTGAGCAATTAATTTGGAAGTAACTTCACCTTGTTCCGTGGCAATGTCAAGAGCCATAGGCGGCATAACCAATCGATTGTTTAAATGGAGGTTTTTAATTTGGAGTGGAGAAAAAACTTTGCTCAATTCTCATCCTCCTTTTAGGATTGGCTAGATGTTAAGCACCATACCGTCAAAAGCCAAACTAACATTAGCATAGGGGCTCAACTCTTGTTCAAGTTGGGCAACAGTAACCGGAAGGCTATAATGCATAGCCAAATGAGTAAGAATAATGCTTTGAGCTTTAACTTTTTGTCCCAAGACTACAGCCTCTTTAATTGACATATGACTGTGGGGAAACCAGTTTTCCCCATAGAAGGTGGCATCACAGACCAAATAATCACTGGCTAAAATTTTTTCCATCGTGGCAATCGGCAAATCAGCCGTGTCTGTAAAATAGGCCAGGCTTTTTTTGTTCTGTAAGTAAATACCAGCCGTTTCCACACTGTGGGACGCCGGTAAAGGTGTTAGTTTTAGACCGCTGAAATTATAAGTCTGACCAAAACACCAGGGCCTTAGCTCAAAAACATCGGTCAAAAAGGGAAAGGCTTGTCGAAATGAATCTACTGCCTCCGGCGGTAAATACAAGCTAAGTGCTTCATGCCTTTTTAGTCTTACATAATACTCCAGCTCCCCTAAACCGCCGAAATGGTCATAATGCCAGTGGGTGAGAAAAACACAATCTATAGATTCTATTCTTTCTCGGATTAGCTGGTCCCGCAAATCAGGGGAGGCATCAATAAGAATAGTCTCCTGACCGGCCTTAATCACAGCTCCACTGCGGGTGCGGGCATATTGAGGTTTATCTAAAGCTTCCTGGCAAGCGACACACCCACAGTAAAATACAGGAACTCCCGGTCCGGCACCGGTCCCTAATAATTTGAAGCTTACGGTCATAATATTCTCCCCATATTACAAAATCTGGATCGCCCGCTGGGGGCATTGGCCCACGCAAGTATAGCACATGCTGCATAATTCGGGCTTAATAGCTTGAGCAACCTGACGCCCGTTCTTTTCGGTAACCTGCAGGACCGAAGAAGGGCAGAAAGCAACACATAGACCGTCTCCCTGGCAGTGCTCTTCGTCGATAAAAATTTGTACTTGGCCGCTATCTTCTGTCGCCCGCTCAGAGCGCCGGGCTCCAACCTTATCCATAACCGGCGGCATATAGATCTTTTTCCTTTCTTCGGGAATACTCTTTTGTCCGAGCTTGAGCAAGGACTGAGCGATCGGCTCCAACAAGGAAACCGGTAAAGACAGGTATAATTCAAAATCATTAATCTCACTGGAAGCCCGGGCTCCGTAACAACCAAAGGATATATTCATTTCTCCGGTTTTCATTGGCTGGATAACTAAGTCCGCACAAGCAGAATTAAAGCCGGAGGTTTTGAAATTCTGCCTTTCTCCGCTTTGATAAGTCTGAGCACAGCAAATCCACATAGCCTGTTCCGGGTACAGGGTAAAAATAACCACATCGGGCTCAAACTGAGCTGCGGCCAGCGGAGCAACTAAGGTCGCCTCATAACTCCCAGCCTCAAACTCCTGGCGAGTAGAAATTACTTTCTGGGCAATTTCCAAAGTAGGTAGTTTCTTAAACAGCAGGTAGAGCTCACCAGACCTGAGTTTCGGCGACATTTCCACAAGCCCTAAGATTCCGGAACCATCAGGGCAAGCATGACTGCGGGGCGGCAGATACAAACTGTTGCCCCGGCGAGCAACTATAATAGACTGACAATGCCTCATGGGCATCGGTGGCTCAATAGTACCAGGGGGTACTTTTTCGCCCGGCCGCATCATTCTTACCCCTACAGGATCCCAACGCAAACCCAATATTTCTTTATATATTTCAGCGATTTTCTGATAGTTCAAACTTGGCTCCCCTTTCTCCTTCCACATCAGGTTATGATACTAATTCTCTTCCTAAATCGAATCCCTGATCGCCGGCAAAGTAACGGACTGTAAGCCGATTTGCTCCAAACAAGCCATGGTTCTTTGCGGTATCATAAGTGTGGGATCACTTTTAGCGGCGGTAACCAAGGCTCGCAACAGAGGCATTATACTGGCCAGATCAACCGGAATATCAACATCGGGAACCATTTCTAAAAAAGCCAAAGGAATCTGCTTGGCTTCCGCTTTATTTACCAGCATATCCAAAGCGGTAATGCCGTCCATATTATAGAACATATCCTGAAAGTTAATGGGGGTGGTAGATGTAAAGCCCACCAAGGAATAACCGCCTTCCTGGCAAGCACCTTCTACGATACAAGCCCCCAGCAAGGAATTATTCACTTCCAACTTCCGGCAAGCTGCTTTTTGTCCGGCCTCGCTGCTGCTTAAGGTCTCCATCTTGGCAAAGGCCTGCCTGATAGTATGGGGCTGTAAACAAGGCAGGTCTCCGCCGATAATCAATATGGAGTCGGCCAGTCTGTCGTCTTGCCCGTCTTTTAAAATATAATCGGTCGCATATTGAATCCGCTCATTAAAATGGTCCCCTTGATCAGGAAAGACTCCCGCAATTTTTTGGGGATTGCTTACTCCGGCCAGAATACTATCAAAATAAGAACGGTCCCCTTCTTGGTTATAGCAAATATAAAGGTCAGCCTCATCTATAGAAAGGCAGACATCAATGACATCAAGTATGCATGACTCATATAAAGAGTTAGCCTCCTCCGGGGTTAAAATTCCTCCCCTTGCTTCAGTTAACCTGGTCTTAACTTCACCGATTTTGGGAACTTTAGTAAATACCAGCATTGCTTTTTTCAATTTCTTAACCTCCAATCATGATCATAGGAACAGGGTCGCAGTTTTCTTTTTCCGGGCAATCGAAGCATTGATAGCGAAAAGGCAAGGGGATTTGCTGTAAATCGCAGGGTTGAAACCCGTGTCTTTGATAAAAACTTACGGCACTTCCCCGGGCCAAGGTGGTAATAACAAACTTTTCATCGCCTTCAGATAAAGGTTCTTTACAACATGCCCATGGATTTCTGACCATCTTAGCCAGAAGCATGCCCCCGTATCCGCAACCGTTGTAACCCTCTTTGACCCCGATTACCTCGAGATAAAACTTTTTTTGCGCTAACTCACTTAGTTTGCCGCCGGCCAGAACTTCTGCACCGTTTTTTACCAACAGGTGCTCCGTAATGTCACCTGAGATATCCATGCCATGAGTCCAAAAAATTTCTCTTAGTTCTTCTTCATCTTCAGGACGGGCAAACAATATCTGCACCATTGAAATAACTCCTTTTATCCTAATTCTTAACAAATGTAATTACATAATTATTTTTTCTTAATATTTTTCTTAATCTAAATATTTTTCTTAATATTATTATTTCACCTTAATTATATTAAAGCAAGAAAGATGCCAATTGCAATTCCGAAATATTATACTTTGAAAGTATTGTATGCTATCATGATTGAATGGAGGTAATGACAATGGAAAAGCGTATTATTCCTTTTTCTCCCCCTGACCTGGGTCCAAAAGAAATCGACGCCGTCGTTAAAGTATTAAATTCAGGCTGGATCACTACCGGCCCTATGGTAGGTCAATTCGAGGAAAAAATAAAAGCATATTGCCAGGCAGATAACGCCGTAGCTTTAGCCAGCAATTCACAGGGTTTAGATTTAATATTCAAAGTTTTTAATTTGGGCAGCGAGCATGATGTTCTTACCACGCCCTATACCTATGCAGCTACCATCAACGCTATTTTGCACCGGGGAATCAAACCCATCCTGGTGGACTTAAAGAAAGACACTTTTTTCATGGATTATGAACGCTTGAGCGATTTGATTACTCCCCAAACCAAGGCCATTATGACCGTCGATATCGGGGGCTACCCCGCCGACTATGACGGTTTAAAAGAAATCCTTAAATCCAAAGGGCGGGAAGATATTCTGCTGATTTCCGACTCGGCTCATTCCATTGGTGCTTGGTATAAAGGTAAACGGGTTGGCAGCCAGTTGGATTTCCATGTTTTTTCTTTCCATGCGGTAAAAAATCTGACTACTGCCGAGGGCGGTGCTATTACTTTTAATGAGCCCAGAATAAACTTTAACAAATATTTCAACAGCAATACCGGTCAAAAGATTTATCAGGACTTAGATAACGACCTTGCCAGAGTATTTAAATATACGTCCCTAAACGGCCAATCAAAGGACGCTCTAACCAAAATGCAGGCCGGTGCCTGGCGCTATGATATCCTCACCGACGGTATGAAATGCAACATGACCGATATCAGTGCCTCTATCGGGCTGGCCCAACTGGAGGATTACAATCAAAAACTCATGCATCGCCAAGGGCTGCATAACTTATATAATGAAATCCTCGGCGCGAAAGAATGGGCAATCTTGCCTCCCGGTGAATCTTCTGACTGCCAAAGCTCCTACCATCTTTATCTCCTGCGCATCAAGGGATTATCCGAAGAAAACAGAAACATGGTTATTCAGGAGCTCGCGGATATGGGCATTTCTACTAACGTTCATTATGTACCCATTCCCATGTTCACTTACTATAAAGAAATTGGGTACTCCATCGAGGACTACCCAAATACTTATAGCCAATATGCTAATGAAATTTCCCTGCCTCTTTATTCTAAGCTCTCCTTGGATGACTGCGCTTATGTAGCGGAAAATGTGGTGCAGGTAGTGGAAAAACACCTTAAAAATTTATGAGCTTCGCCAGTAGAGAAAGGCGATCTTGGCCTCAGTTTTCTCCGTAATTTTATTATCTACAGCAATGCTTTTAAGATAGCTTAAAACAGCATCGCTGTATTTTTTTATATTGCGATCTTCATCTTTAATGGATCCCAGATGACCGGCGAAACGAGCGGCGGTCTTGGAGTTAACTTCCCAAGTTCGCTGGGCGCTGGTATCATAATATGAAATATAGGGGTAATAGCCGGATTGTAAGAGAAAATTAACAGACCGGCCTAAAGATTCTTGGCCCCAATCGGGATTAAAAGGAACACCGAGGATATGTTGATAAACCATGTTTTTGAGGCTGCTGAACTTACGGGCAAAACTGCAGGTGAAGCACCACTCGCGGCTAGCCAGGGACATTTTTAACAGGCTGTCTTCACTGCTTATGCCGGGGCAAAGGGAAGCGAAAACCAGATCGAAAGCTTTTTCTAAGCCATAATCCTTTAAAACAATATCTTGCCAGGGGATATTGATAAAACTCACATTTTTTAAGCCCTTCTTCTCTGTATTTAACCTGGCATAATCGAGCATTTTCTCGGAAATGTCCAGACCGGTTACCTTTTTAGCTTTTTGGGCAAAACGAATAGCGAACATTCCCGGCCCGCAGCCAATATCAAATATTTCTGAATTGTGATTGTACAAACCCTGAGCAGTTAAAAATTCATCAACATATTGATATCGTTTTTCATTTTCTTGACGGGATTCTTCACTTTCAAAATTATTAACCCACTTTTTGGACCTCTCATCCCAAAATTCCTTGGTATGAACCTCTAAACCATCCATGAGCACATCAAGCCCCTCATTTATTTATTCGAATATTTTCGAAAACATCTCGATCATGTCCTGATATTTGGTCTATTAATAACAAACATTTCAGCTGATTTGCCAAAAAAGTGATAGCCGGAGCCGCCTTCACTTATAATATCCAGCAATTCGTCCGGTTTAGTAACAATGATTCCTCCCAGGGAAGTAACTCCCCGCTCCCAAAAAGCATCCGGTAGCATACTTACCGTGGGGCCGGTTATAACAATCTGTGCTCCGGGCTTAGCCAGGGAAAGTAACTCCGGTAAAGTATCGTTAATCATTGTAGTACCTGTAATCACCAGTAAATCAGCCTGGGGCACAATTTCCTGAGCTCTGTCGGCCGCTACGTAATATTGCATTTCATTCGCTTTAAGGGTTGCCGGATCAAGTTCCAAAATATGAAATTGGGCTTTAGCGGCGATCAATCTTCTAATCATGGGAATTAAAGCACCGACCACAACTGTCTTCTTTTCAGGTTGAATAATAATATTGTCAAAAGCATCCTCACCCAATTCCAAGGTGTAAGGTTTATTCGGCATCAATTCCCAACAAGAGGCACTTAAGGCATTCAAGGTGGCAATACCGAGAGTTTTCTTTAGAATATTATCGCTAAAAATATCTTGCAAATAGGATTGAACGCTTCTGCCCGATAACTTCCCGGAAAGCGGCATTGCTTTGGCCGAGCTTGGGCAACAGACCGCCTGAGGTATGGCTTTAATGGGGGTGAAACAAAGCCCTCCATGACCGTCGCTTAATTTCACTCCGGAAAAAAACAAACCGAATACAGCACGTTCCACCGAAATTTGTTCCAGACGATCTCCCAAGATTGTTCTTACATGGTCTACGGTCTCAACCAGTATTTTATTTTTCATGCTTAAGACTCTCCCTCCGAGTATTTCCCCAATGTAGGGGTAATTTTACTGCACGCCAGACAAGATTTATATACTTTTAAGGATATGGTTTATAATTCCGGGGGAACACATGTCAGACGTGTAGATTCGGGTACCGCCAGCAGACGGATTTTAGCCTTGTATAATCCTTGAAGACGCTCCTCAGTAATAATTTCCTTGTAACTGCCTGTTTCCAAATGTCCTTCCCTATCCAGAATAGCAACTGTGCCACCCAACAATAGCGCATGATCAGGATTATGAGTAGTCATGACTACCGAGAAGCCCCTGTTAGCCATATCTTTGATAACTTTCAAAACCCGTAGCTGATTTCCATAATCCAAATGAGCCGTGGGTTCGTCAAAAAGAATAGCTTTGGGTTCCAGCACAATGGCCCGGGCAATTGTAGCTTGCTGCCTTTCACCGCCGCTGATTTCCGTATAGGGTTTATAGGCCAAGTGGGTAATCCCCAATATTGCCAGAGCGTCCCATGCTGCTTGTTCATCTTTGGCGCTTGGTTTTCTAAATAAACCAATTTGCGGTGCTCTCCCCATTGTAACATAATGCAATACAGGGTAAGAAAATACGGGATTATGGTTTTGTTGAACATAACTTACTTTTTGGGCGATTTCCCGAAAAGTCATGCTGCTCATTTTTTCCCCGCAGAGAAAGATTTCTCCCTCATTTGGTTTCAGCAGACCGGCCATACAATTTAACAAGGTGCTTTTCCCGGCTCCATTAGGGCCCAAAATAGATAAAATTTCCCCTTCATCCAGGGTTAAGGAAACATTATCGAGAATATTCCTTTTTACATTAGAATAAGCAAACCGAAGATTTTTAAGATTATAAATCATTGTAGTTTCATCCTTTGCTTATAAAGCAACCAAGCATAAAAGGGAGCTCCAATAATTCCGGTTAGAATGCTTAGAGGTAGTTCTGCGGTCCCGATAGTTCGTCCCAAGGTATCTACCATAAGTAAGAAAATTGCGCCTACCAAAGCTGCTGCCGGTAACAACTTTGTGTTTTCAGTTCCCACCATCATGCGAGCAAAATGGGGAATAACTAGCCCAATCCAACCAATAGTCCCGGCTAGACACACTGAACTGGCCGTTAGAAGGGTAGAGCACAAAATAGCGATATAGAGAATTCTTCTGACATTGGCTCCTAAAGTTTGGGCTTCCTTCTCCCCCAGAGAAATAATATCAATCCACCAGGACATGGCTAATAGTACCAGCGCGCTGACAATAATCGGTGCAAGGACCCCGAGAATAGAACTCAACTTCACATAGGAAAGGCTACCCATCTGCCAATAAACAATTGAAGCTAATTGAGTTTCGGGATCAGCAATGTATTTAATAAACCCAAAAATGGAAGCCATGAACCCGCCGACAATAATCCCGGAAAGCACTAGGATGATATTAGAATCACTTCTTATTAAGCGGGGAATGGTTACCGTAATCCCTACTGCTAACAATCCCCCCAAAAAAGCGAACAACTGAATATAGACGGAAGAAAGGGCCAGCAGAATAGCAATAGCGGCCCCGATACAGGCTCCGGCTGAGACACCTAAAAAATCAGGAGAAACCAGGGGATTTTTGAAAATCCCCTGGTAAGTTGCGCCGGAAATAGAGAGGGCAGCGCCAATAATAACTGCAGCCAGAATGCGGGGTAAACGTAACCCCATAACCACACTAACCGCTATCGGTTCATAAGGTCCCGAAAGACCAAAAATCTGATTGTAAATAATTAGCAGGCTTTCCTTAGGGCTGATCGGATACTTGCCGACACACATACTCCATACCATACAAAGTAACAAAGCTATAAATAGCAAGATATTTATTGGCCACCGCCGAGTATGCCGTTTTTCAACAATTGCTGTCTGTCCTAGCCTTAAACGCATATTTTTCTCCGTAACACCTCGTCAACGGCCTTAGGCAGCTGACTCAGGATAAATGTAATTATTTTTTGAACTTAATAACCAAGCCATTCCCTGTCAAAAGTCATACCGTATGCTAAATTATAAAAAGCATCAATATCCTTGATCAGATCAGCCTCACTATAGAGGTCAGGATACATTTGATTCAACATCCACAAAACACCTAGACAAGATTGTACTCCCGGGAAATCCCAGAGATCCTGGTCGCTGGGCACTATCGCAATTTGATTGTTTTTTACAGCTTTCAGGTTGGCAAAGCTGGCATCGTTTTTAAGTTCCTCAGGGCTATAGGTAGCCTGGGAACTATTCACACAAAAAATATAATCGGGATCCCAGGAAAATATCTGTTCTGTTCCTACGGTAGGCCAAGTTTCCTCGGAAACAATATCTTTAGCCAGATTGATTCCGCCGGCCGTTTCAATTAAAAAGGACTGAAGCATAGTGCCGTTAGCCACTTTACCGATATCACTGCCCATCACAATGACAGTTTTTCTGTCATCTGCCGGGATATCCTTAACTAAGTCAGCGGCAAAATTTATTTTCTCATTATAAAAATTAATAAGTTTTGTCGCCTGCTCCTCTGCGCCGAGAACCTTGCCCACCAGCTCTGTCGCTACAAGCAAATCATCCTGTGTTTCGGAGTAAATGCCGACAGCAGCAATGCCTAAGTCTCGAACGGCATCCAAAGTTGCAGTATCGCTGGCCCTATGAATAAATACATCAGGTTTTAATTTAGCAAGGGCTTCCATATCCGGCTTACCCTTGCCGACAGAACTTACATTGGCCAGATTAGGAGAGACTTTAGCGGCAAATTCACCCGCATAATTAAAAGCAGTAATAATATCTCCTTTACCCAAAGCCAGAACGAAATTAGCCGCCGGTCCCCAGGTCATAGCGACGCTCTCCACCTTATTCGGAATTTCCACTGTTCGTCCGGCCTGGTCCGTTATGGTAAATGTTTCGGCCTGATTTCCATCTGCGGTATCAGCCGGTGGCTCAGAAGCCGGCGAGCAGCCCGTGAAAACAAGCAATAGCAGAAGCGACAAAAATAGAGCCGTAAATTTCTTGATACTTTGAAACTTCATCTCATTTCCTCCATTATTTTTTTATTTATTGTTGCTAAGCAACATTTTTTAATTTAAGTTAAGCTCAAAGAACAATCGGCTAACAAATGTTGGTTATAACTTTAATTCATATGTATATAAAATATCGGAATATAATTTTCATAACACTCAAAAAAATGCTCTTTAAAATATGGGCCTGTAAAAATATGGTTCACTATTTTGCTTAAAAAAAATAACATAACATTGATATATTAGCCTAAAATCAATATAATTAGGTTATACCAGGACATGGCAGTGGGACCAATAAGCGGTAGCACTTAATATTAACAATACTGGAAAAAATTATTTTGTCAATAATTACTTTCCCCTTATAACTCCAGTGCATATGAAAGAAGAGCCGGAGGAATATAAAAAGACAGATTCTATCTGCCTTTTATGGAGGTCACGTCTAACTAATGCATATTTTTTTGACCGGAGAAATACAAGTTGGCAAGAGCACTGTAATTGCTAAAACTCTATCTCTGCTGGATATTACTCCCGGGGGATTCAGGACTTACTTTGGCCCCGACAGGAAATCGCCCAACAGGTTGTTATATATGAATTCTGCTTCTGAAGCGCCGATTTATAAGCAGGACAATGCTATTGCCATATTTAGCGAGAATAAGCCCCCTCAGCCCTTAACAGACAAATTTGATATTTTCGGTTCTGAGCTTATTCGAGCTGCCAGAGCAAACTCCAAATTAATTCTGATGGACGAATGCGGTAGTTTGGAACGGAAGGCTTTTCTATTCCAAAAAACTGTTCTGGAAAGCTTGGATTATGAAACACCTATTCTGGGGGTAATTAAGCTCGACAGTTTTGGTTGGACCGATCAAATAAAGCAACATCCGAAAGTCAAGCTCTTTTTTGTTACTGTCGAGAATCGGGACACCCTGCCAATAATGCTTGCCAAGATCTTAAAGCCTAAAATCTCGTCGCTTCATAACTGTTAGCTGTAGCCACGGTTTGAAAACCAAAATCCTGTAAAAACTTAATAGTCCTTTTCGGCGCAGTTATATTGGGATCAAACTTCTCAACCTGTATTAAAGTATTTAAGACCGGAATCAGGCTGGCTACATCTACGGGCAAATCTACATCCGGTACCATTTCCACCAAAGCCAGTGGAATATTTTTTTCTGCCGCTTTTTTGGCAACCATATCCAAGGCCGTAACCCCGTCCTGATTGTAGAACACCCCGTTGAAATTAAAAGGTGTGGTATAGGTATAACCAATTAAATTAAATCCGCCCTCTTGATCTATGGATTCAATTATGGAAGCCCCAATTGCCGGTTTAAAGGCGGCCGACTTAGTATTTCCAGAATACCTTTCCATGCACTCCAGCGCTTTGTTACTTAAGGCCAACAATTCTAACTTTTTAACTGCTTCTTTAACTGTTGCCGCCTGCAAACAGGGACTGTCCCCGCCAACAATTATAGCCCCCTCGGCCAGCCTATCTTCCCCTCCCTTTCGAAAGATATAATCGAAGGCATATTGCATCGCTTGATCAAAAGTTCCACCTTGATCTTGGAAAATTTCCCGGACGGCTCCTGAATCAAAATTTGATTGTATCAGTTGTTGCAAATAATTCCTGTCCCCGTTCAAGTTATAGCAAATATATAAATCCCCGCTTTGGGCCCTAATACAACTGTCCATAACATCTAAAAGAGAGGCTTCATAGAAATCTTTTGCTTCTTTAGCTGAAAAAATTCCTCCTCGCTCCTCGGTTAGTCTGGTTTTGGTTTGGCCTTCTTGCGGTACTTTAGTAAAAATCACAATAGCGGTTTTCATAGCTATGCCCCCTCGTATTATTTTTCTTACCTTATTTGCTACGCCCACGGTACAAGATTTGGTGCCAATTTCTCGTTGAAGCCGGTAGACGCTTTAGCGCTGGCCGTCAATTTCCTGTTTTAACACTTCAAAAAAGCTCTGCATAAAATCTAAGCGCTGCTTTGCTAAAGCCTTGGCCTTAGCAGTGAATAATTTATCCGGAATATGTTTAAGCTTGAGTTCAAATTCCAGATTAGCCGCATGTTGCGCTACATCCTTGATCCTGCCGTTTTCACCAACATTTTGTTCTAAATATTCGGCTAAAGCTATATCCAGATACATTCTTTCCCCATGCCTGCCCGCCAGCATGTAGGAACGAGCAATTCCCACAGCCCCAATAACATCCAGCTTATCAGCATCATACAGGATCTTAGCTTCAAGGCTAGAGGGAGGTGAACCGCTGCGGAAACGGTGAGAAGCAATACAATCTTTAATTTTGGGAATTAACTGCTCATTATACCCCTGCTCCCGTAATATCTTACCGGCCATAGCCGCCCCAAGCAAAGCATGATCTGTTTTCCCGCTTGGATCTTCATCTTCAAGCCTTCTGGCAATGTCATGGAGAAGCACAGCAGGTATTAAAACATTCCTATCCACCTTTTTTTCATCTTCGGCCAGGAACATAGCCAGTTGGTAGACTCTAAGTACATGATCCAAGTCATGGGCGGCATAGGACATTTTATCTTGCACAAGATTCAACAAGCCATTATATTGGTCGTTTAGATAATACTTGCTCATCTAGAAATTCCACCTCATACTTAATTACAATTATTACCCTTAGCTACTTGCGCTAAGTTTGCTCGCGACAACATATCGCGACAACATATTAAGTATAAATATTTGAGATAAAATAGCAACTCCACCTGTAAAGGTGGAGTTCTAATCTTTTTATCTAGATATTTATTTAGTGAACACTATCTATTAAGCTTAATTACTTGGCTTGCAAATACCCTTCAGCTTTTAGCAGCTCGGCAATCAGTACCGCTCCACCGGCAGCTCCTCGTAATGTATTATGAGACAGGCACACGAATTTATAATCATAAACCGTATCTTCTCTAAGGCGGCCCATGCTGACACCCATCCCCTGTCCAAAGTCCCTGTCGAGTTTGCTTTGCGGACGGTTATCCTCGCTAAAATATTGCATAAAGGGTTGGGGTGCGCTAGGCAGTTTTAATTTCTGAGGTCTGCCTTCATAGTTGTTCCATAAGTCAATAATGGCTTGTTTATCCACCTTTTTCTCCAAGGATACAAATACTGCAGCCATATGTCCGTCGCTTACGGGTACTCTAATACACTGGGTGGTAATTATAGTACTCGAAGTAGGAACAATTTGGCCTTGCTCTATTTTACCCCATATTTTCAAAGGTTCTTTTTCGCTTTTCTCTTCTTCTCCCCCGATATAAGGCACAACATTATCTATAATTTCCGGCCAGTCTTCAAAACTTTTACCGGCACCGGAAATAGCCTGATAAGTACAGGCGAGAATTGATTTTGGTCCGTATTGCTGGAGAGCATGGATAGGCGGAACATAGCTCTGAATGGAACAGTTTGGTTTCACGGCAATAAAACCATATTTTGTACCTAAACGTTTTTTCTGAGATTCTATAATGGCCATATGTTCAGGATTGATCTCCGGGATAACCATGGGTATATCAGGCAACATTCTATTGGCCGAATTATTGGAGATCACCGGGGTCTCACACTTAGCGTACTGTTCTTCTAGAATCCTTGTATCTTCTTTTTTCATATCAACGGCGCAGAAAACAAAATCAACTTGATCTGAGACTTTCTGCACTTCGGCTGCATTCTGCACTGTAAGGTTTCTGACTTTATCCGGAATACCCGTCTGCATTTTCCATCTGCCCTGAACAGCTTCCTCGTAGCTTTTACCGGCAGAATTGGCGCTAGCTGCAACCACTTTAATATCAAACCATGGATGGTCCGCCAAAAGGGATACAAATCTTTGGCCCACCATTCCGGTACCACCAATTATACCTACTTTTAATTTACTTTGCACAATCATCACTTCCCTGTTACATACAATATTAACATTATACTATAATAATTAAATTATTTGTTTAAATAATTACAAGATTGGCTTGCAAACTTTTACCTATACTACCCTAAAATTCATTTTTCCACTCAATTTTCTATTCCTTTTCTGGCTTTTATCCCCTGATCAAAGGGATGTTTTATTTTTTTGATCTCGGATACATAATCTGCTATTTCTACTAATTCCGGTGCCGGATCCCTGCCGGTTAGGACCACCTCCAAGCTCTCAGGCTTAGTAGTTAAAAAATCCGTTAGGAGCCTATGGTCCACCAGATTTAGATTATAAGCGGCGATGATTTCATCCAGAATTAACAAATCCACTTGCCCGGTTTTTACCGCAGTAATTCCTTGCTTTAACATTTCATTATGATGAAGACGGCAGTTATCCTTTTGTTGCTCAGTCATTTGCCAGGTAAAAGCCGCTCCGTAATCTTGTCCCCGTAAAACACTAATCTCAGGTATTTTAGCTATGCTGACCAATTCGCCTGTTTTCTGATCCTTAAGAAACTGGATAATTAAAACCTTAAATCCTCTTCCGGCTGCCCTTACGGCCAACCCAATAGCCGCGGTACTTTTGCCCTTGCCGTCCCCGCAATAAATATGAATCAACCCTTTTTTCATTCATACTCCCTCCTCCATAATTTTATGAATCGCTTTAATATCTACATTTTTGCTTATTGCTGTTGCTAATTTGTTATACTGCCTCTCTTTATATTCTTGATAATCCACAGGGGTAAGGTTTAAAGCATCTAGTCCTTTATTAACAAGCAGGCACTGGATAATAGCTGAGGCTACCTGTTGTTCTTCAAAAAGGCCATGCACATAACAGCCCAGGACATTGCCGCAGACTAACCCTTCAGCTTTACGCTTTGCCTGTCCGGCAACAGTTTCCTCGGTGGTAATTTCTATTTGGGTAAGAGCTTTTTGCTCTTCAGCCTGCCCTTTGTTTTCCGTTATTCCCATATAAATTTCATAGCCGCTAAAACTTACTCCGGATAGTCCCGCCAGCACTCCATCCAGCTTATTAAATCTGCCTAAAACTCTGCTTCTTGTTTTGTCCCGGCTAAAAACAGTTTTAGCTTTTAGCAGGCCCATCCCCTTCAGGCTTTCTCCCGCTTCCACACCGTAAGGATCTTCCAAGCTTTCCCCCAGCATTTGATAGCCGCCGCCCACTCCGAAAATCAAGGTGCCTGATGCGGCTTTTTTCTTGATTAAACCCTCTAGACCCTTTTGTCGCAGCCATAAGAGGTCCCCCATAGTATTATTGGTCCCGGGAAGAATAATCATATCCGGGTTATGCAGCTCTGCTGCTGTAGAGACATAGCGTAATGAAACCTCAGGTATAAGTTCAAAGGTATTAAAGTCTGTAAAATTGGTCATCCTGGGCAGCCTGATAACAGCAATGTCAACCGTCTTTGCCCTCTGAGGCTTGGAAAACCTGTCCGCCAGACTGTCTTCGTCCTCAAGATCGATATGTAAATAGGGTACTACCCCTAAAACCGGGATACCGGTTCTCTCTTCTATCATTTTAAGGCCGGGCCGTAAAATTTCCACATCCCCACGAAACTTGTTGATTATAATGCCCTTGATTAAAGCCCTCTCATCTTCATCCAAGAGCATTATGGTACCGTAAATGGAAGCAAAGACTCCGCCGCGATCAATATCAGCCACTAGCAGTACCGGAGACTTAGCCATTTTAGCCATACCCATATTGACAATATCATCTTGTTTTAAATTGATTTCCGCCGGGCTGCCTGCCCCTTCCACAACAATAAGGTCGTTTTGGGCGGCCAAAGTGTGATAAGCCTTTAAAATAAGCGGAATGAGTTTTGTTTTATAATTGAAATACTCGGCAGCACTCATGTTGCCCAGAACTTCTCCGTTGACAATAAGCTGGGAACCTTGTTCGCTGGTGGGTTTTAAAAGGATGGGGTTCATGAGCACGTTGGGCTCAATTCCCGCTGCCTCGGCCTGAATAGCCTGAGCCCTGCCCATTTCTTTTCCTTCCTTAGTAACATAAGAATTCAATGCCATATTCTGGGCTTTGAAAGGTGCTACCTTGTAGCCCTGCTGCTTAAAAACCCTGCATAAGCCGGCCGTGATCCAACTCTTTCCCACATTGGACATTGTCCCCTGAATCATAATACTCTTGGCCATAAGCTTACCTACTTTCATCCTTTTATAATCCCTTTTAGAGTTTGATAATATCCTTTAGAGCCGCGACTAGTATCAGATTATCTGCTCGATTTTTCACAGCAATTCGGAAAAATTCACTGTTTAATCCCCTATAGTTGGCGCAGGAACGTATAAGTATTCCTCGAGCTAAGAGTTGTTTGTCAAGTTCTCTATGGCCCGGGGTCTGAAAAAAGATGTAATTGGCCAAAGAACCATAAGTTCTAACTCCTAACTTGTTTAACTCCTTAAGCAAAAATTGCCGTTCCGTTTTTATCAATTGCCGGGTTTTTTGCAGGTATTCCGTTTGCCCTAAAGCACATATCCCGGCTTTCTGGGCTATAATGGATACACTCCAATCCTGGCCGGCAGCCCTTAGCTCATCAATTATTTGCCGGTTGGCTGTCAACACATAGCCCAGCCGTAGGCCCGGCATGGCATAGTTTTTCGTAAAAGCCTTAAGGATGAGTAAATTATTATAGGACTCAAGCAAATGTTGCACCGAATATTTTTCCGGCTCATCCACAAAATCCATAAAGCATTCATCAACCAATACCAGTGTGTTCCTCCGGTGGCAGCGCTCAAGGACTTCCTTAAGGAAAGAAGCTTCATACCCCTGCCCTGTGGGGTTATTGGGATTACAGATCCAAACCATATCATAAGTTCTGTCTAAGACCTGCAAAAAGTCTTTTTCCAGACGGAAATCGTTCTCCGCGGTCAGCGGATAAAATTCAAGAGTGGTACCAACCGTGCCCAGAGCTTTTTCATAGTCAGCAAAGCTAGGAGTTAAAAGCAGGGCTTTCTTAGGTTTAAGAGCTAAAGCCAGTCTGAAAATCACTTCCGAAGCTCCATTAGCACAATAAATATTTTCCCGGGGAACATGCTCATAAGCCGCTAAAGCTTGGGTAAGCTCCCGACAAAAAGGATCAGGATAATGCTGACATTCAGACAAAGCTGCCAAAACTGCCTCTTTTACTCCCGGCGGCAAGCCCAGCGGGTTTATATTGGCTGAAAAATCAATAATGTTAGGATTTTGGGTCAGATCTCTGGCTGTATAAATATCTCCGCCATGAACATATTTGTACATTAACTTATTATCTCCTTAAAAGAATATTATACAAATTATTTTTAGAGCCGTTCCAATAATTAAGCCTAAAAAAGCGGTCACATACAAAAGTTTATTACTTTTAAGAATATCACTAGGGTGTGCCGGCCGGATATCGTCCCCAATGGTAGGTTTGGTAATCAGCCTGCCGGAATAATAGCTATCGCCGGCCAATTGTACCTGCAAGGCCCCGGCACAAACTGCTTCGGTGTGGGCGGAATTCGGACTGGGGTGATTATGGCGGTCACGGCGGTAGATCCTAAGGGCCTCTTTGCCGTTTAGGCCGCTTAAATAAGCAGCCATTATCATGAGATAGGCTGATATTCTGGCCGGCAAATAATTGGCCACATCATCCAGTTTAGCAGCAAACCTACCCCAATGGAGGTATTTTTCATTTTTATAGCCGACCATGGAGTCTAGGGTATTGACTGCTTTGTAAAGGAATCCCAAGGGTGCCCCACCGATTAGAATAAAAAACAACGGTGCAAGCACCCCATCCGACAGGTTTTCCGCTACCGTTTCCACGGCTGCTTTAGTCACTTGCTGCTCATCCAGCTTTTCCGTATCCCGCCCCACAATAAAGGATAAATATTTCCTCGCTGCTGAAAGATTGCCTTGCTCCAGTTGGTAATAGACTTTCATGCTTTCCTGTTTTAAAGATTTAAGAGCCAGAATCTGATAACACATAATGGCTTCCAGAACGAAGCCCAGCCCGGGATGAAAATTATAAGCCATACGCAAAATAAGAAAAGGAATCGCAAAGGAAACGCCACATACGGCCAGGGTCAGGACTACACCACACCAGAATTGGCTGGATGCTGTCTTGGAGCTGAATTTTCGGCCTAAAGCTTCCCCCTTGGCTATCAGGTGGCCGATCCAGCGGACCGGATGGGGAAGCCATCTAGGATCTCCCAATATTAAATCGAGTAAGAATCCGCTTATCAGGGCTAAAATTGTATTCATAAACTTCTACTCTCTATATCTTGGATTTTTGAGACTTCTAATATTTTTTTCTCCCGCTGCCAGAGTAGGGGATCGAGAACAAGTCTATAGCCCTCACAATTTTTCACCTTCCAATCATGGAAAAAAGCCTTAGCTAAGGCATATTTAGTGAGGATAGCCATAATAGTACCACCGTGAATAATAAAAGCACTGCTTTTGATTTTCTTGTTCATAATAATATTTACAGCTTTAGCAAAGCCCATCTCACATCTTGTTTTAAAGTCCTCAATTTTTTCTCCCTGTGGGAAATCTCCCTGGGCACCGGCATGAAGCCATTCTTGATACTCTATGGTATTTTTTAGTTGGTTATAGTTTTTATTCTCAAAAAGGCCAAAATTGCATTCCGCCAATTCCGGAATAATTTCATATGGCAAGCGGCCATAAATTTTTTCTCTGGTTTGAAGACAGCGTTGCTTCGGACTTACAAACACATAGTCTACGGAGGGATAGCACCCCCCTTTTATATATGTTTCCAATTCCTTTATTCCCTCGCTGCTTAGAGGTTCGTCCGTAACTCCAATATATTTACCTAAAGCATTAGCCTCCGTTTGGGCATGTCTTATTAGATAAATGATATGATTCATGATTATTCCCTCGGCCATTATAATCTTAACCTTTGATCTTAACCGGTATGGAACAATGTACCCTGTACACTTGAGCAGCCCGCCTGGCTAGGTCGCATAGCAGGCGTCCGGTCAATTCCTGTAATTCCCTCTCCTCACGGTCAATAGGCACAACCCCCAGCCCCAATTCATCACAAATAATTGTTATCTCCGGCTTATTCTCAATCCCTTGCTCAATAAAGCTATAAGGGTCTAGACCCTGCTGTTTCAACCTGCTAATTAACAAATGCAAATTATTGAGAAGCGGTTTCTCAAAGGCCTCCTCAAGCTGACATGTTCCGCCGTCAGAGATCATTTCATTTTCTATTTGCAACATTTCTTGAGCAAACTGCAACTTTCCCTGGCTGTTTCCTCCGATAATCAAAATCATGCCATTATTCCTCCTAGAATTGCAGCAGTAAGCAAAACAAGCGTTTCACAAACCACAATATAAAAGCCGGCCAGATCTCCGGTCAAGCCGCCAAAATGTTTTCTGGTCATAAAATAAAACCATATATAAGAAGCTAATACCAAAATCAGGATTACCGAAGCTGCCACCACCATAAGATAAAACATGGCGGCCAAACAAAGAATAATCATGCAGGCCAAGATATATTTAACAACTCCCTTGGAGGTGTTGCCAGCGAAAATGGAGGCCAGTCCTGTAGAACCGGCACAGGGGAAAGTTACCAAAGACAGTGAAACCAACGCCCGGGAGAAGATAAAGCAGAAAAGAAGAGTATAAAAACAAACGGGAGTTAGAAAAACTTGGCACCAGGCTCCAAACTGCAAAATCAGTAAAGCGACAGTATAAATCACGGCAAAAGCTCCGGTATGTGGATCTTTAAGAATGCGCAACTTTTCCGAACGTTCTTTACGGGAACATAAGGCGTCTACAGTATCGCAGTAACCATCCAAATGAAGTCCTCCCGTAATCAGAATGGGCAAAAAAACCGCAACCGCTCCGAAAAAAACGGGACTAAAGTTTAAGTGGGTAAAAATGTAGAACAGAAAATATAAAGCACCAGCGATAAGCACCCCTACTATAGGAAAAACAGCCAGGGAAAAACGCATATTTTTTTCATTCCATTCTAGCTGAGGCATTGGGATCTTGGAGTACATAGAAAAAGCTACGATAAAACTCTCTATGAATGCTTTCATGCCAATTCCCTCCTGACAAGATCTTTTCCTTTGTGGATAATGGGAATACCACAAACTGTTTCCAGCACCACATCCGCTTGCGCTCCGATTAAGCAATTAAGGCGGCCAAGCACCCGGATATACTCTTCCGTAAATGCATCATAAGGCTTAAGCCCACCAAGAATAGTCCCGGATACAATTATTAACTTCTCTATCCCTCTATTCAGCTTTTTGCAAGCAGTAATTACCTCTTCTATTGTTTCCGGACCGCTTTTTCCGGCCAGAAACATCTCATTAGCGATCAAATTACTCAAACATTCCAGCAGAGCAGTATCATACCCGGTAAAATACTCTTGGCCATAAGCCGAAAGACCATAGGGTGCTTCCATGGTTTCAAACTTTTTCCCTTCCCGCATTTTGCGGTGTTTATGTACGCGTAGGCGACTTTCTTCATCTTCAGCTTGCATGGTAGCGATATAGAGCATTTTTCCTTTATTAAGCGAAACAGCCAGATTTTCAGCTAATTCCGACTTGCCGCTGGCTACCCCGCCTGTAACTAAAATTAGCATAGTCACTTCTCCTGACAATGTTTATAAGCTCGACATCTTTCCAGAAAAGAATAAGCAAAATCTATATTACTCCAAAAATGGAGGTGGGGATAACCGGCCAACACATTTTCTTTGCTATGAATACAGTCCCATGATTTGCCGCTAATTGGTTTAACCGCCCTAAAACTGTTTCCGTAATTGGAAGAGTCCGAATAATGGAATTCATGAGCCTTTATGGTCTCCCCGGCAGCACAGAGCAGATTGTGCTTAAGGGCCGTTAGGGTAATATAACCGAAACGACTCAAATGTGAGGTTACCCTTGCTTGACCGGCCAGGAAACCCGTCATTTTATGTTCCCGGCCTTCCTTATCGACCAGGGCATCCAGAAGGTAAAGGTAGCCGCCACCTTCAGCCAGGCAAGGAATACCCTTTTGAAGAGCATATTTCAGGCTTTGACGCATGGAAATATTATCTGCTAGTTTTTCAGCATATAATTCCGGATAGCCTCCACCTAAAACAATCCCGTCGCAAGCCGGCAGGGTTTGATCATGGAGGGGGCTAAAGAAACGAATAGCGGCTCCCATCTTTTCTAAGAGCTCAAGACTATCCTGGTAGTAAAAGCAAAAAGCCTTGTCTTTTGCTACGCCAATTGTTACCGGCGTACCTTTTTTTATTTTAAACACAGGGTAATCAAGTTCCGGGGCTTGGCGAGCAAGCGTGAGCAGCATATCCAGGTCAAGGGACTGTTCTGCCTGCTTGGCCAGCAGCGCCACTTTTTGTTTTAAACCGTCTACTTCCGTAGGGCTAATCAAACCCAGCTGCCGACTCTCTAGGGAACACTCCGGCAAGCTCGGAAAATATCCCACAACCGAAAGCCCGGTCTCCGCCTCCAGCATTTTCTTATATCCCTGGTATAAGGAATCAGAGAGGTTATTTAAAATAATCCCTTTAATGCCGCTATCTGGCCTGAAGCGGGCAAAACCGCTTATCAAAGCCGCCAAAGACAAAGAGGCTCCGCGGCAGTCAACAATCAAAACTACCGGTGTAGCTGTTAACGAAGCCAAGTGATATGAACTGGCTTCGGTACTCCTGCCTCCAAGACCGTCGTAATAGCCCATAACCCCTTCCAAGACGGCTAGATCGGCTTGGGCGGAATTAACAGCCAACAAATACTTGCATGCTTCCTCCGAAAGCATAAATAAATCCAAATTGCGGGTATGAGCACCGATTATTTCGCTATGAAACATAGGATCAATATAATCAGGACCGCATTTAAAAGCAGCCGGGACAAGGCC
>JAAYOJ010000077.1 GCA_012520405.1 Peptococcaceae bacterium
ACTTCGGGAAAGGAATGTTATTATGCTTTATTTTAAGAACGCTTTCTTAGTAGATGGAACCGGGCAAAATCCACAAGAAGGAATTACTGTCGTCGTGCAAGGAAAAACAATTGTCCAGGTCGGCAGGGATATTTCTATTCCGGAAGATGCTCAGGTTATCGACCTTAAGGGTAAACCGCTCCTTCCTGGTTTTTCCGATGCCCATACCCATCTTGGCGGCAGTGATAGTTTAGACCGCCCTGGACTAAGTGGCCGTTTTGCCAGTTATGATTATGCCCAAAACAGGGAAGCAGCGCTGGAATGGGGAGTCACCGCTGTACGAAGTGCCGGGGACTTTACGCCGGAAATACTGGAGTTTCGTGACGAAGTAAATGAAGGAAAAATCCGCTCCCCGCGTATTTTAGCCTGCGGACGTTTCATTCAGGCTCAAAACGGGCATCCGGGATGCACTGTATTTTCGGCCGATCAAAACATTCTTGACAATGCCATGGTTCTGGTAAATGAGCAGACCGATATCGAAACAGAAGTTAAAAAACTGGTTGATGCCGGGGTAGATTTGATCAAGACCGTTATTTCCGATGATAATAAAATGGACTACCCTAATTCTGCCCCCCGCCTGTCTAATGAGCAGTTAAGACGAATTGCAGATGCCGCTCATAAGTATGGCAAACGCCTGATGGTTCACGTCGATGATTTAAAGGATATGGCTGATGCTGTTGCCATCGGGGCCGATACAATCGAGCATACCATTGATGTTGGTAGTTCTAACCATGAGCTAACGGATGAATTATTAAAAGCTTTAACCAGCCGTGATGTTTGGGTGGTACCATCAATGATCGCCACCAAAAACCACGATGTAATGCCTGGCATTCCACCGGTTTATGCTATACTGGAAGAGGTAGTTAGGGAATTTGTTCAAGCAGGTGTAAAAATCGGGGTAGGCTGCGACTCCGGCATTCCCTTTGTTCCTTACGGCGAATGTGTTCATCTGGAAATGGAGCTCTTAACCCATGCCGGCATGTCTCCCTTGGCTGCTATCACAGCCGCTACGGGCGGAAATGCTAAAATGTTTGGCCAGGAACATATTTTCGGTACCGTCGAGCCCGGCAAAGCCGCCGACTTAGTAGTGCTTGGTTCCAATCCGCTTCAGGATATAAAAAATACCCGAGACATCAAAATGGTTCTCCGGGATGGCAGGATCATGGTCGATAAACTGCTTAGCAATTAAACAGACCACATTTGTTACTTTAGGTCCCGCCAGGCCCTTGGAGGAGGGGTCGGCGGGACTAAATTTTTGTATCCTAGTAGTTACATTAAAGAACGGGAACAATAAAACGATTTTGATTTTAGCAAATATCTTAGAAAGGTTGTTAGCTATGAATAAAGACTTGGATAAGGAAATAATCTGCAACTGGACCCAAAAAAGCGAACTGGAAAGAACTATTGCCGCCGGAATAGGTGGAGCTCCGGAAATAAAACGCGAAGAAAAGTTACAGTTTTTAGGTGTCTTTAAAGAAAGAGTTCTCAAGTATCTAACCAAACAGCAAGTTGTTGAAGAGAAAATCTACCAGGAAATCATCACTGCCCTCCAAGATAAGAGGACTGCCAAGCTGTTAATCGACGGGGATCTACCTTTCAAAGCCAGAGAGAAGTACCGGCAAAAGGCTCAAGAGTTAGGGGTAAATTACACCATTATATTTGATTCCGATCTTAAAGGTGAAGTCGGCTTGGTTGTAGCCAGTGATTATGCAGTCGAAGTTGATGATATTTGCGTTTCATCATAAAGGCTACTAAATCATACTGACGTAGCCCTCATAGACCACACCGGAAGAAGGAACAACTGTAATGATTGAGCCTTCTTCAATTTTTTGTATAGCATCTTTGGCTCCGACAATAGCGGGAATTCCGTATTCAATTGCTAGAATAGCCGCATGGGAAGTGAGCCCTCCCTGCTCCACAACCAGAGCGCCTGCTTTGGCTATAAGCGAGAGGTCTTCCGCTTCCGTTGCCTCCGTAACCAAAATGTCTCCTCGGTTAAATAGGCCGGATTTTTTATGTCTGGCCGTACCGGAATATGATTTCTTATTAATTCCCGTTCCACGCGTAAGAATATTGCCAATTACTTGGACTTTGATTAAATTAGTTGTCCCCACTTTACCTACAGGAACTCCTGCGGTTAATACAACCAAGTCACCTGTTTTAAGAACATGCTTGTCTACAGCTTTGGACACAGCCATGGAAAGCAGTTCATCCGTACCGCTACTCTCATCTACTAGGATAGTGTTTACTCCCCAGTTTAAAGAAAGTTTTCTGGCAACTGTAGGGTAAGGAGTTGCCGCAATAATTAAAGATTTAGGACGATAACGGGAAATTAGCCTAGCCGTAGTACCCGATTGAGTAGGAGTGATAATTGCCGCAGCATTTAAATCCGTGGCTATGGTTTTACAGGCATGGCCAATAGCATCAGCAATGTCTCGGCCTTTATTAGTGAGTACATTAGCCGATAAATTGTTTTTAAAGAATATGCTTTCCGTTTTGCGAGCAATCCTATCCATAGTTTGGACCGCTTCAACCGGGAAGGAGCCGGCAGCCGTTTCGCCGGACAGCATAATCGCATCAGCTCCATCAAGTATGGCATTAGCGACATCACTGGCTTCCGCCCTTGTAGGCCGAGGCTGGCGAATCATGGAATCAAGCATTTGGGTAGCTACAATCACAATCTTGCCTAGTTCGTTACATTTGGCAATGATCTCTTTCTGACAGACAGGGACATCTTCCACCGGGATTTCCACCCCGAGGTCACCCCTTGCTACCATAACGCCGTCAGCTACACTAAGTATGCCGTCTATATTCTCGATTCCTTCCCTGCTCTCGATCTTGGCGATAATTTTAACATCGGATCCGGCCTCTTCAATTAATTTTCGGACTTCAATTATATCAGCAGCCTTACGGGTAAAAGAAGCCGCAATAAAATCAATATCATTATTAATCCCGAAGCGGAT
>JAAYOJ010000176.1 GCA_012520405.1 Peptococcaceae bacterium
TAGCCGAGACCAGCGATGATGAAGACCCCATCGACGAAGACTGCTTTTATGTGGTATCCCCCTCTGGAGCCATTGGTTACTGCGGGTACGACGGGAACATTGACTGGCTGTTTTTATCCGATACCGCGCCGAATGAGGATTTGCCACTCACATACCAAGCTGCCCCGCAGATAAAGTTTTGCCCCAAATGCGGCGCTTCCGTCGTTCCCGGCGCACGTTTTTGCGGAAAGTGTGGCATAGCTCTACGAAGCAAATGAAATGCTATTTGAAATTGAATCCCCCACAAACACTGCCTGGCTTTTATGCTGCGTTCTTTCCAAAGGCAAGGAAGATGAAGATGAAGCTATGGAAATACTAAAGCAAATTAGGCTGACCTTGCTGGATGAAAATACCAGACCATATGTAATAAAACCTGCCAATAAATTACTTTTAGATAACAAGGTTGAAGACCTAAGCGCCATGGATTTCTTCAAAACTATGACAGACTTAATGATTCTGAATCCTACTACCGGGAATGAATCCTTTGAAAAGCAATTTGAGCATATCGGTATTAATCGGACCTATGGCTTTGATGCCGGCAAATTAGATCCGGATACTATTGCGGGTCTAAATCGAGCGGCAAAAGATGCACCTTTGATAATTTCCAATAGTCTGGAAAAAGTAGATCACCGATTTAGTAATGGTTGGATGATATTCACAGGCATGGGCACATATGAAGTGCCGGGAGTAAAACGGGTCAACCAATAACCCTTATATTTATTAGTGAAAATTCAGGCACTCTGCGTAATAATTCGTAGAGTGCCTCACATATTTTTCCTTTATTCCTTTTTGGAGCAGACTCGAGGCGTAGATGAAGCACTTGAAAAGGAGGAATTTGAGGGATTGCTGGACAATTAATTGCAACACTCCCTTCAAATGCATTAAATTACTTCTTTATAGCCTCAAGAAGTTTTTGTTCGATTTCTTTCTTCACCGCACCTTCGCCACCAAAAATAGTAATGTTATCAAAATTCTGCGATTTTAGATATTCTAGAGTATTATCAGACAATGTGCGATCGATCAAAAGCATAGGTGCCGTGGCATTGGCGGCATAAAGGCTCCCTAAAAGGGCGTCGGGGAAGTCGTTTCCAGTTGCTATGCAGATCTTGTGGCTGGATAATTTAAAGGCCTTTACTACCGCAAGGGAGGTTTCATAGCGGTTAACTCCACCAATTCTAACGATATTTGCGGTATCTAAAGTACTAATCTGAGAGATTTGGCTTTCCAGGTCCTTGCTGATCACACCTTCGAGCCCTATGAGATAGACTTTTGTAGGCTTGCTTTCACTAAGTTTAACTTTTACACTATTGCTGATTCCATTATTTTGGATTAGGAGTATGGGATACTGCAGGGCAGCGGCCGTACTGCTAATGGAGAGAGCATCTGAAAAGTTTTCTCCGTTGACGAATACAAGAGGTGTTCCGCTCTTAAGGTCCAGATGCTCCGCAATCTTCAAGGCGGTTTCATAGCGATCCTTTCCACCTAAGCGAGTGATATTATTGAAGCCTTTCAACTTTATTTTACCTTCCATCTCCTGACTTACGGCGCTGGTACCTCCTAGAATATAGACTGTTCCCGACTTATCCAAATAAGATTCTAAGTAGGATAGAATCTTTTCCTGATCGGAAGCTGAACTTCCGACCAACAAGATGGGGGCCTTAGCCTTATAAGCTAGTACGCTTCCTGATAAAGCATCAGGGAATGTGTTTGCCGTTGCTAAAACAACATTGGAAACTGTTTTCGGGTAGATTGCTTTTGCGATCTCAAGAGCCGTATCTACTCGATTCTGTCCGGAGAGCCGGGTTACACTGTATATTGGAGTGGGGTCTGAACTTCCGCCGCCACCGGGGGATCTGGATGTTTCCGAGATGGCAGTCATTATAGTACTTGTTTGGGCACTTTGCTCATCATTATAGCTTATAAGATAGATGATGTAGTTACCACCCTTTAAAGAATTACCAGCACTATCTGTTTTAAGATCAGCTGTGCCATGCCATTGCTTTGTAGTATTGTCTGCAAAGACAACTATGGCTTGATGTATCGTTGTATCAAGTAAAATATCTTCCGGCAAAATAAAAATACTCTGCCCTGTAGTTTGAGAGGAAACGGAAGGAGTCCAGGTAACCTGAAAATCTCTTCCGTCTACACCTAGATAAGAGTTATCTGGATCTTTGGCAACAAGGTTAGTGGCGGCAACTAGATCCTGGTTAGGAGGCTGAGCGTTAGGATTACCACGCAAGGCGGGATAGCCATCGTTGGCGAAGCCAGCTTCTACCGTGAATCTCCATGGGTGTGTTCTACTATAGAATTGAGGGGCATCGCCACCTCTTTCATACCATTGCCAACCCTCATCAAAGAAACCTTTCGTTTTTAAATCCTCTTGAGTGGCAGGACTGACTGCACTTGGGATATCTGCTTGTGGAACAATTTCTTTGTCTTCTGTGATCGTTCCGCCAATTCCAACACTTACGTTAGCATTGCTCTCATAATAGTTCTGCTGAAACTGTGTCCCGTACATTAGACCCGCTATACCACCAACATAAGCATCCTCGTTTGCCAAAGGTGTTGCAGATACCTCCGAGGCTGTTGAATAGGAATAAAAAATGTTGGCTCCACCAGCTGCTCCGATGATTCCACCAGCTGTAATGCCGGAGCAGGGGTGTCTTTTACTGTCGGGAGGGAATTGACTCATCTCGCTGATGATATTACTGCGGTTATAGGAGTTTATGATACTTGGGACGCTCTCGGGAACAAAACGACTAGAACCAGCGATTCCACCCGTCATTGTAGTGGGGGCTTTGGTTATAGACTCGTTTGTCGGCACCAATGTTGGCGCAGTTAATGATTTGGACGCCATCGGGGATCATTTCTATAGTTTCTACACTAGCGACTTGGGTAACACTTTGAACATCAATATGACCGACGATCCCACCTGCATAAGCACGGAAAGAGTTGTCCAAATCTCCATGGTTTATACACTCGATATCGGCGTTGTTTTGACAGTTTTCAATAACTGCATTGTTAAAGTCACCATAAACATACCCGGCAATCCCGCCGGCGTAAATGCGATATGTCCCCGAGTTTAAGGATGGGTCTGCCTCAGCCTCAGCATGAAGCGTTCCCGTATTATCGCAGTTAAAAATATCTCCATTGTTATACCCTACTATACCGCCCACATATGCTTCATCACTTGTGTTTTTGATTTTGA
>JAAYOJ010000150.1 GCA_012520405.1 Peptococcaceae bacterium
GAAAACTATAATGTGTGAAACCATCGTAACTGCCCTTTGAAGCTCGTAAAGGTAACGAAAGACGCCTTTTACCTGACATACCGACATAAACCACCTGGTACCCAAGAACCCTAAGAATCTTTCCATTCGCATAGACTCTCTTCCCAGCGGCGTTTCCGAATGGAAACGAAAAATTACCTACATATAGTGCAGTCTTCATTGCACAGAACCTCATTCATGAATTTCTGATACTCCTTTTGATACCTTTTCCTTCGAGGTATAGCTGTTAAATATGCTCCTAAAGAGTAATAATTGAGCCTTGTCATTAGCCATTTTAGGTCACGTTTACCAAACTTATCTTCTAAAGTCTGTATAAATTGCAGATTTCTCCTATAATTATATTCGTCAACATTTTCTATTGACATCAACTGATCAGATATACGCTGTAGTTCGGGTCGAATATCGAAGAAATGCAGGCCTTCATCGCTGTCCATAAAACCATGAGAAGAAATGTCTTTAATCTGGCCCTTATCCAACGTGATTTCCAAAATAAACGACTTCAAATTTTCCGAGTTTTGTCTCATAGTATACCTTCTATTCAAGGATGTGCAGTCATCGAAGAGGAAGTTCCCTAGACTATACGCTATAATCGAATTATGTACTCTCTGTATTCCCTGTATTACATGAGGATGATGGCCATGTATTACTACGTCTCTGCGCTTAGCTATAGCGTGAGCTAATTGGATATGTTCATAGTTAGGATAATTAGTATGCTCCATTCCCCAATGGAATGACAGAACACTAAAGGCATTATCTTTTTCGTCTCTTTCTAGCTGTTCCATAACTTTTTCAAAAGTCAGAGCGTTGACACCAGATCCCCGTTTTCCTGAATAACCAGTGCCATTCGTAGTCAAACAACAAAAGCCGCTAAAAGATACCTTCTCCCCCCCTACAGTCTTAACCAAGTGCTTTCCATTAGCCCCAAACCAATTAATACCATACTTATCCAGTACTTCAATCGTGTCTTTAAGCCCTTTTCGACCAAAATCGTAAATATGATTATTGGCTAGCGAAAGAGCATCAATATTCAAATATTGAATCAGCTCTATGTTTACAGGGGAACTTCTGATATGCATTGATTTCGGAATTATACTATTAACTTTTTCTGTTAATGGTGATTCGAGATTAGCAACTACATAATCAAACTCTTTTAGTTTTTCGGCCATTCCTATCAGCCGTGTCTTAGCATCGCTGGTTTTCGTTAAATCATATTTCCCTATCAAAGCAACATCGCCCAAGAATGCTATTCTCAATACCCCTCACCCTCGTATGATATGTTTGAGGCTAAACCTCAAACATATTTTTTTATTCCAAAGGTAGACCCTAATGGTAGAATTATCCTAGAGGATACTGCTGAAGGAAATTCCTACTCACCTTGCAGATAACTGCCCTTAGAGCATGCTTCCTGACCTAAAGACTGTAAATGCTTACTCAAATGCTGCATCACCTACGAGTAGCCCACTCAGCAAGGTATTTCTCGTAGGAGAATGCTAATAATGCGAGGTTTCAGAGTCCTTAAGATTAGGGTCCATCTTTGGCTTATCCTCATCACGACACCGCCAACCGGAAAGGAGGTGATAACGTGAAAGAATTCATTCCTTCAACGTTATACGTTGGCCCGGATGTAAGCGCTCGCCAAAATATTCTATGTGCGCTTAGTTTTTCGGGGGACAAGCTGTTGATCATTAAGGAATCAAACGACGATCCAGGAACTGAAAATATCGCCGCACAACTCAAAAGGTGTCTGTTAGATAATAATCTTGATCGGGTAACAATTGCCCTTGAATCCACATCTTTTTATAGCGTTCACATAGCCAATTACCTCTCTGCATGTGATGAACTCATGCCCTTTCACCCGATGGTTTACTGTCTCAACCCCAAAACTACAGCGAGATACAAAGAAACATTTGTGGATATGGACAAAACTGACCCTCTTGATGCTCTTGCCATTGCCGACTTTGCCCGTGCACAGAAGATTACAACCGAATCTTGGAGAGGTACCCGGTTCTTGTCTCTCCAGCGCCTTACCCGCTACCGATTGCATATCGTAGATTCCATTGCTAGAGAAAAAGTGTATATGCTCGACGATATATACCTCAAATTCAGCGAACTAGCTGTAATCAATAACCCCGCAGAACGACCTTTTTCTAATCGCTATAGCGTCACAGCTTAAGACGTTTTAACAGAGTTCCTTACCCGTGAGGACATTGCTGAATCCAGCCTCGAAGAACTAGTTCTGTTTTTAAGGGATAAGGGCAAGAATCGGTTTGCTGACGCAGAACATACGGCGAAGTTAATTCAAAAGGCCACCCGTGACTCGTACAGACTGAATAAAGTTCTCTCTGAGCCACTTAACCTCACTATCGCATCGTCTTTCAACATCGTTCAAGCATTGCAGCAAAAAGTTAAGATCATCGACAAAGGGATTGCGAAACAGTATAAGGGAATTAACACCAGTCAATTTCAATGTCTCTTATCTATACCTAGCATAGGACCCACCTTGGCCTCCGGAATCCTATCGGAGATAGGCACGATAACGGCATTTTCAAGTAACGACAAACTGGCCAAGTACGCCTGTCTAACCTGGCATGTCATGCAATCAAGCCCCTACACGGCTGACGTTACACGAATGACCAAGACTGGAAACAAATATCTCAGATACTATCTAATAGAAGCGGCCA
>JAAYOJ010000193.1 GCA_012520405.1 Peptococcaceae bacterium
AATAGATTCGGTGCTACGGGTAAACTGTGTTTGCTGTTGGTGGTTGCTTTCCATTTAGCTTTGCGTTTGGATTTTATGCCATTTTTATTCATTAACCGGTAAACTGTCCCACGGCTACATGGTATGGTTTCTCTAACTTCTGCCCATATGGGATTAACTCCCCATACGGGATGCTTTTTATGAGTTCTTTCAATTATCTTAAGTATTTGTTTATGTTTTTTCTCTCGCTTTGATGTTGGCCTAGCTATCCAGTCATAGAAACCGCTCCGGGATACTTTTAATAGTTTGCACATTTTCTCCACAGAATGCCCGGAGGCATGTGCTTTTATAAATTTATATTTTTCATTGGTTGTTATAGTTAATTCTGTGGTTTGACGAAAATGGCTACTGACTTTTTTAAAACTTCAACCGTATCTTTAGCATTCTCAAGTTGTTTTTTAAGCTTTTTATTCTCGGCTTCAAGCTCAGCGAGTCTTCTAGTGGTGGCGTCTGCTGGTTCAGTGCTTGCTTTTACCCATCGCCTAAGGGCTGGTTGTGAGACTCCTAGGTCTTTAGATACTTCACTTATGGCTCTACCCTTTTCTACTACCATTTTTACAGCGCTGGCCTTGAATTCGTCGTCATACCTATTATTATTGCTTACCATTTCTAACACCCTTTCATGACTTTATTGTATAATCACGAATCGGTGTCCGTCAAAGTGGGAATGAGGCAAAATTACTAAAGCGTAACTACATTCATCTAGGCTAAGTTACGGGAATGGGCGTTTTATGTGATGCTCCACTGCTTCGAAACCCAGCACAGATTCTCAAGGTAAACTGAATTCACAAGGAACTGCAGTTTGACATTTTCCGCACCCGTATCTAGGAGCAAACCGCGGTAAAATCTCTTTATCTATGTAGTTTGAACATGTAGAATTATTTTTCCCTTGTTGAGTGATGGCATTAGAAGGGCAACGCCTAATACACTCTCCGCACATAGTACAATAATCATAAATTCCGTTATAGTCTCGAGGGGTTGGCGGTATTTGAACATCCATAACCACACTACCAAAACGACCGGCACAACCCTTTTTAGTAATAAGCGCCTTACTGAGCCCAAATGTACCGAGACCGGCTATATAAGCAATATGCCTTTCTGACCAATTGCTACGTCTATCCACAACTGAAAACCGTGAGTCAACAGCGGGAGCATTGGCATTACTACCATTCTGCTTGACAATATCAACTATGTAGTTACGAAGTGCATTGTTGAATACTTCCCCTTCTATCCTGGCATAAACCCATTCAATCGCTGGCAATCCCTGTTCTGAGTTCGCCTGTCGAACCTCGTTGGTAAAAGGTAAGAAATATGAAATCACTGACTTAGCATTATTAAGCCAGTCATTGGGCAACAAGTGGTGAGGCCCTATAACATCAGGGTTTTGAAGCTGGACAAACATTGGATCTTTGGCATCAGCAACCCCAATAATTGGGTAGTCAAATATCCGATTAAGTCCAATCTCATTTACTGTGTTTAACTGGCTGTTATCAACAAAGTTGGTAATTCCATCTATAAGAATTTTTAACTCCATACTTTCTTCCTCCCCACATTTCTTCTTCCGAAACAACGATCAAATTAACACTTTATATATTAAGCATGTACCGGCAAAACTACAATGACATAAGATAGGTATAGATTAGCGTTTGCTTTTTTATATTCTGCTCCTGCTTCCCGATGTTTCCGCCATTTTTCACAATTAGGACTTTCCTTACATTCCCAACAAAACTCGACCTCTTTTTTCTTAATAGCACATGTAATAAATGGACAGCCAAGAGTCATTCGTGATTTACTTTTACACCCTTCACATCTGCTATTGGCATCCGTATGATACATTGGACACAATTGACACGAAAGACCGCATATCCCCATTTTTGGGTATTTAATAGCCATTAGTGAATATCCCCTTTATCTTGATCATGCACCATCCTCTAGTTGCGGGACTCCTCTGTTATATGA
>JAAYOJ010000209.1 GCA_012520405.1 Peptococcaceae bacterium
AGGGAGCACTGCTCCGTCATCTGGTGACTATACCGGAGGGGTACCACCCGTTCCCATCCCGAACACGGAAGTTAAGACCTCCAGGGCCGAAGATACCAATAGGGAAAATAGGACGTTGCCAGGTAATGAAAAAACTACTTCGAAAGAGGTAGTTTTTTTTTATTCTAGGTGTTGTGTTTCCATTTGGCAGGTATGTGTGTGACCGAAAATGTCCACTGAACAGTTTCATGGCGTCGTATACAATTTCTATGTGGCATATAAATATATAACCGGCTATAAAATGGATAAGAAAGAGCTTCAATTCATTACTTACCGTCTGTTAGTTTTTAATTAATGAGAAAGGAGGTTTCGGAAAGCAAATAATAGGATCCTGTAAACAGGAAAGGAGGGTAGGCGGGAATAACAAGGATATAGCAGCCATCTGCGAGAGGACATAATTAATTTAATTGGAAAAGAGGGAAAAAAATGAAAGTCAGCAGAACGATGTTGAAATTAGCAATCATTTGCATTGCCATCGATGACGCGGCTAACACCGCTTCCAACCCTGCTCTGGGAAATATTTTAGAAGCGTTTAAGGATGTAGCTCCCTGGATTGTCCAATTGATAGTCACAATGCCTGGTCTTTTTGTTGGCATTGGACCGCTTATTTATGCCATAGGGGTTCGCTATACAAAGAAAAAGACTTGGATATACATTGGGGGTATTCTTTTGTTGGTCGGAGGCCTGATGCCAACTTGGCTGCATAGCAGTGTAGGCCTCATTCTTATTTTCAGGGCCATGGTAGGTTTGGGCTGCGGCATATTAACGCCAATGGCGGTCGATTTGGTTGTTGACTTCTTTGAAGGTAAAGAACGCCATAACATGATGGGCTATGTATCGGCTTTTGTTGGTGTCAGTGCTATGCTTTACCAAACAATTGCAGGTTATTTAGCGGGTATTCAATGGAATTATTGTTTTCTGACCTATATATTGGTTGCACCGTGGCTTATTTTTGCCCTTATAGTATTGCCGGAACCGAAAATCTATAGAAAAGATGCACTTGAAGCCGCCACAAGCCATGCCCCCAGTATACTTGGCTCTGGAAGGGTCCCAGGCAGTGTATTTGTGTACGTTCTTTTGTTGTTTTTATTTTTTATCTTTTGGATGGTCATACCGACTAATGCCGCTATCATTTTGGTAGGAGAGAATATGGCTGTTCCGGCACAAATCGGTTTGTTATTTGCGGTTTTATCCCTCGGCAACGTCTCAGGCGCTGCCTTATTCGGCCATCTGTTTAAAATTTTTAAACACAGTCTGTTGCCGCTGAGTTATATTGTGGGCGCTGCCGGAATATTTATCTGCAGCCAAGCATATTCACTTGGTTTGTTTGCCTTTGGCATGTTTTTAGCCGGTTTAACGATGGGTATTACCATTCCTGCCACAAATGCCAAAGTCAATTCTCTGGTAACCTATTCCGCTGCCAGTAAAGCGATCGGTATTACTTTCTTTGGGTATGGAATAGGCGCTTTTTTATCCCCTATTGTATTTCAATTTGTCGGGCTGCCCGGAAGATTTGTTGTTTCTGTGGGAGCTGTGGGGATACTCGTACTGTGTATTGTAACCTTCTTAGTGAATAAAGCCATTCCTTCAGACACGTCCGGAACCAATATAACAATATAACCTTAAAGTCTAGTATAGTTTAGTATAGCTACTCTAGTATTTATCAGATGAACGGTATAGCTTTTTACCTCTCGCTTTTTTAAGCCGGACATGCTACCATAGAACAGAAAGAAACTTGAGTAAACACATATAATAATATAATCAGCAATTGGAGGTTAAGGTAATTTTGGCTACTGTAAAACCATTTCAGGCTGTGCGCCCTAGACCTGATCTTGCCCATAGAATCGCTGCTCTGCCCTATGATGTTTATAACACGCAAGAAGCGCTAGAAGAAATAAAAAGAGAGCCGCTGTCATTTTTGAAGATTGACCGGGCAGAAACACAATTTGGGCCGGATATCAATCCTTATGATGCCAGGGTTTACGCTAAGGCTCGTGAAATGCTGGACAGTATGATACAAGAGGGTTTATTCATCCAGGATAATCAGGCTTGTTATTATATATATGAACTTACTATGGATGGCCGTTCCCAGACGGGAATTGTTGGTTGCGCCTCCGTGGACGATTATCTCCAAGACCTTATTAAAAAGCATGAAAAAACAAGAGCGGATAAGGAACTTGACCGCATCAATCATGTAGATATTTGCAATGCCCAAACCGGTCCGATTTTTTTAGCATATCGTTCTCAAGAAACTATTAATGAAGTTCTGTTTAAGGTGAAAAAGAATACACCCATCTATAATTTTATTTCTCCGGACGCTATCCAACATACCGTCTGGAAAATTGACAGGCCCGAAGACATCGATATCATATATTCGGCATTTCAGTCTTTGCAGAATATTTATATTGCTGATGGGCATCACCGGGCCGCATCTGCCGTTAAAGTTGGCTTAAAAAGAAGAGAGGCTAATCCTAACTATAATGGAGAAGAAGAATTTAATTTCTTTCTTTCCGTGCTCTTTCCCCATGACCAGTTAAAGATTTTTGATTACAACAGAGTGGTCAAGGACTTAAACGGACATACTGTGGAAGACTTTCTTAAAAAAGTTTCCGCTGCCTTTGGGGTTGAAAAAATAGGCTCTAAGGCTTATAAGCCTACTGCTAAAGGCACTTTTGGGCTGTATGTGGAAGGATTTTGGTATAAACTCACTGTGAAAGATGAAATACGTTCTAATGATCCCGTCCAAGGACTGGATGTTTCCTTGCTTCAGAACCATATACTGCAACCATTACTAAATATTCAAGATCCGAGAACGGATGATAGAATAGATTTTGTCGGTGGAATCCGAGGACTTAAGGAACTGGAGAGAAGAGTAGAAACCGACATGAAACTTGCCTTTTCTATGTATCCGACAACAATTGATGAACTATTTGCTGTTGCAGATGCCGGGCAGCTCATGCCGCCAAAGTCTACTTGGTTTGAACCGAAACTCAGAAGTGGTTTGTTCATTCACCAACTGAAATAGATCCAACTATCGACTAAAGCAAGAGCTGTTGCCGTATCCAGGTGACAGCTCTTGTTCCAACTTGAAAACAAAGACAAGTTTTCAGGTTTACATACTTAAGAGAATTTCGTTTAATATATATGGAGAAACTTTGTTTTAGCTAGGAGGTAGGTTATGCCATTTAATATTGTTGAGGAATTTATCAAACTCACTTCTATCAACAGTCCTTCAAAGAAGGAAGGAACTCTGGCTGCTTATTTGAAAGCAAGGTTTTTAGATTTGGGTGCTCAAGTTTATGAGGATAATTCCGCTGAGTTGACTGGCAGTGATACGGGTAATATTATTGCTTGTCTCCCGGGAAACATAGAGAGACCTGCCGTATTACTGGTCGCCCATATGGATACTGTTGAGCCTACCACCGGAATGGTACCGCAGATCAGAGAGGGAATAATTTATAGTGATGGACAACATATTCTCGGGGCGGACGACAAAGCGGGAATTGCTGTTATTCTTGGAGTACTAAATGCTTTGCATGAGGATAAAACTATCCCCCATGGCCCTATTGAGGTATTGTTGACTGTTCAGGAAGAGATAGGCCTAATCGGCGTCAAACATTTAAACTATACATTTGAATCTCAATACGGCTATGTTCTTGACGGTGACGGCCCGGTAGGTACAATTGTTAACGCCTCACCTTCTCATATAACGCTTGATCTGACCATTAAAGGGAAAGCTGCTCATGCCGGCTTAGCTCCTGAATTGGGAATCAACTCCATTGTTGTGGCTTCCGAGGCTATAGCCCAAATTCCCTCTGGTAGATTGGATGAGGAAACAACCAGTAATTTTGGAATAATTAATGGCGGTAAAGGCCGAAACATTGTTGCTGAACAGGTGGATATACAAGCTGAAGTCCGTAGCAGAAATAGAGTAAAATTAGAGAATGAAGCTGAAAGAATAATTAAGACCTTTACAAATACCGCAGACAAACATCGGGCTTGTTTTTCCTATCAGAAAGAGTTAGCGTATGAATCCTTTTATGTTGATCCTACTCATCCTGTTATTGACCATGCTATAAAGGCGGGCCAAAATCTAGGGATTGAGGTTATCCTCAAGGCTACCGGCGGTGGGCTCGATGCTAATATTTTGAATGCTAAGGGTATTAGCTGTGTTGCCTTGGGCCTAGGGAACGACAACCCCCATACCAAAGAAGAATATGTTTTAATTGATGAACTGGAAAAAGCACAAAAATTTTTATTGGAAATTATCCAACAAATTTCTCAATAATTTCGAACGATTAACCAAAATTATTTTTCAGAGGAGATTCTTACCTTCCCCTTTAGTTCATAAGCTGTATTGAGGTGGCGAATTAATGTGGCAACGAATTCGTCGAGAATTGCTTATTGAATATTATTGGTGGAAGAGACATTCTGGTAAAAAAAGGGGCCTGGATAGTCCTCTGGGTCTAATGGGAATACTGATAATAACTTCCGCCATAGCGGTAATGATTATTATTGGTCAGGCTTTTGCTGCCATTTTTCGTAGTATGGTCCCCATAGTAGATCAGGTTGCGGGTATTTACTGGTATTCGATAACCTTTGCTTTTAAAATTAGCCTGGCTTTATTAATATTATTTGTTTCAGTTATTGTATTCCTAATTTTTAGATTTACCCGAGGCCGGTAAAAGATAGCATAAAAAAATTAAGATTAAAATTATTAATAATTATTAATAATTTTAGTTAAGGATATCATTTTTTTAGATGAAGATATAAAATTGTATAGGTGGGGAATAATTGGTAATTAATGGGAAATCAGCATCGTACAAGCCTAGTTTACATATAAGCTACGGCTTTCCCTTAAAATTTTGAAACGGAGGAGGTTATTTCTTTGGAACCATATATCATCCTGCTTATGGATACCTTTAACTTATCTATGCTCACTATTCAAATAATAATTATATTTGTTACGCTTTAT
>JAAYOJ010000135.1 GCA_012520405.1 Peptococcaceae bacterium
AAATACTATTTGTGGATCTGCCCAGCTATCGTAATGCTTTCCCGGAACAGCACAGTGCTTTTTTGCATCAATTTCAGGAAATAGTCAGTAACCGGCGCACAAACCTGGCAACGGATGTGGCGTTTGAAAAGCGCTGGATCGTTAACAGCCTGCTTAATTTTAAGGCCGTACTAAATACACCCAATATTCTGGTGGAACGAGCCGGTCATTTCAAAAACCAACCAGCTATTCTGGTGGCAGCCGGCCCTTCCCTCGATTATGAACTGGAAAACCTCAAGCATATCAAGGAAAATGGACAGGCCTATATATTCACGGTAGGATCGGCGGTCAATTCTCTCCTCTCAGCTGGAATTCGCCCTGATGCCCAGTGTACTTATGACCCGGGGGCGGATAACCAGGGTATGGTCTTTGCGCGTATTACCAAAGAAGGTATTAATGATATTCCGCTAATTTTTGGCAGTAGTGTGGGATATGAGGTTTTGCAGAACTATCCTGGTCAAAATAAGCTGCACATGATCACCAGTCAGGATACTATTTCTTCATATTTACTAAAGCTCGATAATGAGAATCAGTTGGATGGGGTAATGGATGCTCCAACTATAGCGATAGTTACCCTCCAGTTACTCTATAAACTAGGTTTTAATCCCATTATTCTAGTTGGTCAGAACTTAGCTTACGCTGATAACAATTATTATGCGGGGGGTATCGAGTATGGAGATAAGTTTCGGCTAACACAGACTGACGGTTTAATCTGCGTGAAAGACGTGGAAGGAAAGGAAGTATATACTAGTTTAGTCTTCGACCGTATGCGGGCTAATATGGAGCAATTTATTCAACATATGACTGATGTTAACATCATTAACACCACCCGGGGCGGAGCTGCTATTAAGGGGACTACCTATCATACCTTGGATGAGCTTATGACATCAGGTGTTTTATCTAGTAACGTTGTAGAACAGGAATGGTATAACATACCACCCACCGTTTATGATCGAGACTATCTGTGCAGATACTTTAACCGCTTGGAAAAAGATTATCAGCAGTTGCCAGTACTGCTGGAGCAGGTTAATCGTACTCTTGAAGAAATCAGAATTCTCAAAGAAGACCGTAATTACGAGCAAATTAACCGCTGTTGGCCCAAGCTGGATCGTGTCTTTAACAAAGTCAAGAAGAATTTGTTCTACAAACAGGTGATTCATCCTATGAATCGGGTTACTTACAACCTGTATTTTGGGAAGCTGCCGACGGTGCGCTTTGAACCTAACCAGGGGTTGAAGGCGGATGTAATTATAGCCAGTCTGGGGCGAGCTGTCTATGACAGTATGGTAGATATGCAAGCCTTGAAACCATTAATGAATGATTTAAGTCAATGTATTAGATAATCAAGATACCCCATACTTCGATCCATAATCGTCTTATAATAAATAATAGAGGTAAGAATTCTGGAGGAAAAATGAATAAACTGGCGCTGCTTCAAAGAATAAAACATATATACGAAAACAATGAAAACATTACGGAATATTTACGTAAAGTCTCAAACGAAGAAAGCAATAGTTGGGAAGATATTCTTATCAGCTACGATTTCCAAGCTGGATCTTATGTGGACAATTATTACGAAAATAAAGAAATTATTGATGATTACTGTAGTGAAATTGGCGAAGTGGTAAATCGTTTAGAATTAGATCAGGCCAATAATTATTTGATCTGTGAAGCAGGTGTAGGCGAAGCCACTACACTGACCAATGTATCGAAGGTAATCAGCGATAAGTTTATCAAATACGGGTTTGATTTATCCTGGTCCAGAATTGCTGTGGCAAATAAGTTTGTAAAAGAGCAAGGTATTAACGATATTAATCTGGTGGTTGGGGATTTGTTTAATGCGCCATATCTTGATGATTCTTTCGATATTGTTTATACATCACATACAATAGAACCTAACGGGGGACGGGAGGAAGAAGCATTAAAGCAATTATACCGTATTACCAGACAATATCTCATTCTCCTGGAACCGAGCTATGAATTGGCATCAGAAGAAGGAAAAAACAGGATGGTTAAGCATGGTTATATTCGCAATCTGTATTCTAAAGCCCAGGAACTAGGATTAGAGATTCTTGAATACCGGTTGTTTGATGTGATAACTAACCCATTAAACCCCACAGCACTTATGGTAATCAAGAAACCCCAAAGTACTGACAGAATAGTTAAGGATCCGCTTTGCTGCCCAGTTACCAAATCTCCTATCTGTAAAAAAGTTACTGCTAGCGGTGAGGTGTTTTTTTCCGAACGGAGTCTTCTGTCCTATCCAGTAATTGACAGTATTCCGTGTTTGTTACCCCAAAACGCTATAGTGACAACAAAGTTTTCGAATTTAATTCATTCCTCCTAATTGAAGATACTGTAAAGGAAGCTTTTATTAATAAGGATGGGTGGTAAAAGATGCTTAATAACCAAACAGTGCTTATAACCGGTGGGACAGGCTCCTTTGGCAAGAAGTTTTGCCAAATAGTACTAGACAAATACCCCGACATAAACAGACTTATTGTATTTAGTCGGGACGAGTTAAAACAATACGAAATGGCCCAGCAGTTCGATAATCATCCCAAGCTGAGATTCTTTATTGGAGATGTCCGGGATAAGGAAAGACTATATAGGGCTATGGACGGGGTTGATTATGTGGTTCATGCTGCCGCCTTGAAACAGGTCCCCGCAGCAGAGTATAACCCTATTGAAGCCATAAAAACCAATATAGGCGGAGCGGAAAACATCGTCAATGTAGCCATCGATAGGGGAATTAATAAGGTGATAGCTCTTAGCACGGATAAGGCATGCAACCCCATCAACCTTTATGGGGCTACTAAACTATGTTCCGATAAGTTATTTATAGCCGGAAATGCTTATGCGGGTGGAAAAGTAACCAGGTTTGCGGTGGTTCGTTATGGTAATGTGGTAGGCAGCCGGGGGAGCGTGGTACCCTTTTTCATAAAATGCCGAGAAAAAGGTAAAATCCCCATCACCGACCCCCGAATGACCAGATTTTGGATCACCCTGGAACAGGGAGTAAACTTTGTTCTGAAGAGTTTTGAGAGGATGAGGGGTGGAGAATTATTTGTCCCCAAGATACCAAGTATGAATATTATGGACTTAGCGAAAGCAATTGCCCCGGAATGCGAAACAGAAATAATAGGCATAAGGCCGGGAGAGAAAATTCATGAGTACATGATTTCCGAAGAAGATGCCCGCAACACTATAGAATATAGTGATTACTTTGTAATACAGCCGGAGT
>JAAYOJ010000043.1 GCA_012520405.1 Peptococcaceae bacterium
AAGCAATTTCCTTAATTCTGTTCTCTGAATTTAATGAAAATATATTTTCATCTAATGCTTTTTGTCTTATATCATCTATAGAAAACCCTTGTAAATAAAGGCTTGCAGCCTTTTTCAATTCTAAATAAAGATATGATCTTGCTTTAATTGTTGACTTATAATCTAACATATTTTACCATATTACCTCTTTTTCGTGGCCATTTTATATTTATTAACATTATAGCGCTATTCAACCATAAATACGAGGAAACACACATAACGAAACGGCCAAAATATAGCAGCAAAGATATTTTAAGCCCGTAAACATGAAGGTCTGGATATTTTGAATTATTATTAGAGAATCAGAGGTAGTTAAAAGACTAGTCGAAAAAGGACTAATCATAGTAAGTGGATTAGCGATAGGTTGCGATACGATAGCATATAAGGTTTGTTTAGAAACAGGTGGTAAAACTATAGTAATCTTACCTTCACAAATAAATAATATTTATCCAGCTAAAAACCGTGAACTTGCAGAAGAGATAGTAAATAAAGGAGGGTTATTACTCTCGAAGTATTATAAAGATCCTTCATCAAAAAGCGAAGCAATTAATCGTTTCATTCAAAGAGATAGATTACAAGCAATGTTTGCAAATCAATAATTTTAATAGCAAGCTATCGTAAGGGTGAAGGTGATGAAAAGAACAATAGGTTTGGATTGAATAAGGATTTAGTTAATTCTATGGGTATAGAGAAAGCGAAAATTTTACAAGGCAATTCGATTGATTATATTCAATCTTTAGAGAATAAAAATTTAATTAGGAGTTTAAATTGCGAAAGATTATTGACAGCGCCCCCCTTTAGATCAGGCGTATTTGTTTTATTAAGGACTTACCTAGCCATAATATTATTGTTCCAACCACCGGTTAGATAGCCAAGCCAATTATCAAACCGCACTATATAGTAAAATAATTGATATTTGTTTAATCCGGGAACATAGTGAATATTATTGGGATTATATAATGATGGATAATATTCGAAGAAATCGTTAAAGTAAACTGTAACGCTGAAATAATTATATTGAGGAAAACTAACTACCGCGTCATAAAAGATATTCAATAATTGATTTGCAACTGCATTTCGTTTTCCGGCAATTTGGGCATTTGACCAGTTTATATTTGAGTTCAAGTCCACAAAAAATGTTACATTTAAACTTGTCTTTCCGTTAGATAATGTAAAGGGCGAAGCTTCCACACTGACATAGTCAACATATGGATCATCCAGCAATGGATAGTAATTATCCCAAATATAATCCTCAAACTCCGAAAAACTTAATGACCCGGTTGAAGGAGTCTTATTTGCCATTTGGATAGGAAAAATATCAGCAAGGAGCGTAACATTATTCTGACTAATAATTCCTTTAACAGTGTTAATCGGAATAATAAAATTCAAATTTTGAGCAGTATCCTTTACCAATCCCCAAGTTACTATACCTGTAACTTCTCCACGACTATTAAATACAGGTCCCCCGCTAGACCCTGATGAAACTGAAGCCGTTATTTGAAACCAGCTTTGATTATCAAAATACCTGTCTACAGAGCTTATATTTCCGGTACTAACAGTATTACTTAATCCTAATGGGTTGCTTATAACCACTATGTTCTCTCCAACTTCCGTAGTATCTGAATTGCCTAACGGAAGGGGAGGCAAGTTTGTTGGGGTAATTTTTAGCATTGCTATATCTCGATTTTCATCATACCCGTAAATTTCCGAAGTATTATATACTTGTCCGCTAGGAAAGCTTACTTTTACAGAATGTGCATTTTTAATAACATGATAGTTCGTAGCTACTTTATCTTTAGCTACTAGAAAACCAGTTCCTTGTCCTAGGAGTTGGCCACTTGAGTCAAATGTTTCTAAATACGCAGTTGATTGTCCATATTTTTCATATATACCAGAAGCCGAAAGGTTCTCAGAACTTATGGGTTGAATTCCTTTTATAACATTTTGAACATTTTTGGCCAGTAATTCCGGGACTGCTGCGATACCACCAAAAACATAGATTTCAGGGCTATCAAGTTCTTTAAGGTAATCAGCCACTGCCTTTGGAGGCGTTGATTGTTTCGGATCAAGCAGAATAATAGGTGAGCCTGTAGCCGCGGCTAAAACACTGCCGGATAATGCATCAGGATAAGCTGATCCTGATGCCAAATAGATTTTATTAGGATACGAAGAAAATGTTTTAATTATAGAAATCAGAGTACTATACTTGTCTGTTCCACTCATACGAACAATTCTTGCTCCAGGGACAGCTGAGGACAACTCTTTTTCTACCGCTGAACTTACTTCGGATGTTTTTCCAGCAATATATATTTCAGAAGGCTGCAACGTTTTTAAGTAAGATTTCATCGAGTCCGACATTTTATTCGGGTTAACTAGTAATATTGGCCAGCCATTGTAAGCAGCAAAACTCGAAATCGTCAATGCATATGGAAAGTCTAATCCGGTTGTCACGAAAACAGGCATTCCTTTAGTAGGGTTTATTGATTGAGCTATAAGCAGTGAAGTCTCATATCTGTCCGCCCCACCTATTTGAGTAATATTCGAATATCCCATTGACTTAAGCTTTGTATGGAAATCTGCTTTAATTACAGCAGATCCCCCTATCATATATATATTTCCGCTCGGATCTAGGTGGTTATTAATATATTGAAACGCTTCAATGGTAGAAGAAGCGGTTCTGTTTACCAATAAGATTGGAGCTTTTAACTTATGAGCTAATACACTGCAAGCCAGAGCATCTGGATAGTTATTGCCTGATGCTAAAATTATGTTTTGTATGCGAGAACTCTGGTATTGCTCAGCTATTGCTTTTGACGTCTGATAACGATCATATCCTTCAAACCTTTGTATTATGGATAAATTATCATCAATCGAGAAAGCATTAACTGGCGTAAGTAGTAAACAAACAGTAGTTAAAAATATAATCAATATATTTGCTTTTCTCATTTTAAACACTTGGAATTTCATTAAAATACCTCCTTACCCAAAACACCTGTTAGGATATTAGTTCTATATCTGGTTTAATTTACCTTCCAAATTGCGTAGAAACCTCCACGAATGCAAAAAAAGGGTAGAGTGAGGATTTTTAATTCTTTAATCCTTCTCTACCCCTTTATTTTCGAGGCTTTGGGCCTTACTCCACTGTTACACTTTTCACTAAGTTCCTAGGCCTATCCACATCATTTCCTCTGGCTAGGGATACATAATAAGCCAGAAGCTGCAAGGGAATGACTGTGAGAATGGGAGCAAGTTCATTGATTGTTTCGGGTAAATAGAGCACTTCATCTACGGACTGACCAAAACTGTCGTTGCCTTTAAAGGTGAAGCCAATAACCTGTGCCCCTCTGGCCTTGATTTCATTGACATTAGACAGAGTCTTATCGTAAAGTTCTCTCTGGGTATTCAAAGCGACAATTGGAGTATTCTCTGTTATTAGAGCAATTGCTCCATGTTTTAATTCTCCCGCAGCATAAGCCTCAGCATGAATATATGTTGTCTCCTTAAGCTTCAGCGAACCCTCCAGGGCTACCGCCCAGTCTAGGCCGCGGCCAATAAAGAAAGCAGACGAGGATTCTTTAATATATGAAGCCATGTGTTGAATTTTAGGAACCTGCATAAAGATCTCGCTGGCTTTATCCGGAATCCTCTTCAGTTCAGTAATTATTTCCCGGTTCCATTCTTGAGGCATGGTTGCTTTAGCTTGGGACAGATAGAGAGCAAGTAAAACCATTGCCTCGATCTGGGTGGTATAAGCTTTAGTGGAAGCTATGGCAATCTCGGGTCCGGCCCAAGTATAGATTACATCATGAGCTTCACGCGAGACCGAACTCCCTACCACATTAGTAATCCCCACGATCCGTGCCCCCAGTCTTTTGGCTTCCCTAAGGGCAGCAAGAGTATCAGCGGTTTCTCCTGATTGGCTTAGTACTATTACTAAAGTACGATCATCGATTAACGGTGACCTGTATCTAAATTCAGAAGCTATATCTATTTCCACCGGAATCTTAGCCCAGCGTTCGATTAAGCTTCGCCCGATCAAGCCGGCATGGTAGGCGGTACCGCAGGCCACGATAGCAACCTTATTGAAACCGGTTATCTGCTCCGGTGTTAGGGACATTTCCTTCAAGACTACTTTTTCATCGGCAAGTCTTCCGGAAAGAGTATCTCTCAAAACTTTAGGCTGTTCATAAATTTCTTTTAACATAAAATGCTCATAATCTTCTTTTTCGACAACGGAAGCATCCCAATTAACTTCGCAGACTTCTTTTTCTTTAGTTTTTCCTTGAAAATCTATGAATTGAGCCCTTCCGTCGGTAAGAACCGCGATTTCTTCATCATCTAAAACATAAGTTTTTTTCGTATACTCCGGAATAGCCGAAAAATTACTGGCCAGATAGCATTCCTCTTCCCCAAGACCCACGACTAAAGAGCTATTTTTACGAGCCGCTATTAACATTCCGGGATGTTTACAGGAAAGTACAATTAAGGCATAGGATCCTTCTATTTTGTTCAATACCTTACAAACTGTGGCCTCTAAATCCCCTTCATAATAATGTTCAATCAGGTGGGGCAAGACTTCGGTATCTGTTTCGGAACGAAAAATATGCCCTTCGCTAATTAACCATTCTTTTAACTCTAAGTAGTTTTCAATAATCCCGTTATGGACTACAGCAAAGTTTCCATGACAATCGGTATGGGGATGAGCATTCTCGTCACATGGTCTGCCATGAGTAGCCCAACGAGTATGTCCTATCCCGACCGTGGAAGTAAAGGTTCGAGCACTCAACTTACTCTCTAAATCCACCAACTTACCGGTACTTTTTGTAATCCATATTCCACCTTCTTCAAGAACAGCAAGTCCTGTTGAATCAAAGCCTTGGAAGCCAAGTTTTCTCAATCCCCCAACAAGAACCGGGATTGCCTTATTTTTACCTATATAACCAAAAACACCCATGTGGTTCTTCTCCTCTTCGTAACAAATTTCCCTTGTAATCAAAATCTCCAAAATAAAATAGCCGTACCGGACGGCCAAACAGTATTAGCTATAGTCAAAACAATTCAGGGCTTAAAATTTTGCTATAGTTTAGAAGACAACGACCTATTAAACATTCAGACGCAAATATCCGTCTGTGCTTGTATAGTCCGCTCTTTGTCCTAAAGATTACTCCTTAGTTTTGCAACGAACTCTACGATGACAAGCCACCGAGAGGCACCCGCCGAAATCTTCGATTAACCTCTACCTCGTCAACCCAGGAAAAATTTGGGCTCTGGCGCTGGGTATTTAATTGTATACCGTCAATACAATTAAATTAATATAATTAGCTTAAAGTTTTCTTAAACGATAATCTTTCTATATCACCCCCCTAAATTAAGGCTTTGAATTTGAGCAAAGGTTGGATTTTCTATTACTACATTATAATTCAATATAGGTAATCAGTATAGCGCATATTTTTTGAAATATTTCCCTTTGTTGTAAGAATACGATATTATCACAAAATACGTCTCTTCCCGTATGTTGTCTTTTAGTATGTTTGATTAAGTATGCTGGTTAGATGTCTATTCTCCAGTTAAGTATATGTTATCGAGTAAGATTATGTTCCTGTTAAAAGTTACTAGGAGGCTTCCACCGACTTCACAGCAGCAAGAATTTTACCGGCTAGCTCATGTAATTCATCCTCATTCTGTCCTTCAAGCATAATCCGGATAAGAGATTCTGTACCCGATGGTCGAACTAATACCCTGCCGTTGTCCCCAAGGTGATTCTGAACTTGGTCGATCTCTGCAAGCACTTGCGGGCTATGCATAATTCTATCTTTATCCTTAACTTTACAATTTACCAGTACCTGAGGATATCTTTGCATTTGAGAAGCCAGGACGGATAATTTTTCTTTTTTTTCTTGGAGCACTGAGAGCAATTGTAGCGCTGAAAACAGGCCGTCTCCCGTAGTATTGTGTTCCAGAAAAATAATGTGACCGGATTGCTCGCCTCCCAGCACTGCTTTGGTCTCCAGTAGTTTTTCCAACACATAGCGGTCCCCGACCTTAGTTTCAAATATTTCAATGCCGGCTTTTTTTAGAGCTTTATGCAGGCCCATATTACTCATAACAGTAACAGCCAGGGCGTTATTTTTTAGTTTACCTTTTTCCTTTAAAGCCAGGGCGCAAATAGCCATAATGAAATCGCCGTCAATAATGCCACCTGTTTCATCCACGGCAATTATCCTGTCAGCATCCCCGTCCAAAGCCAGCCCCACATCGGCCTTATGTTCCAAGACTTTATGCGCCAAAGACTCCGGATGGGTGGAGCCACACTGGACGTTAATATTGGTTCCGTTCGGCTGATTATAAAGGGCTATGACTTCCGCGCCTAGTTCTCTAAAAACCCTGGGCCCTATAACTGAAGCCGCCCCGTTGGCACAATCCAGCACCACTTTGAGTCCGCTTAAGTTTACGGCGTGCTCTATAAGAAACTCACAATAACGATTTTCTGGATTTTCTACGGTTAGTACCTGGCCTAATTCGCTGCCACAAGGAAGGGGTAAAGTATCTAATATTTTAATGGTGTTTTCGATCTCATCTTCCAGCTCATCCGGCAATTTAAAACCGCTGCCCGAAAAAAATTTTATACCGTTATCTTCATAGGGATTATGAGAGGCGGAAATAACAACTCCGGCTTCGGCTCCTAGATTTCTGGTTAAGTAAGCTATCCCGGGAGTAGGAAGAACGCCAACTTTGAAGACATCTACCCCCATGGAACAAATACCGGCGGTTAAAGCCGCTTCCAACATATCTCCTGAAATTCTGGTATCTTTGCCGATTACAATCTTGGGTTTTTCCTGCCCTTTAGCCCGATTTTTGCCTAATATATAAGCCCCGGCTTGGCCTAAGTTGAAAGCCATTTGCGGGGTAAGTTCCTTATTTGCTATTCCTCTTATACCGTCTGTGCCAAAAAGTCTAGCCATTTATTTTTCTCCCTTCTCATTAAGCGGTCATTAAGTGGCCTTTTCCAGGACAGCAATCTATTGTGATTCTTCGGTGGCTGTACCTATCAAGACCAGTTCAACTTTTGGTTCTCCCACCACGCTCACCCCTGCCGGTACACTCCAATAGACAGTTGTATTCGGATGAGGGCCCTCCTCCAGACCGGCAGCATCTACCCAAACAGATATATCTTCGGCCTTCAAGGCATTGACAACTTCCGGAAAACCATTGATTGTTATATCTACTGCTATTTGTTCAGCAGTTAAATTTTCGGGAATATTTCTTATTTGTACGTTTAATCCCTCGATTGTTTTATTAATAGGGCTGGAGCCAATTGTAACCAGTACACTAATCTTCGTGCCTTCTATGAACGATACTCCACTAGGAAGGTTAATTGAACTTAACGGATAATCGACTGTCCTGGTAGAGCTCATGCCGGTTACATCAACATTACTTAGGGTAATATACTGGATGTCCTTAAGAGCCTCGGCGTCTCCCAACAGTTGTACTTGAGATGGAACCGGAGTGATCATTCTGACCATCATCCCCTCGGCCGGCTGCCCGGAAGCAGCAACTCTTAAAGGTACTGTTTTACTGGCCAGTTCTTGCGGATAGATAGGGACTATGATTTCAACTGTGTCCGGGAAAGCGTTTAAGGATTCCAGGTTGGGATCAGGCGCAAAAATTCCTTCATTTTTTATATCCTTAAAAGTAACCGGTCTTGCGACCCTCAAGGTTTCTTTAGCGCCGGTAACATTAACATCAACAGAAACACTTTCCAATTTATCCAAAATTGAGGTCGGCCCTCTGACATTAACCACGGAAGGAATAACCTGAGGTTGACCGGCGATAAAACCTTTTTCCGGGCTTCCCGTGACTGTAACCGTGACGGGAACAATCTTGTCCTTTACTAAATCAAGATTGAGAATAACTGTTTTGGGACTAATATTCTCAATAGTCACCCCTTGGGGAGTATTCATTTTTACCTCAAAAGAATGTTGTCCGGGTTCAGCACCGGTAAGATCGACATAAGCATACAAATCAGAAACACTAACACCTTGTGTATTATTAATTCGTACAGTAATAGGGGGAATACTGGAAACAATAACAAGATTGGCCGGTTGATTACGAATATCCAAAGGTACATTGATGTTATTTCTGGAACTTAAAGCGGCATCAGGTTGGCTGTTGATCCACAGCCAAAAAATAATGGCCAGTACAATGGCAATAATCTTAAATTCCAGATTGCGGCGAAAGATTTCATTGATCTTTTGCATTGTTTCCCCTCCTGAACAAATTGTAACCGGAGGCTTTTTCTACAAGAATTTCATTTTTTAATAAATCCCGTAGACTTTTTTCGTCTAAAAACCTTGTCAGTTCACCGTTTTTGGCAGTAGAAATAACTCCGGTTTCCTCGGAAACAATAATAACAAGGGCGTCTGATACCTCCGAAAGTCCCAAGGCTGCCCGGTGTCTGGTACCCAAATCCTTTTGCAGCCTATTATTCTGGGTGAGAGGCAGGAAACAGCCTGCTGCCGCGACTCTGTCCCCCCTAATAATTACAGCACCGTCATGCAAAGGGGACTTTGGAATAAAAATATTAACTAGGAATTCCGATGACACTACCCCGTCTATTTTGACGCCGGTTTCAATAAAATCTTGAATACCTGTACTTTTCTCAATTACTATCAGAGCACCGATCCTGCTCTGAGATAAAATTTGACTGCAACGAACCAGTTCTTCAATTAATTTTCTATATTCTTCAGGCCCCGCGTTGAGTGGGTGCATGGTAATGAACTTTCCCCGCCCAATTTGTTCCAGGGCTCGTCTCAATTCCGGTTGGAACACCACGGCAAGGGCCAGCAGCAACATGGCCCAGACCTTATCCAAAAGCCAGTTTAAAGTAGTCAGTCCTACCTCTTTAGCTATGACCGAAGCTATGAGCAGCACAAAAAGACCTTTAATTAATTGAACTGCTCTAGTTCCCTTGATAAGCATAAGTAGCTGATAAATGATGAGCGCGATAACAGCAATATCAAGAAGATCTTGCCAGCTAAACACTGCAAACACTGATAATAACTGTGTCACACTCTCACTCCTTCATGCTACAATCAATAAGGTATTCATTCTGCAAATAGCAAGATAATACCTTGCCTCTTCCCATTTATTCTATTAGAATTATTTTTATTGATAATTGCTAATAATACATTGATTATGTTAATAATATCTTGATTAATTATTAACAAAATATTAATTCATAAAAGGAAGTACAAAATGGAAATCAAGGATTGGCAAAAAACAGTCGATGATTGGATCTCTCAATTTGAAGAAGGTTATTGGCACCCGACCTCCATGATGCTCCGTCTTACGGAAGAGGTCGGAGAACTGGCCAGAGAAGTCAACCACAAGTACGGGCAAAAACCCAAAAAACCCACCGAACCCGAAGGTAACCTCGCGCTGGAAATGGCGGATATTATATTCATTATAGTATGTATGGCTAACTCCCTGCAAATAGACCTGGAGCAAGCCTTTAATGATACCATGAACAAATACCGGCTGCGAGACAGTGACCGCTGGACCAAAAAACGCGATTTAACATAGCTAATGGTAATTATATCGGCAATTTCAGATATATTCTAAAGTATTATTTTATTACTTTTTGAACCGTTAGTAAAACAAATTTTTCATCCGGAAATAAAACGTGCCAATATATTATCACAACCCAATCTTAAAGATATATTAAAGAGCTCAGTAATAATCTTTTGTCTTTTGGCTAAAAATATGTCTGAGTTATTTATTTGTTATTTTGGGATGTGAAATTATATTAGGAGGGGATCTTTTATGGCACGTGAAGGGATGATACCAAGTCTTCTAGGAACTGCTGTTACCGCTGCAGGAGTAGTAATGAGGGTCAGAGACATGAAACAAAACGGCATGAGCAAACGGAGTGTTGTTCCCATGATAGGTGCCGGAGTTATCGGCTTTGGTCTGGCTCATATGGTACTGGGCGGTATTGATTTATTACAACCCCCGGCCCATCGGTACTAAGATTAAATAGCTTAATTGAAACAGCAAGGGGCTGTTGCAGCGAATATTTTATTTCGTTGGCAACAGCCCCTGACAATTTATTTTACTTGCTCGCCCCTGAACTCTATTATCATTCTTCCTTGATTAATACCTATAGCTTTAATAGAAAAAGGAAGATATTCTTTGGAAATAATTATCTTCCCGGACTTAACAGCTAGGCCCGGATAGTTAGCCAGCCTGCTCAGAACCAGACTTTGAGGAAGCAGGATATTTCCTAATTTAAATGCTTCCGGCAAAAATACCAGATCACCTTCCTGAATAAAGAGCTGGCCTTGAGCCGTAAGAATAAGATTTATCCTCTCCTTAAATAAAATAAAGGAAGAGATAGTCAAGTCGTTTTCTCCCAGTTGAATGTTAATTTTTGAGGGCTCAAGTTCTCTTTTGCTTGCAGCTAGCCACAAACCTATTAGGGTATTTACTTCCGCAGCACTGAATTCTACAATTCCCCCTTGTTGAACAGTACTTTTCAGTTTATCCAGTGCATTGCCGGCCGTAACCTGCTCGGCAAATGGTCGGGTATTTACTAAACCGACAGCACTAGTTAAGCCCACCACGGCTATAAATACAGCCAGCATAATACAAATATTTCTGATTAGTGGCCTCCTGACTGACAAAGAAATCCCACCCTTGTACGGTTCACACTAATAAATCCTATTTTTTTTTAAACTAAATTATGCTAAAATAAGTTGTTTGTATAACACTAGGGTTAATGTTTGGCTAGTGACTGGGTAAAAATAGCTTATAAAAATGTTGAGACTTTTCTAATTTTTTGGAGGAAAAAACATGCTACTTCTAAAACCCAAAGAAAATGATTTCTATGTACTCTTGAGAGAAAGTGCTGATCAGGTCGTTAAAAGTTCCCTAATTCTTAGCTCAGCTATTGATAATCCTGCCACTATTTCGGAAAAAATGGCGGAGTTAAATGAAACAGAACATACAGCGGATGAGATAACAAAAGCAATTATTATTAAACTAAACAAAACCCTTGTTACTCCTATGGACCGTGAAGATATCTATTCTCTGGCCACGATTATGGACGACTTGGTAGATTTTATCCAGGGAGCACTGGAAAGAATGATTATGTACAAAGCAGTCTTACCTATTCATGGAGCAAGGGAATTAATAAAAATTCTCAATGATTGTGTACTAATTATTAAGGAATCTATTGATTGTTTATCAAGTATCAAGACAAATTTTAAAAATATAATGATCAATACAGACCGCATACACAATCTCGAAACCGAAGGTGACAAACTCTACCGCCAGGAAGTAGCCAAGTTGTTTGAAGAGGATATTAACCCGGTAGAGATTATTAAATGGAAAGAAATTTTGGAACATCTGGAAGACGCTATTGACCGCTGTGAAGATCTCAGTGACACTTTAAAGGGAGTCGTACTTAAATATGTCTGAGCTTAATTTTCTTCTAATCGTAGTTGTAATCCTGGCCCTAGTCTTTGATTACATAAACGGCTTCCACGATACAGCCAATGCAGTTGCCGCCTCTATATCTACCAGAGCAATCCCCCCTAAACAAGCGGTCATTATGGCTGCCTGCCTTAATTTTATCGGAGCTTTGTATAGTACCGGAGTTGCTAAAACTGTGGCCCGGGATATTATTAATATTGAAGCCGCTACTACCCAGGTTATGATCGCCGCCTTGTTAGGAGCAATTACTTGGAATCTAATAACCTGGTATTTTGGAATCCCGAGCAGCTCCTCCCATGCTATTATCGGCGGCATTATGGGCGCCGGAATTGCCAAAGCCGGAATCAGCGTCCTTAAAATCACCGGCGTAAAAAAGATTATTCTGGCTTTGATTTGTTCTCCACTAATCGGATTGGGTCTGGGCTTTATTATCATGACTCTTCTCTATAGGGTTTTTAAAAATAAATCTCCTAAACGAATCAATAACTCATTTCGCCGGCTGCAAATTCTGTCAGCGGCTTTTCTGGCTTTTAATCACGGTTCTAACGATGCCCAAAAATCCATGGGCATTATAACTTTGGCCCTGGTTGCAGCCGGTGTCCAGACTAGCATTGAAGTAGCTTTATGGGTGAAAATTGCCTGCGGCTTAGCTATTGCTTTGGGCACGGCAGCAGGAGGGTGGAAAATTATTCATACCTTAGGCGGCAAAATATTTAAAATAGAACCAATAAACGGTTTTGCCATTGATTTATCCTCTTCTTTAGTTATTTGGACAGCGACAGCATTTCCCGGTTTACACCTCCCAGTAAGTACAACCCATGTGGTTTCCGGTTCTATTATGGGAGTGGGATCCGCCAAACGTATTTCCGCTGTGCGCTGGGGAGTAGCCCAGCAAATGCTGACCGCCTGGGTGTTGACTATTCCTTGCACCGCTGCAGTAAGTGCGCTTTTCTACTATTTAACATTATTAATTTTTTAACAAGCCAAAAGCATACGTCCTATGCAAAAAATACTTCATATCAAGCGGACCGCCCCCCAGTTGGAGCGGTCCGCTTTATCTATTACATAGCCAGCTCTGTGCGGCTAATCAGGTCATTCTGCCCGTCAATATGCAGCTCAATAAAGTAAGCACTAAAACCCGCCACCCGTACAATAAGGTTTTTATAATTATCTGGGTTTTTCTGGGCATCTCTTAAGGTCTCAGCACTGATCACATTGATTTGCATTTCCATGCCGCCCATATCGAAATAGGTCTGAATGAGATTAGAAAGTTTGGTGACACCCTGTTCCCCCTGCAGAGAGGTGGGATGGAATTTCATGTTGAGCAAAGTACCGTTGGGGAATTTGCTTTGGTCTATATTGGCGACGGATACTAAAATTGCTGTCGGGCCATTCTTATCCATCTGTTGTACCGGGGAAATGCCGTCAGCCAAAGGTTCGCCGGCATAACGCCCGTCGGGAGTTGCTGCGGTCATTTTGCCAAAAATAACATTCGTGGTGACAGGATAAAGTCCGGCGCTGAATCTACCCCTAGGGCCGGTGCAGGAGTTCACAGCATCAGCAAAAATACCGGCGGCCCAACGAGCATATTGGTCGATTTCCTTAAACCCGTTACCGTAATGGGGAGCTTCGTTTTTAATATAGTTGTGCAAATCTTCATAGCCTTCCCAGTTAGCCAGCAGAGCCTCATGGAGCTCGCGGGCGGTACAGATTTTCTTATCATACACTAAATGTTTAATCATACCTAAACTGTCGGCGACATTGCCGATAGCAACCCCGGCCATCCCGGTGGAGTTATATTTGGCACCGCCGTACATTACATCCATGCCTTTCTCCATACACCCCTCCATGGTCGCGGAAACAACCGGCAGGGGCAAGACTTCACGAGCCACATATTCAAAGGTATTAATACAGCTGGCATGCCATTTAATAAAGAATTCCATTTGCTTTTTAAATGCAGCGAGAACTTGGTCAAAGGTTTCCATTTCATAAAGATAACCCGTGGGCAGACCACAACGTTCTTGACGCGGAGGCATCCCCATAAAGCCCATAGGATTGTAACCGTCATTTATCGCCAACCACAAAGCATTGGCCATGTTTAGATAGGACTCTGTACCCGTACCACCGCAGGCCGGCCATTCATCACCGCAGCCTGCCGGCTCTACACAGCCTATGAGGCAGTAGTTACGGGCACTTTCCAAGGATAAACCTCTGCTCATAAGGGCGGGAATAATCAGGTCATCATTCTCAAATGTAGGAACGCCTCCGGCCAGTTTGGTGGTTTCAATAGCCGCTTCCCAAAGTTCCGGCGGGGTACCTTTATGAATGCGTAAAGCCTGCGGGGGATCGTGCAATAGAAGACGACCCATAGTCTGCAGCATCATAAAAGTAACTTCATTGGTGGCGTCAGTTCCGTCAGGTTTAACTCCGCCTAGAGTCATAAGCTGGCCGCTGGTATAACCCGGATTAGACTGGGTAGCCCCGTAACTCCAGGGTTTATTCATTTCTGCTATTTTAAGATAGAACAAATCAATTAGTTCCTGGGCATACTCCGGTGTTAAACGCCCGGCGGCAATATCTGCTTTATAGAAATCACCCAAGTACTGGTCTACTCTGCCAAAACTAATGCCATGCATATTAGCATCCAGGCACATGCAAGTCTGATACATAAATAAAGTCTGGATCGCATCATGGAAAGTGCGGCAGGGCTTCTCCATACACCAATTTAAAGTATCGGCCATGGCTTCCAGTTCTTTTTTACGTAACGGGTCTTTTTCCTGTGCTGCTTTTTCCTCTGCCAATCTGGCATAACGTTTGGTCAAAACAATCATGCCGTCGCAAACGATGGAAATGGCCCGGTAGAAGTTGTACTTATTAATTGAGTCTCCAAAAATGCCTTGTTCCTCAAGCTCAGCGATTTTAGCCTCAGCATCGGCTTTAATAGCACCAAATCCTTTATGAAGAGCTCGCTCGTAATTAGCACAAAAATGCCCGACCGGAGTGTGGGTATTACCCTTCGGCCCAAACATAGTAATGCCGTTACCGATATGGGGTAAATATCCGTCGGGTATATAAGCATCCATTTTAGCACTCATACATTCTTTGAGCCAGAAGTCTCCGGTGTTTAAGATATACTCTCGATCCTCTTCCGAAAGGATATAAGGGTCAATATCCCTGGTAGAGATAAATCTGCTTTCTACTTCCTCCAGCAGCCAATCGATAGAGTTTTCGGGATAAAGAGCACAGGCACGATATTTGCCTGACTGGGCTCCGACAATAACCTCTCCGTCATCAATCCGGACCGGAATTTTCTCGCAAATATTCTTAAAGTTTTTAGCCCGTTTTATAATGCCTGTCATATCGGGATTCTGCATATAGAATTCAGTAACCAGCCTATACCGGGCAGTGCAGATCTCCGGTTGGGTATTGCGGTACTTATCCCGCATCTTGGTTACCCGTTCGGTAACCGGTTTTAAGGTATACATAAAAAACGCCTCCGTTTTAGCATAATATTTTCATAATTCCTCATTATTCCCTTGTCTCTGCAGCCATGTTAGTTAAAACATAATAACGTTACGCAGGGCCCCGCCTTTTTCCGTCTCTTCCATGGCTTCGTTAATTTTTTCTAACGGATAACGGTTAGATATAAGTTCATCCAACTTATAGCGCCCTGCCTTATAAAGCTTAATTATATTGGGAATATCGACACGGGTTCTGGCCCTGCCCATAGCAGAGCCGGTCATGGTCTTACCGCCGACAAATTCAACGGCATCAAAGTCAGACAGCATTTCGCCAACCCCATGCCCGATAATAACTTGCTTACCGTTCATAGCTAACATGGAAAAAGCCTGCCTCTTAGCTTCTATTCCGGCAACTGTGACAAAAGTATAATCTACCCCTTCACCTTCGGTAATCTCCATCACCTTGGCAATAAGATCAGCTTCTGTTTTGACATTGATAGTATGGGTAGCCCCAAAATCATACGCTGCCTTAAGCTTATTATCAAAAGTATCTACAGCAATAATGGGATGGGCTCCTACGAAACGAGCAGCTTGAATGGCATTAAGTCCAACTCCCCCAGTCCCCATAACCAGTACACTTTCAAAGGGTTTAACCTGGGCAGCATTGGTAACAGCACCGAAGCCGGAAATAACACCGCAACCTAAAAGAGAAGCAACATCAAAAGGCATATCTTCCGGGATTTTAATAAGACATTCCTCGGGAGCCAAGGTGTATTCCGCAAAACCAACTAATGGACCTCCCGTTGCCGTAGGACGGGTCCCGTCTTTTAAGGTGTAGCAACCGGGAAGTTTGAATTCTTGCCTACCCTTAGGGCAAAGATGGGGATGTCCGGTTATACAATGCCGACATTGGCCGCACCCGGCCTTAACCAAACTAGCCACAACGTGATCTCCGGGTTTAACATAGCTTACCCCTTCACCGACTTCATCTACAATGGCCGCAATTTCATGACCTGCCAAGATAGGCATCTTACATTCCCCATGTTCGCCTTTTACCGAATGGATATCGCTGCCGCATATAGCCGTAGCCATGATTTTCAATTTGACTTTTCCCGGGCCTGTGGGGTCAATATTGACATCCTCGATTACCGCCGGCTTACCAAACTCATACCAAACAGCTAGTTTCATCTTTTCTCTACCTCCTCAATTAACTTACAAAGGCAATTTAATCCCCTACTTTAAATCAATGCCTTGTACCGCTAATCAATGCATTGTACCGCCACCGTCCACGACTAGGACTTGGCCGGTAGCGAAGAGTTCTGCGGTGGTAAAGAACAAAATTGCGTGGGCTACATCTTCTGGCTTCGCTACTCTTTTTAGGGCCATAAAGTTGGCAATCATATTAATATGTTCTTGCGTCCGGTGATCCTGCATAGTTGTAAGCGTAAAACCCGGAGCTACACAATTAACACAGATATTAAACGGCCCCAATTCTCTGGCAAAAGTTTTGGTTTGGGCCATGATGCCGGCTTTGGAGGCGCAATATGGAGCAGTAGCTACATTGCCGTCAAATCCTGTGGTAGAGCTAACATTCACAATCCGGCCGTATTTTTGTTGCTTCATAAAAGGAGCCACAGCTTTAACACAGTTAAACTGCCCCTTCATATTGGTATTAACAATTTTGTCGTAATCGGCATCATCAATCTCATCAATCGTAAACTGCTCTTCCCTTGTTTTATCCTGTTTATCGATGCCGGCATTATTAACCAGAATATCAATTCTGCCGAACCTATCCATAGCTTTATCTGCCATGGCTTTAATAGCCTGCCAATCGGCAACGTCAGCTTCAATAGCGATAACATCCGGGGTAATCTTTTCAATTTCTGCTTTAGTTTCATTAATAGATTGGGCACTGCGGCCTACTAAGACCATTTTGGCACCGGATCTGGCTAACAGCAGAGATGTGGCTTTACCAATTCCTTTGCCCGCTCCGGTAACAATAGCAACCCGTCCTTGATGATCGACTTTCATCATTTTTCTTCCCTCCTTATAATTATTAGCTAATGCCAAATTTGCTTAACCAAAAGTCAGAATTTCAAATTAACCCTTGTTGCGGTATAAAGCGTTATAAACTGTAGTCAAAGTAAACTGAGGCATCATCAACTGAGCGATTGGTTTAAAAGCCATACTGGCCGGCAACCTGGCAATTACTTGGTCGGCAACTTCCGCCAGCGGTTGTTCTTTATCGCCCTTGACAGTTGCTACCGCCTCCGTAATTCTTTCGGCTGCTTCTAAAGAATCTTCTAAAAAGCGCTTGACTTCACCAACACCCATTCTTATTGCCGACGGCGGTAAGCTTATCCCCCGGTAAGGGTGACAGCCCAGTATCATGTTCAGGGGAATATCCAACAGGCGTTTTATGGACTGCTTATAGGCTTCCAAATCATAAATAATAGGGAGGCTGCCGTCGGGAGTGCTTAAGCCGCAAATAGAATCTCCGGTAAAGATCATACCTTCTTTTTCCCAATAGTAGCCTACAGACCCCAAGGTATGACCCGGCAAGTGAATAACGCGCAATTCAATGTTGTCTCCAATGGCTAGCAGGTCATTGTCTTCCAGGCGGCGATCAACCTTTAATTCCGGACCCATTTCCTGCAGAAAACCATCTCTGGCTTTGGCTAGGTCTTCTTGAGGGTTACTCGCTTTAGTAACCGGTGCAAAAAACTGTTCAAAACAGAAGTTGTGATCTTCGAGAAAGCTCGCGTCTTCCCGGTGAATCATAATTTGAGGGTTCCCTGCTTTCTTAATAGGAGCATTGCCGCCGATATGATCGAAATGCCCGTGGGTATTAAGTATGAAGTTAATGTCTTTCAATGCCAAATCATAGGCTTTTAGCACTTCGGCCAGTTTCTCCGGCGAACCTAAAGGCGGCCCCGTATCAATCATAGTGTTCTTGCCGTCTTTGACTAGGTAAGCTCTAAAAGAAATCTGCGCAGGCTCCAGCCAAATATCGAGAGCGTAAACTTGAGAATGGATTTTGCCAGTCAAAGTAAGCCCCTCCTCCTTGTTTTATTTATTAAAGATGAATTTTTATCCCTTGAGGTGTTCGAATACCAATGAAATCTCCGGACAACAGAACAAATTCACCTTTTGTTTCTCTAATGTTCTGCCAGTGTTTATCCGGTTCATTATCCAGCGGCACACCCTGTTTAATCATTGCTTCTCTTACCTGTTTACCGTCTAATTCTCTGGGGGTAAGACCGTTTTGCAGGCATAAGCCGGCAGCTGTACCCACCGCTTGCCCTGTACTCATGCAGGTGGCAATAACCCGTACGGCAGCATTGGCATTAAATTCGGCTGAAACACACCTGCCTGCAACCATCAGATTATCTATTTTCAAAGGTACTAATGACCTGTAGGGTATTTCACAATACTCTCTGGGATTACAACGGGCTTCAAATCCTCCCGGCTTGACAAAGGGGTGCATATCGTCGGAACACTGGGCCGGCCTGCAAACCGCAGGCTCTTGAGGCTGCTCCAAATGGACATGTCTAATAAAGCCCAGGCGAGGATTGGTCGGGTGATGAGTATCCAAAAACTCCGGAAATTTAGCTATTCCATCCTCAAATTTCCGGGCACACACCACATCTTCATCCTTAAGGACATATTCGCCGACTATACGCCTTGAATCCCGAACCCCGTGCAAATTGGCCAACCCTGAGACTCTACTGTTTTCAAATCCCGGAACATATTTTCGAAAAAACTTTTCCATCCATATAATTTGCTGATGCTGTTCAATTATCTGTCTGGTCAAATCTTCTACATCCGTATTACGTGTATAGTAGCTATGGGTAGTCATAACCGTAATATCCGCATTGTCTTCGGGTGTTTTGGGCACGGGATAAATTAAAGCCGTAGGAAATATTTTATATGGTAAATCACCATTTTCCACGGCTTTATCTATAAGATCAGTAACATAGGTCATTTTTGATGGTACACCATGTTCAGCTTCTTCTTTCTCGTTCCAAGCACGGTTGGCCTCTCTGAATTTAAGCATATCGACATTGGCCATGCGAAAAGCCAAAGTGGTGGACATATTGAGGCCCGCAAACTCAGCACTGCCAATTTCACAGGGAACACCGGCATAAGCGGCCACATCAGCATCCCCGCTTGTATCGATAACTATCTTAGCCCCTATAACTATTTTTCCTGACTTAGAATGGCAAATAACTTCCTTAATTAAATTGTCTTCCACGGTCACATCAACAGCGCATGTTCCATACAGAATTCTTACGCCGGCTTCCAGAAGCAATCTCTCCAACATAAATTTTCCTTTTTCAGGATCAATAGAAGGGGTATGGGGACGGTTAAATAAATCTCCCTCTTTATTCAATCGATCGAGCCACTCTTTGCAGATTCCTTCAATCATTCCTGCTATTCCTGTGACATAGCCATTGGTGGCCAGACCGCCGAGCGAAATTGTATTTTCCACCAATAAAGTCCTGCAACCGCTGCGAGCAGCCGCTACCGCCGCCGACACACCGGCTACACCGCCACCGACCACGAGAACATCAACATCAAATTTTTTGGCTACTACCATATATTCATGTACCTCCCATTGTTATGTTTAATAATAAAGAACATGCAAAATGCATTCCATTATTATTACATAACACCCCTATTTTTTTAAAAAGCGCTTAACTTCAGTATTTTACACTTTATACTTTTTTTCCTTAAATTACAGACAGGTCAATTATTGAACAGACCGATTTTAGAATTTAATCAAAAGTCCAGGAAATAAACTCCGAGAGTTCTTTGCATCTAGTCAAAGTAAATCCGCTCCATTGGAGTATTCTCCAAATAAAGGGCTGGTCCTGTTCCTAGTTGTTGATTTCTAATTAGAGAAATAAAAAACAAACCTCCGCATAAGTAATTAGCAAATTACTTACCGGAGGTTTCCCTAATTATATATTTATAACCTTTGAATCCTGGTTTTTCAGTTTCTACAGCTTCGCTCTCCCCGCCATAAATTCCAGTTCCCGACGGATGTTATTCTCAATATTACCGATGTAATAGTCTTTGTCCGGACTCTTAAGCAGCCAGGCATAGCGTCCCTGGGCTTTCAGGTATTCCTCTACCGGCAGGGGTTTTCTTTTACCTTCAGCAAGAGCCGCCGTTACGCCATTTAAACTCAACTTGCCGTTTTCCGCTTCCCATAAAAGCCAGGAACCTGTGCGGATGGCCAGTCTACTGACCTCAATGGTTTCGGCAGCCGGAAACTTCCAGCTGGTGCAACAGGGCATGTGGATTTCAATATATCTAAAACCCTTAATACTTTTTGCTTTTTCCACTTTACGGTAAAGATCCAGCGGATAAGCCAAAGAAGCAGTGGCTACATAAGGAGGCCGGTGTTCAAGCATTAACAGCGGTACATTTTTTTGCAACATTTCTTTGCCCAAGGGCGAGGTAGTGGTAGGCACATACTGGGGTGTTGCCCCGCTTCGCTGGTTACCTGTATTGGAATAAGCCTCGTTATTGTAACAGAAGAAAATAAAATCATCATTACGTTCGGCTGCTGCCGATAAACCTTGAAAACCTATATCGTAAGTCCCGCCGTCGCCTACCCAGGCAAATACAACCGGTTTTTCCCCTTCCAACCTTTTCTTGCTGTAAAGGGGATCCAAGGCCATGGAAATCGCTCCACCGGAAGCTCCGGCCGAGGCAAAACAGATATTCAGGGCAGGGAAAGAATAGCAAGTCTTGGGGGTCATGCCCATGCTGGCCACAGCACAAGAGGGAGTTAATAAGCAGATAGCATTTTCCCCTAAGGCTTTGCCCACCAGTCGCAACCCTATGGTTGACGGGCAGCCGGCACAGGCTCCTGTACCGGGGATAATATATTCAATTTCAGGCAATTCCTTAATATTCATGTTATTTGCACACCTCCATCATTTCCCGAGCTTTGGCGACCAACACAGAAGCAGGAAGATCTTCACCGCCAAGGCCCAGAGAAATTCCGATGACCTGTAAAGAATCACGGCGGTTGAAAAGAGCTGCTTTGGCCAACTGTAGCAGAGCGCCTCCGGCCGAACCGTAAACTAAATTGCGGTCAAATACCAAAAGCTTAGCCCCAGTAGGAAGTAAGGCGGCTAATTCTTCCTCCGGGAAGGGGCTGAAAATCCGCAATCTTAAGCCCGCGGCCGCAATACCCTGCTCCCGGAGTAGATCGACAGCGATTTCCATTTCCTTACCCATGGAACCCATGGAAAAAAGGAAGTATTCGGCCCCTTCCGGCCGGTAAGTTTCAAAATGCCCACCGTGCCAGCGGCCGGTCAATCTTTCATATTCTTTAGAACAACGCACAATTACATCTCCTGCTTTTTTTATATCCTCAGTTAAAGCATAACGGTAGGGGACATATTCTTCGGAAGGAGTAACATTGCCGAAAGTTCCTCCCCATTGAGGGTGAAGCCGCCAAGGCGGATTCAAAGCAGGTAGGAATTCCCGTATCTTGTCTTGCTCCAAAGTTTCGAAAGGCATGGAAGAATGAGAGACCAAAAAACCGTCATAATTAACCATGACCGGAATTTGCACTTCTTCGGCCACTTTGTAGGCAAGTATTACACTATCATAGATTTCCTGATTGGAAGCGGCAAACAGCTGAATCCAGCCGGTATCACGCTGGGAGACCGCATCCTGGTGGTCGACATACAAACACCAAGGCATGTTTATAGCCCGGTTGACATTAGCCATAACTATAGGCAGCCTGCCGCCGGCTGCATAATGCAAAATTTCATGCATATAAAGCAACCCCTGGGAAGAGGTGGCTGTAAAAACCCTGGCTCCCACAGCGGAAGCCGCAGCTACAGCACTTAAAGCACTGTGTTCAGACTCCACCGGAAGATATTTGGCATCCATTTCTCCTTCAGCGATATAAGAAGCTATTTTTTCCACCACCGAGGTCTGGGGAGTTATGGGGTAAGCGGCGACAAAATCAACGCCCACATCTTTAACGGCTAAGGCGCAGGCCACATTGCCGCTGTCAAATACTTTGGTCATCTTGACTCCTCCCTTTCCATGTAAATAGCTTTTTTCGGACACTCGGCAGCGCAAATGCCGCACCCTTTACAATAAGTATAATCGATTGTCCGGTCTTCTTTGGAAATAGCAACCTCCGGACAGTAAAGCCAGCATAGCAAGCAGGCGTTACAAAGCGAAGCGTCATACACCGGTCGCTGGGTCCGCCAGGTACCGGTAAGTCCGCCCGCTCCTATAACGGGACGGGATATGGGCTGTACGATTTTTTTATTCATTGCTTTTCTCCTCCTTCGGTACGCCTGCATCCCAAACAGTATCATAAGCTTCACGAGCAGCATTAATATTTGGTAGGGCCTTGTCCTCGCTCCATTGTTCCTTCAAAGTTTCCTCCAGAACGGAGAACGGTAGGTCCAGAACACGGCAAAGAGCCCCGAGCATGGGCACATTGATAAATGGTTCGCCGCCAAAAACAAGATTGTTTCTAATAGCGATTTTTTCTGCATCCAGCAGCCATTGTTGTTTGGCTACTGGCAATGGTTTCTCAGCGTTAGCAATAATTACAGCCTTATCGGCTAAGCCATCGGCCAGCCCGATCTCAAGTAAATTTTCGCTCATAAGCACCAGTATACCGGGTTGGTAAGACTGGGAGCGAATTTTAATCGGAGTATGGTCTAAGCGGACGGCCGCTTTGACAGCGGCACCGCGGCGTTCCACACCAAAAAAAGGAAGTGTTTGTGCTTCCAGGCCTGTTTTTATAGCAGCTTTAGCTAGCAATTCAGCCAAGGTCACGACCCCCTGCCCGCCTCTGCCGTGTAAACGTATTTCCCGCAACAGTTATTCCTCCTCTGACTGCAAAATAAATATAGATAGTAACAATATTTGACAAAAGTTTGTTGTGTTCATGATAAATTTTCATTTTACTATACAATATTATAATTTTACACCATTTTGAAAAAGTAAGCACTAATTCTTTTCTGTTAAATAACAGCATAAACTTGAAGTGCTTGGTCAAGCAAATAAACCGACAGCATATTTATTACCAACTTCATATAATAATTTAACTTACAATTAGTAATCAAAGCCGTCAATACAGATTAGACAAAGGAAGTGGGCCTATGCTGTCGCCTAGCTTAGAAGACTATTTGGAAGAAATATACAGGTTTTCATTGTCTCTTGATATTGTCCGGGTAACCGATCTCAGCAAAAAGCTCAAGGTCGCTTTACCGTCCGTTACCAAAGCCCTTTATAAATTAAGAGACGAAAACTACATAAACTACGAACGCTATGGAGAAATTCGCCTAACCGATAAGGGCAAAGAATTCGGTCATTATCTTGTCCGCAGAAACCACCTGCTCCAGGAATTCTTGGCCTTGATAGGCAGTAAATGCAATTTCACAGCCGAAGCTGAAGCCATGGAACACTATTTATCAAAGGAAACCATCCAGGCAATTGACTACCTTGTATCATTTATAAAAACTAACCCTTCTTGGCAACAAGCTTTCAGCGATTTCGTTAAACTAGAGGTTTTCTCCAATGAATAATTATCACACAGCAATACCAACTTCTTGTGTTTGCCTAGTGGGATAAATTGTCAATAATAATAAGCAAGAGGTGGTGGCCATGAATTATGTGCTGGGATTAATTACAATTATGGGGTCAATTTTTGCCGTGGATAAATTGTATACCTGGTATAATAAAAAGTTCGAAAGAATGAAACTTGAGTTGGAAGTACTAAAAATAGTAGCCAAGCACGAATGTTTCGGTAAATTTAACAACGACCCGGCTCAATTCATACCATGGATAGCCCAACTCCTAGAATTAATGGGCTTAAAAGTTGCTGAAGCTCTGCCAAAGCAAAAAGACAGTGGGGTTGACCTAACCGGTCAATATCGAGACGGTAAAATTGTATATATCAAATGCAAGCTAGGAAAACCAGAAAACTGGGATAGCCCTATCGACAAGAGTGAGGCACAGAGACTAGTTGGGGCCATGGTGGAGGATGGGGTAAAAAATGGTTTAATTATCACAATTCCCCCCCTGAGCGATGCCGTCAAAAATTATTTCGCCAACGTCCAACAAGAAGGATTAACCATAAAATATATGGATGGAGATGATCTGGTAAAAGAATTGTATGACCTGCGACAAACCAAATTACCAGAAATGCTGGACAAATTGGGTATTATATTAAAAAGAAATATTCGATAACTTGATAAAATCCAGACTGAGCCAAATTAAGCTTGCAAATTCTTCCTTTTAATTCAAATATCTTTATAATAGTCTTTTTGACTATGTAAGTTTAAAGCATTATCCTTTAATTGGGAGAATACTATATACAAGGTGCAAAGCTTAGATTCTCAGCTTTAAGGAAAGGAGATGTTTCCATGGCAGTAGCTGGCGCAACACCTGGTAAAGGTGCATATTTGTGTCTAACGTGTGGAAAAGATACGGTGCTGAATGACAAAAAAGAGACCTTGCCGCCATGCCCCCAATGCAATGGGACAACCTTCGTAAAAATTGGCTAACGGCAAGGCTTTATTTTTACGATTGAGATCTAAGTAAGACCGTATCAGTTCCCTAAAAGAAAAAACCCGTTGTCCTTTTTTAAGCCCAGCGAGTTTTTTCTTTTAGTTTTTTTATTTTATTTTTCAAAGATTCCTGTCTATTTTTTTTTGTCAAAAAAGGGACTAGTCTCATATATTGTTATAAAACCTTTTTCACAGGAGGCTAAAGTCCAGATGCAAAATGAAGTGAATCAGATGAACAAAATTATTCTCAGTGCCGACAGCACTTGTGATTTTGATGATTATTTACAGAGACATTATAAGGTTCATATCTCACCACTTCATATAATTTTAGCTGATAAACAATATCGGGATGGCGTAGATATAAGTCCGGACGATATTTTTCAAGCATACCGGGAGCATAATATTTTACCTAAAACTGTTGCTATTAACCCCGAAGAGTATTGCGATTACTTTAGAAAGTGGACTGACCAGGGTTATGATGTTATTCATGTCAATCTTGGTTCCGGAATATCATCCTCCTACACCAATTGTTGCCTTGCCGCCCAAGAACTTAAGAATGTCTATCCAATAGATTCGTATAACCTATCTTCGGGCATGGGGCTCCTGGTCTTAGAAGCAGCTGAGCGAATCTCCCAGGGACTGTCAGCAGCTGAAATTCAAAAAGAAATCAATAATTTAAGATCTAAAATCCAGGCTAGCTTTATACTCGATACCCTCACTTTTCTGCATGCAGGAGGCAGATGTTCATCTCTAGCCGCCCTAAGTGCTAATGTCTTAAATATCAAACCTTGTATTGAAGTGATCAACTCTTCCGGGAATATGAGGGTCGGCAAGAAATATCGGGGGGCACTGTCAAAAGTTCTAAAGCAGTATACCCTTGATAAAATCAAAGATCGTACGGACCTTAGCTTGGATAAAATCTTTATCGTTCACACCGGAATATCTCCAGATCTAATATCTATGGTTCGTTCTACAATTTTGGAACACGCTAACTTTAAGGAAATATTTATTGTCCGGGCCGGCTGTACTATTTCCTCTCACTGTGGGCCTAATACACTGGGCATAATGTTTAGAACTAAATAACTAAAAGACACCACAATCCCTTGTGATGTCTTTGTTTACTACGGAATAGATGTCTTTAATTACTTGACCTAGGCTGCAACTCTATATTTATCAATGAGCTGAAGGACCGTATTAGCGTCTTTTTCGGACAGATTATATAGGAGGCAGCTTTGGTTTTCACCCTCAGATGAACTTTCATTAATGCATCCCAAGGCGTAGCTTCTATTTTTTCGAATTGGCATTCCAACGGCTTTTCCTATACGTATTGACTTTGTACCTTCAAACTGTTCGACAGAATCAAGCTTATCAATTTGACTGAGCGAACACTTCAGCATTTGGGATGACGATAGATAGATGATAATATTTTTATTTGTGAGAAAATACTGGCAATCTCTCCCAAATTTACGAAATGGAGAAAGACTTATGGGCAATGCCACAAGGGGAACCAGACATATCACACCTACGGCCGTAAGATTGGCCCCAGCACCGTTTGCATTGCGTATAAGTGCTGCAATGAAAATTGAAACCACAATAACAATGGCAATAAGATAATTCCTTATAAATACTGGTTTGTAATATTTGTCCAAAATTTCAAAGGGTTCCGGTTTTCCGGACCATAAAATCAATTCGCCCTTTTCCAAGCCCAGCATTTTGGCTTGTGCTTCCTTTTCCATATGTGTCATACCTCCTCTTTATGTTACTATCAGTGTAGCATTGAAACCCATTAAGAAGGTGTAAAGACAGTGGCGCCAGGCGTTAAGATACGTTAATTTCTCGGCATTTTGTGTTAAGACCGTTAAGAAATCTTTATATTATTATCTTCTCCGCCATAACAGCACAAGAAAAAGAAAATCCCCCCGGACATGCTCACCGGGGGGATTGGTCACTCTCCTTGCGTCATGCGGTATCCGACACCGACTTCAGTAAAAATATATTTTGGTTCGGCAGGATTTTCTTCAATTTTACGGCGGATGTTGGCCATATTAACACGTAAAATCTGGTTATTCCCCCTGGCCGAGGGGCCCCACAGTTCTTTTAGTATATAATCGTATGTCAAAACCTTCCCGGCATACTTGCCCAACAAGGCTATGATTTTGAACTCATTCTGGGTAAGACGCGCGTCTTCTCCTTTAATAAAGACGCGGTGCTTGTCATAATCTATGGTTAGATCACCGGCTTTAAAAATTCCAGTCTGAGCAACGTTTTCGTCTAAAGCGCAGGTATACGTATGGCGTATAGCTGTACGAATACGGGCAAGCAATTCGCTGGTGCCAAAAGGCTTAGTTATATAGTCATCCGCTCCCCTATCCAAAGCCTCTACTTTATCCCTTTCCTGTGCCCTGGCTGAAATCACTACGATTGGTAATTGGGTCCACTCTCGCACGGCTGACAATATACTCAACCCGTCAATATCAGGCAGCCCCAGATCCAACAAAACCACATCAGGACAGTGCGAAGTAATCATATGGTAGGCTTCAGCGCCAGTATGAGAAACAATAACATCGTAGTTATTAGCCTTAAGCACAGCGGTAAGGAAATTACAAATGTTGCGTTCGTCTTCTACAATTAAAATTTTCTTTTTAATAGCCATGCCTATTACCCTCTTTCATTCAGTTATCGGCAGAGTAAAACAAAACGTTGCTCCACTTGAATCAGTATTGTTCTTAGCGGTGAGCTTCCCGCCATGCGCTTTAATGATACTGTTACAAACAGATAAACCTATACCCATACTGCGCTTGAGTTCGGCCTTCTGGGGTTCATAGAGGCTGGAGCTCTCCCCGTGAAACAACCGGGGAAGCATATCCGGCGCTATTCCTTGACCATTGTCACAGATTTTAAAGACGGCTTCCATATCTTGCCGACATACAGAAACCAATATTTTCGTAGTAGTGACACCATGAATAACAGCGTTTTCCATAATGTTCATTATAACCTGCTCAATAAGCATGGCATCCATAGGAACCATCAGAAGTTCTTCGGGAACCTTAACTGAAACCGCCGTCTCGGGAAACTGTTTTTTAAATTTCCCTAGGATTTCTCCCAAAATTTCTTCTACTGCCTCCGGTCTTTTTACTAAATTGGCCTGGGAGGGGTTTGAGCCGATTCGAGTAATGGAGAGAATGTTTTCAACCATACGAATAAGCCATTGAGCATCCTCCCGTACCTCACCTAGCAACTCTCGTTTTGTTTCTGGGGGCAAAGAATCGTAATTTTCCAAGATAGCGCCAGTTGCACCTACAATAGAAGTCAGAGGCGTTCGCAGGTCATGGGAAATCGCCCGCAAGAGGTTAGCGCGGATCGCTTCTTTTTCAATCTCCACTCGCATTCTTTCCTGTTTTTTTATACTGGTTGCCATGGTGCTTATTATAAGGGACACTGTCAACATCGTAAAAAAGGTCAGGGGATAACCTGTAATAGTAAAGTTAAAAGCCATATAAGGGTAAGTGAAAATATAGTTAACGCATATAACAGCCAGCACTGACCCGGCTATTCCATAAAAATAACCTTCGGTTCTTAAGGAAATTATCATTACAGCCAGGATAAATACCAAAATCGCATACATGTCGTTATCACTGACAGGCCTAAGCAAATTACAGATAAATATGGCTGCGCATAATATCAGTATAGAACTAAATGTGTTCCGCCCGGACGTTGGAAATTTGTTTTTTAGCTTATTCAATCGCACAAATTCACCTCCAGCTAAACTTATCATATCATGAAACGGTATAAAAAAGCCGTAAAGAAAACAATGCCAAAGCCTTATAACTAAAAAACTCCAGCACATTGGCCGGAGTTATATTAATGAAAAACAATATCTCTATAACAATATTTTTACGCCTTTAAATCGGAATACCGTTCCAAAAAGCGAATAGTACGTTCCTGTTTCGGGTTGCCGAATACCTCCTCCGGCGTACCGGTTTCCACTACTATTCCGTCATCCATAAAAACAACTTTGTCCGCTACATCCCGTGCAAATTGCATCTCATGCGTTACAATAACCATGGTGGTGTTTTTTTCAACAAGGGCTCGGATGACCTTAAGTACCTCGCCCGTCAACTCCGGATCAAGAGCACTGGTGGGCTCGTCAAAACAAAGAACATCCGGAGAAAGTGCCAGAGCACGCGCAATTGCCACGCGCTGCTGCTGCCCGCCGGAAAGTTGATGGGGATAAAGATGCATTTTATCTGTAAGCCCTACTTGCTGGAGAAGACCGTACGCTTTTTCATCGATTTCTTGCAAGATTATCTTTTTCTTTTCCTTGTAATCTTCCCTTTCTTTGGCGAGAAGTCCACAGGCCAGCTTAACATTATCCAGCGCCGTATATTGGGGAAAAAGGTTGAATGATTGAAATACAAGCCCGAAATGAAGGCGCTTTTTCCGAATATCCTTTTCCGAAAACTGCGTACCGCTTGACGCATCAAGTAATGTCTCCCCGTTAACGATAATCTGTCCACCGTCCGGAGTCTCTAAAAAGTTAAGACAGCGCAAAAGCGTGGTTTTGCCGCTACCGGAGGAGCCGATGATGGCAACGACCTCACCCTTTTCCAGTGTAAATCCAACATCTTTCAAAACCTGAGTCTTGCCAAAGCTCTTGGAGATATTTTTGACCTCAAGTACTGGCATTTTGCACCCTCCTTAAACCCGGAAATATTCGAGCTTCTTTTCCAAGCTTCCCAGCAACAGCGTAAGAATGCCACTGAAAAGTAGGTAGTATACACCGGTAAAAAACAGCGGCCAAATAATACCGTCAGACTTAATAAATGCCTGTCCACTCCATATAATTTCGTATACTGCAATCACTCGAGCAAGGGAAGTGTCTTTCACCAACGTAATAATCTCGTTACCCATGGGCGGGATGATTCGCTTTATGACCTGCATGAAAATAACACGAAAAAAGATTTGCCCCTTAGTCATTCCCAATACCTGTCCGGCCTCGTATTGCCCTTTAGGTATGCTCTCAATACCGCCACGGTAAATCTCGGAGAAATAACAGGCGTAATTGATAATAAAGGCTACCACCGCCGCCGTAAAGCGGCCGGAAGCACCGTTACCCCACCAGTTGTCGCCGAGAATCAGTCCCGGCCCATAGTAAATAATAAGCAACTGGAGCATAAGCGGTGTGCCCCGCACGCACCAGACTATGAATTTGACCACATATCGTAAGGGCCGAAAATGGCTTGTAGATCCAAAAGAGATTATGAGCCCCAAAGGGATTGCACCAAGTAATGTTAACGCAAATATTTCCAGGGTTTTTAAAAAACCCTCGTTTAACGAAGCCAAAACAGATTGGAACATTGCAAAACCTCATAGAATATTACTTTTCATTG
>JAAYOJ010000168.1 GCA_012520405.1 Peptococcaceae bacterium
ATTCCAAAAGATATTATTGCAATTATAATAGATAGAATTAGGAAATCATGGACAAAAAACCTAATTCCATCTAATGGCCCTAAAAAGATAATAACAAATGGTATTGCCCAATCAGCCAAGGCTTCTGTCACATTTATGTATGCAGTAAGTACAGAAAAGAAAAAGACTAAAACCCAAAAAGACAAACAGTACTTTAACATTTTGCTGCCCTTGCTTTTAGTACTCATAATTATAACAAAAACCCAAATTGCTAGATATGCCAGGGTCACGATTAAATTCTTCGCGTTTGGGGAACTTCCCCAGGCAAACTTTTCAAAGTTCAAAACAATTCCGCCTATTACAGCGACAATTGATAAAATTACTGTTAATGTTTTGTTTTTCATTCTCTAACGCCTTCCTCATAGAACCAGATTTCCCTTGTGCCTATATTTATCCATTTTATCATAAGGTTAGATTGCCACCTATTTTCCAGAGACTGATTTTGTCATTTCCTGTAGTACTCCAAATAATATCTATCCAATAATCTATAGTCTCTTTATCAGCATACCATACTTCGTGATTTACTCCCTGAGGATCTTTATAATTGAAGACTAAAGCCCGGCTCTCTTCATCCCGGATAGGAGACTGATCATAAAGGACTAACAATTCTGCTGCCTCTCTTTCTGTCAGAGAGCTTACCACACCATTCTCTTGAAAATCATACCCCCCGGTAGCAAGGGCAAAATTAACTCTCCCTGGCAAAGCTTCAGTCTTTCTAATTAACTCCTCTATAAACTTTTTATTAGCCTTTGGGCCGGGAACATTCCCATAGCCATGTAAGTTATAACACATCATCACATACTCTGGCCCTGGCGGTAAGTCTATTCTGTCTAAGGGTGCATTGGGTTCTAATATTACTCTTAACAAAATATTATTATTTTTGGCGCGAGTATACAGTTCATCAATAAATTCAATAAAAAGTTCCCAAAGCTCAAAATCCTTATTTATGGCTTCATAATCTATCTCAATCCCTTGAAACCCTTCCTTGGAAGCCAAATATACTATTTCCTCGATATGTTTTTCCCTGGATTCCTTGGTTTCCAATAGACTATATAACAAATCCATATCCTTTAAAGAGGATTGATTGCCTTCCAGAAGCAAATCGTTAACAAAGGTTAAATAATGCTTGTATTCCTCAGGACCATAAAGGGTTCTTAATTTCTTAAAACTCTCATATATTTGTTCGGGAATAAAAACCCTCTTATTTTGATCGAAATAAGCTGCAAAATAACAAATTTGATCAAGATTTTGTTTTATCTTCCCTATTTCATATTCTAAATCTTCAGTATCCCAGTAAGTTGTCCATACGGAATAATTAATATTATCAATCCTTTTTTCATTTTTTTCCCCATGCTCTTCCTGACTGCCGGCAATATCCTTAAAACACATGTCTTTTTGATGGGAACAGGAAGTCAATATCAGTATCAGTATCAGTATCAGCGCCAGGGCCAGAACAAGGATTGATAATACTTTTTTCAACATTATTCTCCTCTTCATGATTTTCCTTGGGAAAGAAATTCATTGTTTTGCTCTGGAAATGCCTAGGGGCAACAAGTTGCTAGAGGTTTTTAATAAACCAATTCAGGATTTTATTCCATCGCTGGATAGCTTTTTCTTTGATTAGCTCGCTTCCTTGTAATTTGTTTCTATACAAAATTTCTTTCCCATTGCCTATTTCCGAAATAACCAAATCTTCAAAAACCCCGTCATAAACATCATCGGCAAGATTTCTTTGGCTATAGCCATATTCACTCCAGGCGGCCTCTAAATAAATGTAGCCAGCATCTTTCCTGGAAACGGGTAAATCCCGAACCGCTTCTTTATTGTCTATATTCACTGATAATGTATTATTTTGCAAACATATATCCACTTTCCTTTTTCCCGGTTCGTTGATTGGTATGTTAAGAGCCAGAGCAAATAATTCCTCACCTGACTCTTCTATATATAAATAATTGTTTTTGACTTTTACAGCTATATATTCAATTAATTCTTCATCCGCTCTCAAATAAATTGTTTGAGTCCCCAATATATTCCTGATCAAAGTGGTATGCAGGTTATAATCCTGATAGCCTTTGCTCTTATTCAAGCGTATCAAACCCCTTCCTTTCAGTTCGGAAGTGATAATAAGCGCCGACTTTCTAAATTCAGCCGCTCCGTTAAGGGTATCCCAATCTTTTTTTATGTTGGCATCTCCGTCCATAAATACTATTTTTTCATTGGTATCCCCTTTTATTCTCATCAGTAAATGATTGGCATACCAAAAGGGCTGAGCTTGCAGCCTGGTTAAATTATAAATATCCGTACTTTTATCGTTTAAGGCAAAGCCTTCTCGATTAAAATTCATGGTAAAATATTTTTTTATCAATTCTTCATTAACAAGACTTACATTTTTATTGGTTCCATATTGACCTGTGTTGGAATGCTTGAGGACATATAGCTTCGGCATTTCTTTCAGTTTCTGTTTATAGCTTTCCTCCATTAATACATAGTCCTCCTGGAGGCGGCTTTTCATCTGGTCATAGCTCTCTTTGGGGATTTTATTTTCATCCCGGATAAAATCCATTAAATAATGATCATAATCCCGATCTA
>JAAYOJ010000171.1 GCA_012520405.1 Peptococcaceae bacterium
ATGCTACAGCAATTATAATAACCCATTCCAATAACGACTTGAGGATCTTCACTCCATCACCTTCCATTTTTTCTTTTATCTATTTTCCATTTTATATTAATGCCTAAAATTAATGCTTAAATTTTTTTATCCCTAACAATAATACCTTTAACCTTCTATCTTTACAAGTTTATATCTTTTAAGAAGCTGAATTCCCCGGCATCTTAGAGAAATCGAAAAGCTTAGTTTTAGAATAAAAATACTTAATCAGATTAATTTACTAGTTAAAATCGACGTCTAATTGTTGACAACTAGAATATCGTCCAATATAATGATATCTGTGACTGCGGACGTGGCGGAACTGGCAGACGCGCTAGTTTCAGGTACTAGTGGGCTTACGCTCGTGGAGGTTCAAGTCCTCTCGTCCGCACCAAATCACAAATTCATTTGTTTACAACCTAGACAAAAGTTATATAATAAAAATTGGGGATAAAACCCTGATTTTTTTTATAAAAATTTTAGGAGATGGATCATGGATTATAATCAGGAAGCATTGAGAATTCATAAAGAAAAAGCCGGTAAATTAGCGATAGTCAGCAAAGTTCCTTTAAAAAATAAAGATGATTTATCAGTCGGTTATACGCCTGGGGTTGCCGAACCCTGCAAACATATCCATCAAGACAAATCTTTAGTTTATGATTATACCATTAAATCAAACTACATAGCAGTGATTTCCGATGGCACGGCTGTTCTGGGCCTGGGCGATATCGGCCCTGAAGCCTCTCTGCCGGTAATGGAAGGAAAGTGTATCCTATTTAAAGAATTTGGAGGGGTTGACGCTGTTCCCCTCTGCTTAAACACTAAAGACACGGATGAATTTGTCAATATTGTGACCAAGCTGGCCCCGGCCTTCGGAGGGTTTAATCTGGAAGACATCAGCTCTCCCCGTTGCTTTGAAATTGAACGCAGGCTAAAACAGAATCTGGATATTCCTGTTTTCCATGATGATCAGCACGGTACAGCCGTTGTGGTTCTGGCAGCCATTATTAACGCTCTGAAAATTGTGAAAAAAGATCTTGCTGAAGTTGAAATCGTGATGAACGGAGCAGGCGCTGCCGGAGTTAGTATTACCAGGTTGTTAAAGAAGTTTGGCGTAAAAAATATTGTTCTCTGCGATACTAAAGGAGCAATTTACCGAGGACGGACTGAAGGTATGAACTCGGAAAAACAGCTTCTGGCCGAGGAAACCAATATTAGAAATGAATCAGGTTCCTTGCAGGAGGTACTGGCCGGCAAAGATATTTTTATCGGTGTATCTGCGCCCGGAACTGTAACCGGGGAAATGATTCAATCTATGAATAAAGATGCTATGGTCTTCGCCTTGTCCAATCCCACTCCCGAAATTTTCCCCGACGAAGCTAAAGCTGCAGGAGCTAAAATTGTAGGTACCGGCCGGTCTGACTTTCCTAACCAGGTCAATAATGTCCTGGCCTTCCCCGGAATTTTCCGCGGGGCTCTGGATGTAAGAGCCAAAGATATTAATGATGAAATGAAAATAGCAGCAGCCCAGGCCATTGCTGATGTTGTGGCTGAAAACGAGTTAAGCGTAGATAATCTTCTGCCCAAACCTTTTGATAAAAACGTTGGATCTAAAGTAGCCGCAGCTGTAGCCCAGGCGGCAATCAAATCAGGGGTTGCCCGTTTAACTCTCACTTACGAAGAAGAATATGAAAGAGCTTTCCGTTTAATAAACAAATAAGCTCTGCCTTCCTAACCCCTTACTGGGTCCTGCCTAAAAGCTTTTGTTCAGTGGCAATCAGCCTTGAGCGTAAAGCCAAGAAATAGATAGCCAAGGTAATCAGGCAGCAACAGAAGGTACACACATATATTATCGGAAAACCGAAGGCCTGGGATAAGCGGCCCAGGATAATGGCGCTGACCCCTATGCCGATATCAACCGAGCTGTAAAACACGGCAATAGCTCTTCCCTTGCGCTCCGGCGAAGAAAAAAGCACAAATATTGTGTTCAATGTTGGTTGCCAAAAGCCAAGAGCAAGCCCGTAACACATGGCAGCGATTAAAAACATGAACAGTTGGTGGGCGAAAACAAGGGTAAGCTGGGACAGAAGCATAATCACAATAGCCAATACCAATACTCCTCCCAGGCCAAAACGATTGGACAGCTTACCGGCAAGCACTCTGGATAGAGCAGTGAAAATAGCAAAAACAGTGAAGAATACCCCAATATCCTCAATACCACGGGCCAAGGCGTATTTAGCTACAAAGGTCTGAACTGCCCCGTTGGAAGTGGTAATAAACAAAGTAACAGCTGCCGGGGCAATTAAGGCCGGCTCCATGAAGCGGATATTTTTCAGCCTTGATAGCACGGCAGCAACGGAACTCAGCGGCTGCTCCTGCTGCTTGTTCTTCTGTTCAATATTCTCCCGCCCCAGGTTTCCTTTTCGGTATTTGACCAATAAGGCACAAATTAAGCTAACTAAAGATATAGCAGCGGTTAAAAGGAATAGTTGATTAAAACCTGAACTTTGAATAATCCAAAGCCCGATTAACGGCCCTAGCGCCTGAGCTAAGGTATTGGAAAGCCCAAAATAGCCTATACCTTCGGCCAGGCGTTTTTTGGGTACTATATCGGCCACCACAGTGGAAATTGCCGTGGTACCGGCACTAAAGCCTGCTCCATGAATTATTCTTATCACAATCAGGCTGGAAGCGTTAAAACAAAAATTATAGGAAAAAGTCACCACGACAATAATAGCTAAGCCGGTAATGACTACCGGCTTTCTTCCTTTCAGATCCAACATCCTGCCGAAAAGCGGTCGGAAAAGTAAAGACACTAAAGAAAACACTCCCGTCATCATCCCGGCAACCGTATTGTTTCCACCTACCTTCATGGCATATAGCGGTAGCAGGGAAAAGAAAGTGTAATGCTGCAAATAAAATAAAAGGCTTACCACCATAAACAGGAAATATTGCCCTGTCCAAAGCTTGTCGGCTGATGTTTGCTTGATAACCATACTCTTCTCTCTTTCAATTATAAGCGATAAAATCTCTTCTGGATTTTAGAGATTTTGATTTCACTTATAAGGCGTATTTACGCGGGCCTGTTTGGTACAGGTTATGACCCTTACAGTCTATAACTACTATTGCAGGAAAGTCCACCACCGTCATTTTTTGCAGGGCCTCGGCCCCTAAATCTTCATAAGCGATCATTTCTACCGCTTTGATACTTTTGGCAATAACAGCTGCGGCTCCGCCGGTGGCGGCGAAATATACCGCCTTATTTCTGATCATGGCTTCAATCACAGCCTCCGATCTTTTTCCCTTGCCAATCATGCCTTTAAGCCCGTAGTCCAACAGCTGCGGTGTATAAACGTCCATACGAGAACTGGTAGTCGGCCCCGCAGATCCACAAACCTGTCCCGGCTTAGCGGGCGTAGGACCGACGTAGTAAATAGTCTGTCCCTTAAGATTAACCGGTAGTTCTTTCCCCTCGGCCAATAGGTTAGTTAAACGTTTATGAACTGTATCCCGGGCAGAGTAGATTATGCCGCTGATTAAAACCTTTTCGCCGCTGCTTAGATTCTCGATTTGTTCATCCGTGAGCGGCATAGATACTCTTTTATATAAATCTGGCATGTAAAAGCCCCCTTTGGTTAGATTAAATTTCAGCCTCCGCATGCCGGGCTGCATGGCAGCAGATATTTACGACCACGGCCGTCCCGGCAATATGGGCCGGAAAATAATCTATATTAACTGCTAAGGCCGTAATCCGACCACCTAAGCCACCGGGACCTATCCCGAGCTTATTAATCTCTGATAGAATATCCTTTTCCATTTGCGCATAACGGGGATCAGGGTTGGGCCGTCCTAGCGGGCGGAGAGTAGCTTTCTTAGCAATCTGGGCAGCTTTTTCGAGAGTTCCTCCTATACCGACACCAACTATTATGGGTGGGCAGGGGTTGGGACCGGCTAGAGCTACTGTCTCCAAGACAAATTTTTTTACCCCTTCTTCCCCCTCGGCCGGAGTCATCATTTTTAAACGGCTCATGTTTTCACTGCCAAATCCTTTACTTGTTACAAGTATATTTATTTTATCCCCCGGCACTAATTCCAGGTGAATTACCGCCGGCGTGTTATCTTTAGTATTTATGCGGTCAAAAATTGGGTCCGTAACTAAGGATTTGCGCAGATAACCCTCGGTATAAGCTTCCCTCACTCCTTGATTAACTGCTTCGTTAAAATCCCCGCCCACAATCCGCACATCCTGGCCGAGTTTAATAAATAAAACAGCCATACCTGTATCCTGACAGATAGGCATTTTTTCGCCAGCTGCCGTTTCATTATTCTGTAGAATCTGCTCCAGAATAGCCCGGCCCGTTGCCGATTCTTCCTGACGCAATCCATGACGCAAGGCTTCTAAGATGTCTGGTCCGATTTCATAATTCGCTTGCCAAAATAATTGCTTTACGGTTTCTTTTATGGTCTGGGTATTTATTTCCCGCAATTCTTTCTCTCCTTCAGTCTCAACAATGCGTATTTGACAGTACTAATTATATTTCATCAGTCTTAAAAAGGCTATCACAGTTTCACCAAAGAGGTAGTTTTACGTAATTTATATTAAGACTTAATTCTATTATTTAAGGGGTTTGTTCCGATGTCCTCATTATTATCCTTTATTTTGATTGTCTTTTGGCTTTCGGTCTTAGGTATGGTTTTCGGCAATTATATTATAAGTCAAATTTCAGCCTATGTGTTTTATTTAGCAGCTCCTTTAGCTTTAATTGTCGGTATACTAGAAATTATTAATAAAAACAACCACCACTCCGGCTGAGCATTGCTCTCCTACATATATAAGTTTGCGTTCTGGGTTTGAGCATACTATAATTTTTTTGATGAATTAATTCCTAGGAGGTTTTATGGCTAAAGAACAGATTTTGCTGCATGCCTGCTGTGCAACCTGTGCCGGATATGTTCTGGAAAAACTAGCGCCGGATTATACCCCCCTTCTTTATTATTTTAACCCCAATATTTTCCCGCCCGAGGAATATAATTTGAGACGGGATGAACTTAAACGCTATGCAGACAAAAAAAAGATTGAATTTATCGAGGAAAATTATGATCCGGATTCCTGGCTACAAGTTGTCAAAGGGCTAGAGCATGAGCCGGAAAAAGGCCGACGCTGTGATCTATGTTTTTATTACCGCTTGCAGCAAACCGCTTCCTTTGCCCAAAAGAATGACATCCGCCATTTTACAACTACCCTTACTATTAGTCCCCACAAGAAAAGCAAGACAATACTCGATATTGGCCGGGAAATTGCTGATCAACAGGGTTTAACGTTTTTAGCCGAAGATTTTAAAAAGAAAGATGGTTTTCTAAAAACAATGGCCATTGCCAAGAAAGAAGGCTTTTACCGTCAGAACTACTGCGGCTGTGTATTCTCTCGCAAAAAATTGCATTTCGGTGAATCATAAGATAGTTGAAAGGTTCATTTGATAATTGAAGAAAATTACCCAAAAGTTAACTATAGATTTTTGTTGATAAAAGTTGACTTTAAGGCTTTTCCATGTTAATTTTTTAATGAAGAGTCTCTAGATAAATAATGTCTAGGTTATAAAATCTAGTCGCATTTTTATCTTAAGACTTGCGCAAAGAAGTCCCTGGACGCAGGGACTTCTATTTATTTTGTAAAGGCACCATCTCCTAGACTCTTACATATATTACATTGATTTCCAATATTTTCCTTATATCTAGGAGGTGCTAACAATATGGCTTATGAAGGTGCAGGCGGCGGATGCAGATGTTGTGGTGCTCCAAGTTGCTGCGGAATCGCCATAGTCGTAGTCATTATCTTACTTCTCATTGCTATGGGTATTTTATTCTAGGGTGATTTTCTCTAATAAATTTCGCTGAAGGAGTGAATTATAATGTACGGTAGAGGATGTTGCTGCAGACCTGCGGTTCCGGTTACTACGGCAATTCCTGTCAATTTCGGTGGCAATAATGCTATTGGAACAGGTATTATTGCGATTGCAATTCTTATTTTGATCGCGCTGGGTGTAATATTCTAATCTTTCTTTAAACATTTTGCTGTAGAATTACAACAAGCCTCTATGCTGAGGCTTGTTGTTTTACTGATTAGGAGGAATTCCGGTTTTTATATGGAATCCTTATGTGTAGCTACTATAATTATAGAGGTATTATTATGAACATAGCTTTTTTCCTTATTCCCAAGAAGGATGTTGTGTATCTTAAATATGATTCCACCATGCGCCAGGCCTTGGAAAGAATGGAGTATCACGGATATTCCGCTGTACCCTTAGTTGATGGCAAAGGACACTACGCGGGGACCCTGACTGAAGGAGATCTACTCTGGAAACTCAAAAACACTCCGGACCTGACCTTTGGCAATACAGAGAAAATTCTTTTGTATGAAATTGAACGACGAACTCAAAATACTCCCGTCTCCATCAATGCCCAGATCAGTGATCTAATATCCCGAGCAATTCACCAAAACTTTGTGCCGGTAATTGATGACCAGGGAGTATTTATCGGTATTGTACGCCGCAGAGAAATAATTGAGTATTGCTCGCAGCTATTAAACTCTCAACCCAAATACTATAAAAAAATTGACTAATTGCCGATGTTTCCATCTAAATCTGCTAAACAAAAATTACTACAGTTTTCGCCGCCAAACATGGTTTGGTAAATAAGGTATAATTCCCAGATTGTTTCCCATAATTCTCCGGAGGCTTCGGTTACCTGCAGTCCCATTTCCTTTGCTTCCTGTCTGCCTATTGGATATCCATGGGAGAAATAACCGTGGGTTAAATTATGGGTAACTGCCTTAATTTTATCTTTATCATTTTTTAGCATATATTTAGATAATAAAGATTCCGCATACTGTCTGGATGCTTTTAAGGCTTTTTCATAATCTCCTATAATCCAAGGATCCAGTTTATTAAGAACGGTATTCATGATAATCTCCGACACTTCAGGATTGGAACTATTATAGAACATTTCTTCAATATAATCGAAACAGCATCTTAAGGCCTGCACCGGAATCCAAAAATCTTTATAGTTAGGATGTTTAACAAGGGGATCAATCGGGCCCAACTCCGAAATAGGCCCCATTACAACTTCGTCTGCCCCTAAAACTATCATGGAGGCGGCAGATTTTGCTGAAAAAGGCACTATCACTGAAAATTGTTCACAAAACTCTCTTATCAGCATTACCACCTTGTAAGGAGTATCTACTGCTCCTCCATAACTATGAAGGAATAAATCAATCTTAGAGCTTTTTCCTATACTTGTGAGTTCGCGGTACAATGGTACTAAAATCCGATCGTCAAGCGGGGTATAGGAAAAATAAACAATTACCCTAGACTGACGCATATCCTCTAATTTTTTTAATAAGCTTTTTCTTTTTTCTTCATCCACAAGAGCAACTCCCTCAGTAGAAATTATTGTATAATATACTATTAATTTCCAGGGGATTTGGTGTTAATATTCTCGCGAAAGGGCCGGATGAAAACACGAGCATAAAAAAACGCTTGAAGTAGATCGACTCTCAAGCGTTTTTCTGCACCTTGAAGATAAACAAGTATAGTAAATTTTAATAGCTTCTTTCCCCCACAAATTCAGCCAGCTCAATCAAGGCCCCTTTGGCCGGTATATCGGGTAGTTCACTCAGATTTTTTATACCTTTTTTGATATATCGTTGAACAATTTCGTTAGATTTAGCAATGCCATCCGATTGCTTAATAAGGGCAACAGCTTCCTGAACCTCATCTTCTGTTTTCTGGTCCGAAGCGAGTAATTCTTTTAAACGCTCGGCGATTTTAGGGTCCTTTAAAGCAAAAATCATGGGTAAAGTAATAATGCCTTGTCGCACATCATTGCCTACGGGTTTACCCAAAACTTTGGGATCGGCTGTAATATCCAAAATATCATCCACGATTTGAAAAGCTATTCCCAAACAATGCCCATAGGTGCTCATTATCCATATACCTCTGCTGTGGGCTTTACAGGCCATGGCACCTAATTTACAACAAAGGCTGATTAATAATGCTGTCTTTCTATTTATTCTGTAAAGATATTGTTTAAAATTTTGTTCAATATCATAGGAATATTTAAGTTGATGGATTTCACCCTGACACATATCAATACAAACCTTAGCCATATAGGCCGATAGCTTATTATCATCAATTTTTACGATCTGTTCCAGAGCTTTAGCCAACAGATAATCTCCGGTAGCTATAGAAACTTCATTTCCCCATCCTGCTACAAGGGTAGGCCGTCCTCGACGAATCAGAGAAGCATCCACAACGTCATCATGAACTAGGGTTGCCATATGAATAATCTCCAAGGCAACGGCAATTGGTAGTAGTTTTTCAAAGGAATAATCAAAAAACTTTCCGGATAACAAAGTAAAACCGGGGCGCATTCTCTTTCCACCGGCCTGCAGTAGACTTATACAGGTTTGGGATAAAACCGGGTCATTGACTTTAAGAACTTTGTCCAGTTCTTTTTCTACCTTCTTTAAATCTGCTAATATTTCTTTAAAAAATTTGTGGTTTTTCAAATAATTTCTCACCTACAGGTTCTATTCATAATTTCCGCTTTGTTTGTTCCTTTACTATAAAATGTTAGAAGACAAATAGACATCCGTTCCGCTTTCCTGACGAATAAAGTTATATAACTCTTGCAAAGGCTGAACTGAAAAAGTTTCTTGTAAATCATTAATGTTAGCCATAGTCTTAGAAAGATATTCCTGAGTCAGAAAACTGTATTGAGGTTCAATAGATGCAGCCCAAGCCATTCCAATGTTATATCCTAATTTTTCAAACTTGGCAAAGTGGTGGCTTTTGAGGTTTGATCCTTCAGCTCCTAGCCTTGCGGCCAAGACCGTTAAGGATGCTTTTTCCTTCTCGATAACGGCTTTATAATCTTTAACTGACATTTTCTGATTCTTTAATCTCCAGCGTAAAACAATACCTTCATTGATTTTTTTAATTGCAGTTACAAAATGGCTTACATATTTAAATAAATCTTCCTCGCACATTTTAAGAAAACTTTGGCCGAATACATAGTCACCGACCAGGATGGGATATTGTCTTTCGGAGTCAGTCATCTCTTGGTCTCTAACCATACTGTGGATATGCTGAGCCAGATATAAATGTTGAAGGACTGAACTAAGCGCTATTACGGTATTGTTTACCGGTCCGGCAGTTCGAGCTACGGCTAAGCATATAGCAGGTAGGAGAAATTGATCGAGGTTATCCATCTGTAATTGAATAAGATCTTTCATCCCGGATGCTTTTAATCCGAATTCTTTACTCATTTGAGTTTCTACATCTCTTAATTCAAATTGAATTGAGTTTAATACTGCCACCAAATTCCTCCTCCTCGAAAAACACTCCTAATATTATAATATATATAATTTCCCTTAATGATTCTAGCACTATTCGCTAAATTATAATTATTTTTTTCTTAATTTTGACAAACTACGCTGATTTTACCCCAAATAAATAGGCCTTGCAACCATATTAATTGCCAAGGCCTATTTAGCTCTCCACATTACTATATGGATCTAGTAAAATAAATATCCCTCCTAAATACTAACCGCAGCCATTTTTTCGCAGCCAAGACCCCTTTTTACTTCTTTGGCATCCATATGTCCGGCTTTAAACATCGCCGACAAATAATTACATGCATCCCAAGGGTTCACCCGTTCCCCGCATGTAAAGACGTCAACGGCCGCATAACCTAATTCAGGCCAAGTGTGAATGGCTAGATGGGATTCAGAAATAACAACTACACCGCTCACACCTTGAGGACTAAATTTGTGAAATACTACTTCCCGTATTTCTGCGCCCGCTTCAAGTGCTGCATTGACCATTATCTGCTCAACTTTTTGAACATTGTTTAAGATTTCAAAACTGCAACCATAGATTTCGGCCAATACATGACGCCCTAAAGCATTGTTCATTTCCTAATCGTTGCCCCCTTTATGCTAAACTACAAAATTGACTACAACGAGACAATTTTAGCATAATGTTCCTCATTGTCAATAATAAAATTCTTTAACAATAAAATGGGCCTTACTAAGAATTTTACTTATTTCCTCTAAAGGAGTGGTCGCAACTTCCCTGTACTTTTTCTGAGTATAAAGATGACGAAAATTAGGGAAAAGATTCTTAATATCTCTTCTTAAGCTACTACCGGCTTTATCCGCATCTAACAGAACATAAACTTCATCATAATTTTCTTCGTCAATTAACTTTTCCAATTTACCAAGGCTTCTGGTTCCATGGGTACAAATAATTTCTATGGGCTCATCCAAAACCTGCAGTATTTTTTCGCGGTCAGTCTTTCCTTCGACGATGATTGCTTTTCTCATGGTTATTTATTATCCTTTTTCCTAGTATAACTATAATATATCCTCTGGTGGCTATTATACATCATATAAGTAAAACAAATTAAGCACTTGTCAACTTCCAGCAAGTTTCAAGTGCTTAAAACAATTACCTAAGTAAATACAAATTATTATACAGCTGCGGTATGTTGGATCAATTTTGCAACAATCCCGGTTACTTCCCTAAGATCAAAGGGTTTAATAAGCAATCCCTGATATTCATCTTCATGGGGTAATATATCGGGACTGGGTATGTCGCCTGTAATAATTACAGCCGGAATATGGTTTAACCGTTTATTACAGCGCATTTTTCTAATTAATTCGCATCCGTTCACTCCTTTTAAATTAAGGTCCGTAAATACCAAATCAGGAATCTTGCCGTTCTCCATAACTTTCAGACTTTCTACCGCGCAATTCAAAATATCAATCTCATGTCCTTCATCGCTCAATGCTATTTGCATAACCATTCCAATCATAGGGTTATCCTCAACCACTAAAATCCTAGCCATGAAAAACAAAACCTCCATACTATGGGCAATTATATATTTTCCGATAGTATAGCCAGTATATCACCTTATGCTTGCGAAACTTGTTGTACCCTGTACCCTTATACTTAAAAATATCCCGAAAATCTGATTTAATCTGCTAGGATAATATGGAATAAAAAGTCGAAACTGCTTCTGGCCTGATTTGGAAAGCTAGTATGCTTCAGCGGATAAAATTAGTAAAGATTTTCTTTTCTTTCTCCGGTTCAACAATTGTTCCTTTGCCGTTTTCAACCAGTTTTAAAAGCCAGGCCATGTTTTTACCCAAAATTCTCATTATTTGTTTGCCTTCCTCATCCTGACTTACTTCCCCCGGCACTCGGCCGTGGATAACATTCCAATAATTAGAGGCGGGCATAAGCATTTGGGCATACTGGAGGTAATGGTTCATTTGATCTAAAGCCGCTACCCCTCCCGAACGACGAACAGCCACCACGGCGACTCCTACCTTGGACTTAAGTAAACCGTTGCCGGCGATGTAAAAAGCCCTATCCAAAAAGGACTTCATAGTGCCGGCTATACCGGAAAAATGAACCGGGGAACCAAGAATAATCCCATCGGCCGCTATCATTTTCTGAATCCAATCATTGACCGGGTCATTATCGGTCACGCATTTGCTGCTTTTGTTTTTGGCACAGCTGTTACAGGCCAGGCAGCCTTTGATAGTCTTATTCCCTACATGAATAATTTCAACTTCTATTCCCTCTTTTTCCAGTTCTTCTGCTACCATTTTAATTGCCTGGTAAGTATTTCCCTCGCTTTTGGGGCTGCCGTTAAAAGCTATTACTTTCATGATATCACTCCTCGTAATTACTCTAAAAATAATTCCGGTTCCTTTCTGGCTGTCAATTCAATTTCCAGTTCCTCTTTATGCCTCAGATAACCACTATCATCGAAATATTTAGCCTGGGTAGGACATTTTTTAACACAAGCGCAGCATTTAATACATACTCCGCTTATGACTGATACCTGGTCAACATCAATAGATCCCATAGGACAGACCCTAGCACACAGTTTGCAATCTATGCAATTATCGTTGGTCTTAGGCTTTACTTTACGGATATCTACAGGGAGACCTTCTTTATTTTTAGGCATATAATGCTTTCTATAGGGCCGGTTTCCTTTAACACTCACTGTTGTAATGTTCTCCTGGGCTTTAAGTTTTTGCCAGACCTGACGGGCAAATTCGCGGGCTAAAGCCAAATCCTTTTCATCCGGCCTGTCTTTGGCCAGAGTTTTGGAAAAAGCATGTTCGCCGATAAAAGCTGCAGCAGCGATAGTTTTAAAGCCGCCATCTTCTAAAATATCTTTTAACTCTATTAAAGCATCATCATAATCTCTGTTGCCGTAGAGTACGACCGGTATAGCTAAGGCACCACGGCCCTGAACGCCGGCTATATACTTAACCATGAGATTGGGGACCCTGCCGGCATAAACCGGGACTCCAAATACCACCAAGTCTTCTTCGGTAAAAGTGACTGGGGTTTCCCTGGTTGCGGGCAAAGTGAAGTCAATACTCTTATAATTTTGAGTCTCAGAAAGATGTTCTGATATCTCTTGGGCTATAGTGCATACAATTTTTTTTGTAGTATCTGTGGCGCTAAAAAACATGGCGTTAATTTTTTTATTCATATATTATCTTACCTCCGTCCTCATGTGCATTATTATCGCATAAAATAACGCTTAGTACTATCCGTATCTAAGCGTTTTCCACATGGGGCTCTGATTTTCCTGCCTTTAGTGAATCAACTTATAGCGGTCCGGTGTTTCCGGAACCCTTTCAAACCAGCCGTAATCCGTCAGTAACTGAGCTCCGTCTCGGGCTAAGCCTAGAAGCTCGGCAATATATTTGGCCATGATAATATCCAAATCCTTACGGAACATATTGGGCATAGCCAGACCATAAGCTGAGGTCACATAAGCCGTAATGGCCGTGGCATGAGTTAAGATCAACTTGTCACTAAAACCCGGCTCCCGAGCATCAGTGATTAAAAACTCGGAAATAACAGGACTGGGGATTTCTTCATTGGTTAATAATTCGCTGAGCGTGGCCAGCTGTTTATCCGCAATCTCTTTAGCTCTTAATAAATAACTTTTTATTTTATCCGATTTTACCACCTGACAGAGACCGATATTTAAAGTCCTAATCAGTCTTTTGATTTCTATTAGAGAATAGATATGGCTTATTTCAACTGCATTGAGGGGCCTTTTATGCTTAAAAAAATATGAACCAAAATATTTTTTGTCCGCTACTGCGGGAAAAGAATTCGGCGGTACAATACTCGGATGCCTTTGCAACAGTCCTTTGACCATGAGAAGAGCGGTAGCTTTGCGGTGAATATCATCCGAAGTTAGTAAGCATTGTGAATAAAACTCCCGAAAATCCGGACGATAAGCCGAAGTAATGGCACTTACATAATGATGCATAACCATCTTATGAGTCATTCTCATATATAAACAAAAAAATGATTGAGAAAACAGGGCCGGAGCATCCAAATTGACGTCTTTCTCTCCGAAGCCATATGGCTTGGGGTAATTTATAGAATCGAGCAAGTTATCCATAGCCTTAACCCTCTGAGTTGAGATATCCAGAGCCTCCTGGATAATAAGGCGAATATCCGGATCAGTGGTTTCATTAGTCCATTTTTTCAAAAAACAGATCGACATACTTTCCGCCTGATACACTGTCCACAAATGCCCTATTTCGGATGTGGACGGCAATAGATCCGCCAGATTATGGTGAATAGTATTGGTTCCTATTTGATTCCCTATTGTTTGCTCGCTTTGATTATAACCAGTTGGCATTTTAAACCTCCTTGTAAAAAGTTGTATCTTAGCTTTCCCGGTAATGTTAAATAATTACACTTTTATTAGCCGGTCCACGTAGAGATTACTATTTCTTCGCATTTTCTACTGCCTATGGCGGCAAAAGCTAATACAGTGTCATACAGCAGTATTAAGGCAAAGACAAACATGGTTAGAGCTTCAATATAATAAAAGGGATACAGGGGAATCATGAGCACATTGGTCTGCGCCCCTCTGCTTATAGCGGATAAGGCCTGCAAAATAGCGGCATAGCCCACGGCAACTGCCGTAAGCGTGGATAACAAGCCCATGAGACCATAGGCCATAAACTTAATAATCCTTGGAAAGTATTTGATAAAAAGAGTGACATTAATATGGGCTTTTTTAGACTGGGCATAAGCAAAGGAAGCCATAACAGTACAAAGCAGCAGAACCTCCGTTATTTCATAGGCACCGGTAATAGGTCTGGAAAGAGTTTTTAATAAAAGCACATCAGCAACATTAAGCACCATAATAGCCAGTACCCCTCCATAGCTTATCAGGCTCATAATAACCGTAATTCTGCTAATAATCTTTCCAAGTTTGAACATAGACTAGCCTCCTATTTGGTTGGGAAGAACCATAACAATCTGAGGGAAAAGATATATTATTAATATCCCTACCAGAATGGTAATCACAAAAGGCAGTGCACCTCTATAAATAGTGCTTAAAGGTATGTCCTTGGCAATTCCTTGGATAATGAAGCAATTAAGCCCCACCGGAGGAGCGATAGCACCCAGTTCCATGACCAAAATAATATAGATCCCGAACCAAATGGTATCTACCCCATAACTGTGAACAATAGGCAGGAAAATTGGTACTGTAAGTAAAATCATAGGCAGTTCATCCATAATCATACCCAGAAAAATGTAAACCACCGTCATCAAGATAAGCACGACCCCAAAAGATACATCCAGATCGGCAATGCCTTCAGCTAACAGGAAAGGGATCTTGGTAATAGCTAAGAAATTTGCGAACACACTGGCTCCAATCAGGATTAAAAAAGTCATGGCAAAAGTAGTCACTGTACCTTGCATGGCGTTTTTAAAACTTCTCCAGGTAAGCCTTTTATGTACTGCTGTAAGCAAAATAGCGAGAAAAGCTCCTACTGCGGCTGATTGATTGACTGAGAAAAACCCCGTGAACATTCCGCCTAAAACCACGCCGAACAGGACGACTACTCCAATTAGCCCCTTTAGGGAGGAAAAACGCTCTCCCCAGGAATAGCTAGTAGGAGGAGGCGCTATTTCCGGTCTAAGTTTAACCAAAATAGCAATAGTGATAATACACAAGGTTGCCAGCATAATGCCGGGCAGAAAACCGGCGGCAAACATCTTGCCAATGGATTCTTCAGCCATAATGCAGTAAATAATCATAGGAGTACTGGGGGGTATAAGAATTCCAAGAGTACCCCCCATAGCAATGGAGCCGGTAGAAAGCCTGTCGGCATATTTGTACTTGCGCATTTCAGGCAAGGCGATGGTACCCATGGTCGCACAAGTCGCAGCACAGGATCCGCATATAGCTCCAAAACCGGCTGAAGCGGCAATAGTTCCGCAGGCCAGATTGCCGGGGAAGCGAGACAGCCATTTGTGACCGGCATTGTATAGAGCTGCTGATAGGCCTGACTGAAAGGCAAAGTTACCCATCATGATAAATAATGGTATGACAATAAAGGTATAAGTGCTGGCTTGGGTAGCCGGAACCTTGCGCAGCACTCCAATAGCAGCCGCAGGATTAACAACCGCGGCATAACCCAAAAAACCTACTAACAGTAGGGCCAGACCAATATTCATACCCAAAAATATCAAGCACAAGAAAGCAACTATGCCAAGGATACCAATAGTTGTCAAGGACATGAATATAAAACATTCCTTTCGTTTACTGTCTTCCAAGTAGCAGCTTGGAGTGGATTAGAAAGGAATCACTTACTGTATTTTTGGCTGATAGCCATAGCATCATCCAGAAATTCCTTGGCATCAAGGCCTTCGACCTTAACAGTTGACGGCCAAGCAGAGATTATCTTTTCCGCAGCTTTCTCGAACTTAGCTTTGTTATCATCGCTGACGGTTACAATCTTGCAACCGGCCGCAGCAATTATTTTTTTGGCCGCTTCTACGGCTTTTTCAAAGTCTTGAGCTGCTTTCAGAGAACCTGCCCGCTGGGTGGTTTCCTCAAAAACTTTCTGATATTCAGTCGGCAGTGAGTTCCATTTATCCCAATTCATTACTAAGCCAAAAGCTCCGTTATACATGGGCATGTCTGTCATGAATTTGGTAACTTCCTGTAGTTTGAAGTTGGTAATTCCGGCAGGTTCAAAAATATAAGAGTTAATATTATTTTTTTGCAGAGCCTCATATAAATCCGGAGGAGCCATTACTACCGGGCTGGCGCCCAGCTGGGTTACATAATCGGTTATTGGTCCGGCGGGAGTACGTATGACCAAGCCTTTAAGGTCGTCCGGAGAGTCAATGGGCGCAACATTGCTGGCAAACAGCATGCCTGGGTTTCCATAAAGATTAAGAAGCTTATATTTTTCCCATTCAGCGCGAACTTGAGGATATTTCTCATAAAGATCCCACAGGGCTTGGGTTGTGATTTCAGCATCACCAAAACCGGCCATAGGAATATTGGTCACATCGGTAAGGGGGAACTGACCCTTGTAGTAAGAAGTAAAGAGCCATCCAATATCTACACCGCCAGTCTCCACCATTTCCCCGACATCGGCAGCTGTAGCCAGGGCTCCACTGGGATAAAGGGTGATTATAACCTCACCGTTAGTTTTGGCGTTAATTTCATCGGCCCAGGCTTGTAAAAATCTACCGTTATTAGAGGTTAGCGGATCATGTAAGGACAGGGAAAATTCATATGTTCCTGCATCCTGTTGTCGTGCGGGATCCGTGGTGTCTGTCCCACAAGCAGCTGGAAAAAGAGCCAGGGCTAAAAAAATAGTTACAGTAACAATTAAACGTTTAATCTTCAAGATATTTCCTCCTTTATAACAAAATAAACCTGAAAATGTTTAAATCTTGCTCTTGTTATTATTCATAAAATAGCCCTTTGTCATTCATGTGGGAGGAAACATAAGATAGATTAACTATGTTTATGCTAAATGGAATTTTTTTGTAGAACCAGGTGGGAATACTATGCCTAAACTTACGGCCATGATGATTGTCCGCAATGAAGCAGAGCGATATTTACAAGGTTGCCTGGACTCGTTAGTCAAATATACGGACTCCATCGTAGTCCTGGATGATGCTTCCGAAGATAATACACCCGAGATTTGTCTTACTTATCACAATGTTAAACTTTTTCGTCATAGAGAATCCACTTTCCTGGACAACGAAGCTCAGTTAAGGCACAAACTATGGCATTACACCCAAAATGACCGGCCTGAGTGGATTTTGGCAATTGATGCTGATGAATTCTTGGAAGAAGAAGGGATTAAGGAAATTCCCTATTTACTCAAGCAGAAGCACTTTAACGCTGTGAGCTTTCGGCTTTTTGATTGTTGGGAAAGAGAAGATTATTACCGGACTGATGGTTTATGGAATCCCTGGCTCCGCGGTTTTTCGATCTATATGGTGAGGTATCTTCCACAATTAAGCTCGGCCTGGCCCTCTTTAAAATTTCATTGTGGCCGTTTCCCTGTCGCTTACAGGCAATTACCCCATTATGAAAGCAGTAGCAGGATTAAGCATTTAGGTTGGGCTAACACAGTTTATAATCGAGCTAAATATGAGCGTGCCCTTCTTCAGGATCCTGCCTGCCAATATATGAGTAAAGAGCACTACGATAGCATTCTCTGGCCCCCGGAAAAAGTAAAACTTGAAAAATGGATTGAACGTTCGTCCATTTAAATCCATATACTGACATTGGGTTGTTTTCCCAAGAAAGGGGTGTAGACCATGCCTTTTACAGTAAGTATCAACCAAGAAAATAACAGTGCCGGTACTGCGGATGTGGCCCTAACCTTAAGCCCGACGGATGCTCTTTTTAGTCCGGCTAACCTTGTTCCGGGTGAATCCCTAGGCTCCCCTATGCTTAACGTCTCCAATAGCGGTACGGTGGACAGCTACTATTTCATTTTTGCTGATTGGAGCCCAGGAGGCACAACAACTCCCCCACAAGCCCAAATTTTAGCTGACCGCTTAAATCTGACCATTACCGTTTCTCCTGCCACAGAGATTTATAACGGTTCCATTGCTGACTTAAAAGAACAACCTCCGGGCGGCCGCATATTGGAATTTGAAAATGAGGAAGATTTGATATTTGTTGTGAGCTTACCGCAAACAAGCAACAATCTGGTTGAAGGACTGGACCTTGAAGTAGATTTAGTCTTTGTGGCTCAGTCTTCACCAATAAGTTAAACAAAACATTCATTGGGATTTTTCTTGATGGATAGCCTGGCTGGCACCAGCCAGGTTTATCAATCAAGAAAACAGATTCCTCAGGCAGATAGATTAAAAGAGGTGGGACTAAAAAGAAAATGAGCAAAAAAGTTGCCTTACTAACTACAAACTTTTTCCATCCTAAAGGCGATCGTATAATTATGGGAGGGGCAGAGCGCTATCAAGTGGATCTTTGTCGGCTTTTGCGTGATCTGGGATATATTGTTGAGGTTTGGCAAATAGGAGATAACTGGACTAAAGAATTTGATGGCATCAAAATACGTGGACTCCCCGTGAGTAAAACAGAATATAATACTTTCCCGGAGCTAAACATGGCCTTTTATGAGAATTCCATGTCTTTTGATTATGCCCTATACTTTATTTTATCCCTGGCTTATCCTTTAGCCCGCGAAAAAAGTATTGGAATTAGCCACGGTGTCTATTGGGATTGGCCAGGGTTTGACGTTGCTAACGGCAAACAGGAAAACAGACAGGAATGGTTAAGACGAATGAGTATAGCTTTAACAGGCCCTCAAAAACTTGTATCCGTAGATACTAACACTATTAATTATTTTAATGCGACCTTGCCGGGACTCTATCATAAGTGGGAATATATCCCCAACTATGTAGACACTGAACTATTCCATCCTCCTGAAGAAACAAACTCCGCAAATGATAAAATCCGAATCCTCTTTCCCCGCCGGATGGTTCCGGTCCGAGGAGTAAATGAGACCATGCGGGCAGCTGAAATACTAACTGAAAAATATCCCCAGCTAGAATTTCATTTTTGCGGCCGGGGGCATGATGATACTGTGGAGATGCTGATGTCTCAATGGGCTGACAAACATGAGCGCTGCTATTATTATTGGAAACCTTTTGAGATGATGCCGGAAATATATCAACAGGCTGATATTGTGTTGGTACCTTCCCGCTCTACTGAAGGGACCAGCCTGGCGGCTTTAGAGGCTATGTCTTGTGGTAAGCCGGTCATTGTAGGCTATGCCGGCGGATTATCTAATCTTGTTCTTCAGGATTACAACGGTTACCTAATTAAACCCACAGTAGAAAACCTAGTGGCAAGCATCGAAGAACTGCTTCATGATCCCAACAAAAGAAAAGTAATGGGCCAACGTGGAAGAGAAATAGCCTTAAGCTTTGACAAAAAAAAGTGGCTCGCAAATTGGGCCACTGTACTTTCAGCAGTATTCAGGTAATCTTCTTATTGCAGTTGTGAACTAATTACTAGGGAAAAGTAGGAATAATCGATATGGCTTTCACATCTAGTGCAACCAATAAAAACAATATATTTCATATCGGGCCTAAGGGACCGGGGGCAAACTTGCTCGTTGTTGTCAAGGAAACTCTGCTTTTCAATCTTTTGCAGCAAGCAATGCTCCGGGTTCCGGTAGTTCCGGTTGAGGAATTTTCTCCTTTAACTACCCCAAAAACCACAGGGGACGCGGGAGAATCATTTTCATCGATATGTATTAATGTCCGGCGCGTAATAAATTCGGCCTGGAGGGTCGATGAAAATTTACTTTGGAAAAGGATTAACGGCAATCCGGCCAAGATTATTTCCTGTTCAATCCAAAATGTTTCTTTGGTTGATAAATTTATTCCTCTTAATCACAACGAACAAGCTATCGCTATAGCAATTTACCATTACACTGTAGAAATCAAATATATTGATTCCTCGGGTCAACTTTACATCACTAGTATAGACTCCGGAACCCGTTACCAAAGAGTTGTATTCCCATCGTTTACCGGCCAGCTTCAAATAAACCTGGAAAACAACTGTATTTTTTCTAAATTTTATCCGCTTTCTATGGCAAGTTATCCGCTTTCTATGACAAACAAACTTGATTTAGCTACAGATTTTTCTCCTCCTCAACCTACCCGGGTATGGCTAAAGAGTTCGGTTGTCAAGTAAGCCTTAATTTTATTCCGTGGCATAATCATCAAAGTAGCCTTGAATCAGGATAATTGGCGTTCCTTTGTCTCCGCTGCCGCTGGTTAAATCGCACAGGCTACCTAAGAGATCGGTAAGCTTTCTGGGGGTGGTTCCTAAGGATTCCGCGCTGCCTACCAGGTTTTTTTGCTTAGCCCGAATTTTTTGCTTCATTGCTTCTGTTTGGGCATTGCCTGCCAAATCCGCCAATTCATTATCGGCTATATATTTTAATTTAATCTCATTTGGTGTTCCTTGAAGACCGGCTGTATAGCCCGGAGAAACAACCGGATCAGCCAACTCCCAAATCTTCCCCTGTGGGTCTTTAAAAGCACCATCGCCATAGACCAAGACTTCAATCCTTTTTTGAGTTTTTTCATAAAACAACTCTTGAATTTTATTAACCAGAGGTTGGCAATCCCGCGGGAAAAGCTTTAAAGTCTCTTCGGTTGCTTTATTGGAGCCAAGCAGTCCATACTCCGGGTTAAAACCGCTGCCATTAACCGGCTCGGTTAAAATTTCATCCAAACAGTAAACTCTTTCCGCCCCGGCCTGTAGCAAAATCTTTTTAGTCCTTTTTCTCTCATGAGTATTGGCAACGAGAATTTCCTTCGAGTACTGCAAAGCCACCCGGGGGTCGTTAGCCAGGTAGATCTCAATATTATTGTCAACGGCCAGATCCTTATACATCCGCACATAGTCAATACCGGTAAAGGGATGCGCTACTCTGGCTCCGAATAATTTACGGTATTCAGTCTCCGTAAGGACATCAATATAAGGATTCAGACCTTTTTCGTCCATCAAGTCAATATCCATCAGGGAGTTGCCTACTTCATCGGCAGGATAATTCAAAAATAGATGAATTTTTCTGCCGCTTAAGGCAATCCCTTTCAAAATCATAGAAAACCTATTGCGGCTTAAGATCGGGAAAACAACAGCAATATCTCCCGAAAATTTCCGGCTGATATCCCGGGCGATATCTTCAATACAAACATAGTTACCCTGGGTGCGGGCGACAATTGATTCGGTAATACCGATGACATCTCTGTCTCTTAACTCATAACCCTCTGCTTCAGCAGATTGGAGAACTGCATCTGCTACCAGCTTTACCAAATCGTCCCCCTCTTTGGCAATCGGTGCCCGGATTCCTCTCACTGTGGTTCCTACAGTCCTGATCTTGGCCAATTGCTTTTCCTCCTCTGTGCAAAATCCTTAATTTCTAACCCAAACTATCAATCAATAATGGTACTTAAGCCCAAACGTTTGGGAAGAAATACTTTGGCACAATATTATAGTATATCACGATGTCAAAAAATATAAAGAAAAACATTTGCCTTTCTCAGACAAATGTAAAACCTCAAATGCAAAACCACAATACATATCGGACAAAGAGATAAAAGACCAGGACAATAAGCTAAACGTATTGTGGCAATATTACCTAGGGGCCTAAGTCCTTTATTGTATTCAAAAGCGTTTCCGGCACCGCTTTTTCTCCGCCCAGCGCCGTTACTTCCGTGTGGGGTTCAAGCACGGTTTGTAGGTACATAGCCATAGCCGGAGGTAAAACCTTCCCTGTTAAAATGAGCGGAGCGGAAGTCCGGGCAGCCAGAACAGCTCCGGTTAACCCGTCGGCAAAATTCTGACCTGTTGCCACATATAGATTTTCCCAGCGGATGTTAGCAGCAAAGTATTAAGCCCGGAGAACCATCCCCCGGCTTTCAATCTACATAAATACTAAGCAATCCTATTACCTTTGTGCCTTGTATTATTATGACATTGCAATCTTGAATATTGATTTAATAAATGATCTAACTTTTGACTCAATTTTACTACATCGGGATCCGTAAGAGGCTTACGTGATCCTAATCGATTAAGCTCCCTTCGCATTTCTTCGATAACCGTAAGCAGTCTTGTAACTTGGTAGCCCACTGAAATTCAAACCATCCTTCCTTAAAAATCACGAATCCTATTCTATAACAAATACCTATAGTTTTACCATAGGACTTTTGTCAGTTTTTCGAATTGGTTTCATAAAAGCCCAGGCTAAAGACATAGGCGCATTCAGGACAAGGTTAAAAGAGTAAACATGTGCACAAATTTTTCAGTCTCCTTTTCTTAACGAGAAACAGCCAGGTTCGTTCCACTGGCTGTTTTCTTTGTTTAGGGTGTTATTAGGCAATAATATAATGTGCCGGTATTAAAAAATTATACCAGACTGACCCCATTAAATATTTCAATTAACTACCTATTCCGAAAAAATGAAACTTTATTGTATTTACAATAATAACTACTATTCCTAAATTGGCAGAAAAATCTTTTACCGAAATGTTTAATCCCCGTAGAATAGACCGTAAAGTTCCTCCGGGAATATCTTTTTTACTTAATATAACCGGGGCTAAATACTTCTTTCCATTTTCTTCTCTAACCCACATTTCATGCGTACCACTTGCGCTTCTTCCTACAGGTTGAGCACCAAGTTTTCTTAAGATTCTTATTAATTTTCTGCTCGATATACTTGAAGGCAAGGCAGAATTCCTACTTTTCTTTTTAGCAGGCATACCGGGGTTTAAAAACTATTTTATGAGGTATCTTGTTGTAATCAAGTAATTCTCGCCTAAGTCGCTCCCGGTGTTCTGATGCATTTTGAGCCCTCTCTTTATATTGTCTTAATACATTTCTTGGTACTGGCCTTGGCACATATTCTTCAAATTTACCAGAAGCAACTGCGTAATCCAAATAAGAAACGATAGCATCTTTAAGATTTTCGGCTGCTTCTTGAGGGGTGTTACCACAGCTGGCAACATCTAATTCAAGACATAACGCAGAAAAAATTTCACCTTCTTTTTCGATAATGCAATTTAATTCAATCTCTTTGCCCTTCATCAGAATCACCACCCTTCTAGGTTAATTTTTACTCAAAATAATAATTATTATGCCTTGCTCTACTATTTCACTCTTTTATTTTTGAAAATAAGTACACCAAATAAACCTATCCTTACGGACAAAACAGCCCACCTATTGAAACAATAAAGCGGACAACGCTGTTATGGTATAAGTTCAATTTGTATTACGATAATATACTTAGCTATATAAAATATACATTAAGACGTATTAAATGGAAAGACTTTCCTATAAAAAAGTTTCGAAAATATACAAATAAATTTCGTTTTTCTATGCATGCAAAGACAAACAGCAGAGAAAAAAAGTGAATTGTTAGACTAGGAACCAGGAACCAATGGTTGAAAAAACATGTGTTAGGCAAATGTTGGGCAAGAAATAAAAAACAAAGGAGCCGCAAACCCTTGCAACTCCTGAATTTTCAATGGTCGGAGCGACACGACTTGAACGTGCGGCCTCTACCACCCCAAGGTAGCGCTCTAGCCAAACTGAGCTACGCCCCGACATTATGTGTTTCCCTGAGGCACTAATATAATTTATCATACACACTATAAAAAATCAAGCTGGATTTTAAGCCTAAAAGCATTTTCATTGGTAATCTTAACGGTAATTTTTTAAAAAGCAAACAAATTCTATGAGATACCATATAGCTCCAGTGTATTAAACCTTATCCAGGGAAATCTTAAATATATACTAGATTTGCCAAGGAGTGTTATTAATATGGTGAAAGTAAAATGCAATCAGTTTTGGTCGCTCATGAGGCAAGGGAAATTTATGAAAGACTCCATAGCTTTAGGGGCTACGGCCGGCTTAATTGGCGGCATAGCGATGACAATGTCCAATTATCTTCTTTACCGTAGGAAAAAAACAGAAATACGTTATGGCAATATTGCCGGCTCCCTACTTATGAGACCTTATAAAACTAAAAAGCCCAAAAACTATGCTCTGGGCTTGATGGCTCATTTAATTAACGGGAGTATGATCGGCGTTTTATTAGTTCCGCTGTATAGAAGAACAGGCCTGGATTTTCCACTTCTTAAGGGTTCTATGTCCGGGCTGGTTACCTGGCAAAGTCTATATACTATAGGCCAGCGGCTGGGAATTTATAAAACTTCACCCCATCTAACCAGGACAGGTTATTCAGCAGTCTTAAATAATATAATCTATGGTATTGTTACCTCTTATCTAATAAGGTGGCTGGCTCATCCTTCTATGTTCCAGAAAGTTTCTCCCCGGATAGAAAGATAATCAGGCCTAATTCTTGGCAATAAGCTCTACTTTGCGAACTCCATCTAACTCATTGACCTTAGACAACAGGCTCTCAACAGTTACTTCCATACCCTCTGTTTCAATAGATATAGAGACGTTAGCTACACCTTGAAGGGGAATACCCTGGTTTATGGTTAAAATATTACCTTTGACGGAAGCAATGTAATTAAGTACATCGGACAACACCCCTGCACGGTCAACCAGAAGCAAAGACAAAGTAATAATCTTGACCTCACTGCCCTCATAAAAAGGGAATACCCCGTCTTTATATTTGTAAAAAGCGCTTCTGCTGATTCCTACCCGTTCGCAAGCTTCATTGACTGTTAAAACATCAAACTTAGCCAGCAGCTCTTTGGCCTGAACTGTCTTAACTATGGCTTCCGGAAGAATGTCCTTATTAACCAAGAGAAAATCTTTCTTTAGTTTAGTCAAGTCCTTCTCTCCTTGCAAATGCTCTGCCTGTATTATAAGCATTTAAGAAGCCGCTTGACAATACCTCGTCCCTGTCCTGGTCCCGCCGTCCTGGCCGCAGGCCGAAAAAGAAAAGTCAGGATTCAGGTCGCAACTAACTTTGTGACCCTTTGATTCCTGACTTCCTCCCCAAAAGATTAGTTTAAATAATAATACAGATCAGTCCTCCATGCCCATCGTTTACAATCCGCTGCAGAGTATCTTGCAGTTTAGTCTGTACATTGTCCGGCATTTTATATAGCTTGTTCTGGATACCTTCTCTTACCAGATCATGCAATGATTTGCCGAAGATATTGGAACCCCACACTTTCTGCGGATCAGACTCGAATTCATATAAAATGTATTTTACCAGCTCTTCGGCCTGTTTTTCGGTTCCGATTAACGGAGTAATCTCGGTGGTAACATCCGCTCTTAAGATATGCAGGGAAGGAGCACTGGCTCTTAATTTAATACCATAATGTCCTCCGGATTTAACCAGTTCCGGTTCCTCCAGGAACATTTCGTCCAATTGCGGGGTAACTACTCCATAGCCATTGGTACGTACTTCTTCGAAAGCTTTTGCTAGTTTATCCCACTCTTTTTTAGCTTTACTGTAATCAAGTATCATTCTAAGCAGAGTATGATCTCCCTCAATTTCAATGCCGGTAAGCTGTTCAAGCACTTGCTTAAACAAGTCGTTTTCAGTGGTTATTTGGATTTCTGCACGTCCTGTTCCCAGATTGGTTTCCTTGAGAATAATATCTTTAGCATGTTCACACTCGGCTAAAATATCTAAAGCACTATCAATATCTCTGACTTTTTTAATATTTGCTACTGATTTTTGGATTATTTCTTCAAAGCTTTCCCTGATCGGATGGCTGAGCTCCAGTTCTTCTACCCATTTGGGCAGTTCGATATTGACTTCAGAGACCGGGAATTCATAGAGTAATTCTTCCAGAACTTGAGAGATATCGTTAAGGTTCATTTCCATGCAGTCTAAAGGTACGACCGGCACCTGATAGATCTCCTCCAGCGAACGTCCCAGCTCCAGAGTATTCTCCGCATAAGGCCTGGTGGTATTAAGGATAACAATAAAGGGTTTGCCTAATTCCTTCAACTCTTCAATAACACGCTGTTCGGCTTCAATATAACTTTCTCTGGGGATATCGGAAATACTGCCGTCTGTGGTGACAACTATCCCCAGGGTAGAATGGTCAGTGATCACTTTTCTAGTCCCAATTTCGGCTGCCTCCTGAAAAGGTATAGCCTCTTCACTCCAGGGAGTATGGACCATACGGGGCTCTTCGCCTTCTTCCCCTTCATACCCCAAAGCGCCGGAAACCGAGTAACCGACACAATCTACCAGCCGAACATTCATATGGATAGTGTCTTTCAAGACAACTTCAACAGCCTCCGAAGGGATAAACTTAGGTTCGGTGGTAGTAATTCTTCTTCCTGCTCCGCTTTGCGGAAGTTCATCCCGTGCTCGCTCCCTCTCGAATACGTTGGTTATATTGGGCAGGACCAGAAGTTCCATGAAATGTTTGATAAATGTAGATTTTCCAGTCCTTACGGGACCCACAACACCGAAATAAATATCCCCTCCTGTTCGTTCAGCAATATCGCTGAAAATATCAAAGTTTTGCATAGAACCTTTCCCTCCTTTTGAGTTGTGCTGTCCTTGAAGTAAGGACCTAAAATCTACCCTTTAAAATTCTGCACTTAACAGGTAATTTTAACAGGACTAGCACCTCAGGCACTATAAGTATATTTAACTAAAAAGTTAATTATGTCTAAATTATTATGCTAATTCTATAAAAAAATGACACCCGTTAGGGTGTTACTTTATTATTTGTTGTCCCGAGAAACTCTTTATTCTCAGTTTCATGTTTTTTACCTCGCATCATGAGTTCAACCAAAGCTTCTTGCGGACTTAAATTCTCGAAAAGTACATTGTAGGCTTGCTCAGTAATAGGCATAGTTATATTCAAGCGCTTGCTTAATTCATAAGCAATTTTAGTAATTCTAACTCCTTCTACTACCATACCTACTTCTTTTAATACTTCGTTCAGCGGTTTACCCGAGCCCAGAGCTCTACCTGCTCTTAAGTTTCGGCTATGAGGACTTGTACAGGTTACGATTAGATCGCCTATCCCTGCCAAACCATAAAAGGTTTCAGGTTCTCCACCCAGAGCAACACCCAGTCTGGTAATTTCAGCCAATCCTCTGGTCATGAGCGCAGCTCTGGTATTATCCCTGGAGTTCATCCCTTCTAAGATTCCTGAGCATAGAGCAATAATGTTTTTTAAGGCTCCGCCCATCTCGACGCCAATTAAATCGCGATTGGTATATACTCTAAATTTAGAAGTCATAATTAAATCTTGGACGCTTTCTGCCGTCTCTATATCCTGGGAAGCAACCACCACGGCTGTCACTACGTCTTTCCCCACTTCTTCAGCATGACTTGGACCTGAAAGGACGGCTAGGGGATGACCGGGGAGTTCTTGGGCTATTACTTGGGAAAGTCTTAGGAAAGTATTTTCCTCCAAACCCTTGGCGGTGTTAACTATTATACAACCCGGGCGTAGATAAGCTTTCAGCAAACGACAGCTTTCCCTTACAGCATGGGATGGTACGCAAAGAAATACCACATCAGCATAAATATCCTGCAAGTCACTAGAGGGTATGATGTTATCCGGCAGGCTTACTCCGGGAAGATAGTAAGTGTTTTCCTTACTATTTTTCATAGTATTGATTTTTTCTTCATCTCTACCGATAAGAAAAACTCTATGACCTGCCCTGGCTAAAAGAAGAGCAATAGCGGTTCCCCAGCTTCCTGCCCCAAACACAGCAGTGTTTTTCATGCTCTTACTCATCCTTTCACTTCTTATTATCCTTAGCTTGCTTTTGACCGAATTTAGGTTCCGTACCATTGATAATTCTTTTCAGATTGCCGATGTGTCTAAACACAATAAGGGAAACTGCGATTAAAGCGAAAATAATATTAGGAAGTTCTTCTCGAAAGGCTAAAGCCATAATAATAACAGTTACCGCTCCCAGAACCGAACCAAGTGAGACGAACCTGCTGACAGCTACCACGACAATAAAAACACAAATGCTCACTAGCATAACCTTGGGCATTAATACACAAATAATACCAAATCCGCTGGCAACTCCTTTACCGCTAGGTTTAAAGCCAAACCAGGGATTAAAAGTATGACCCAACATGGCCAAAATTCCTCCTGCTAAGCCACCCCAAGGGCCGAAAAATACCAACCCTAAGTAAGCTGCCAGGCCTCCCTTAATGGCATC
>JAAYOJ010000109.1 GCA_012520405.1 Peptococcaceae bacterium
AAGGAGGGCAATCACTATGGACTGCCAAGATTATATCACAGTCATGCCAGAACGCAAGAAGGGACAGCATCTTCAGCGGGAAGAAAGAGGCGCTATTCAGCATCTTAAACGACAGGGTTACACGAACAGAGCCATCGCCAGAGAGATCGGCTGCTCTCCAACGACCGTTGGCAGTGAGCTGAAACGCGGCACACCACCCCGTAAGAGTAATAAGGGACGAGCTCCCGGTTACTCGGCAAAACGCGGAGAAGCAGTCTACAAGGCCAACAGGAGCCGTTCTCATAAGTCTCACAAGATTGCCAAGTGCAAGTCCTTCGCTAACTGGGTGAGCAAACAAGTTCAGGAACATAAATGGTCTCTGGATTCATGCGCCGGCTATGCCAGACGGCATAAGCTGTTTCCTTTGGAGGAAATGGTCTGCACCCACACTCTCTACAATGAGGTTTGGGCTGGTACATATGCCTTAAAAGTAACGGAGTTGCCAGATGCACTGAAACGCAAGCAGCACAAGAATTCCAAGCCTCGCGAGAACAAGAAGAGCTACGGCAAAAGCATTTCTGTTCGCCCTGAAACCGCATCAAGCCGCATTGAGGAAGGCCACTGGGAGGGCGACACTGTTGTTGGCAAACGAGCTGGAAAAGAGGCCGTTGTATTTTCCCTGCTGGAGAAGAAAACGGAAAACTACATCGCTGTCCGTATCCCCAGCAAGACCAGCGAGGCCGTGATGACCGCCATGCAGATGCTAAAAGCGGAGTTTGGAGACAGGTTCTCTCAGGTTTTCAAGACCATTACTGTGGACAATGGATCCGAGTTTGCTGACTTCTCCCAAGTGGAGCAATGGGGGGCGGAGGTTTATTTCGCTCATCCCTTTACATCGTGGGAGCGCCCTCAAAATGAGCGCCACAACGGACTGTTCCGGGCTTTTGTGCCCAAGGGTGCATCCATTGAATCGTTCACGCCTGAATACATCCTATCCTCCGCTGACGAGCTGAACGGGCGGCCCCGCAAGAATCTGGACTATCGCACCCCAGAAGAACTATTTGAGGACTTTCTTGACTCCGTTTTCGCAGCCTGACGGCTGCGGCAACCGCGTCCCCAACGGAAGCTGAAGCTTCCATCGAGCCCGTGGTTATGAGCTACCCATTTTTACTGTGCGGGTGTCCAACTTGCACTTGCAATTTGCGAAAATAAAATTTAAATAAATGCGGCCGTAGATGCCTATATGGTATTTACGGCTGTAAGTTTAAAAGCACATTCTACTGATTGGAACTTATTTTGGGAATATAAAAACAGAGGAGGATTAAATAAGTGACTAAACAATCGAAGCAAAACTTACTATATTCAATTTTAGCTATGTTTTTTTTATATTTTATAAGTATATTATCTGGAAATACTATTTGGGGTAATATTTTATCTCCTATAGTGGCTTTCTTATCTTCGCTATTGATTTTTGTCTCAATAAAACAAATTGCGAATTACAAACTGTATGCTATTTTTATATTTCTTAGCACTTTAATTTGGGGAATTGCAGATTTTTTGTGGCTTATCTATGATAATATTCTTTTTATAGATCCATCAAATAATTATTTTATCAATACGCTTTACGTATTACCAAATTTATTTTTTGTTATATTGTTAACTCACTATGTTTTTAAAAATTTTAATAAATGGCACTTATATCAAATCCTCATAGATTTATTTACAGTTTCAGTAACAAGCACACTTTTGCTTTGGTCTTTAATATTTTCAAAAGCAGGAATCCAATTTCATTTTGACTTTAATTGTACACTTGTTATGGTTTTTGTGTTCTTAGATTTTATTGCTTTAACTGAAATTGGTTTAATTTTTCTTTCAAAAGGTTTTAAAAACACTTACAAAAGTGAGATTTTTGCACTTTTAGGAATTATAATATACGCTTGGACTGATTATTACTATGCTTATCTTACTCTGTTAACATCTTATGAACCAAATACCATCATAGATGTCGTTTATATGCTGTGCAATGTACTTTTTGCCATAAGTGCTATCTATGAAGTAATGCATCCGACTGTAGTCGAAATTACAAATACAAATGAACTGCCGGAAAACTTAAGAAAACCGAAAAAAACAGTATTTTTATATATAATTGCATTTTATCTTTTTTACTTAATTGATTTCTTTAGCTTATCTACCTTTATAAATACTACTGCCATCTGTGTCTTATATTGGGTTCTGACAACAGCTGTAAGAGCAAATATGCTTGATAAACTCCTACTTCGAACAGAAAAGAAGATGAACGAACATCTTGAATACCTTGTCGCTGAAAGAACCAAAGAACTAAACCTTACAAATCAACATTTGGAGGAAATTTCGAATAGAGATACTTTAACCGGATTATATAACCGAAGATATCTTATCAATTATCTTGATTTGTTATTCAATTCTAACTCCAACAAACCTTTCGCATTATTGTATATAGATGCCAACCGTTTCAAATCGATAAACGATTGTTACGGTCATGAAACCGGTGATAAGGTTCTACACACTTTAGGTAAACGATTTTCAGAACACTGTACTCCTAATTGTACAGCCTTTCGCATAGGCGGCGATGAGTTTGCTGTAATAATAGAAAATTATAAAAATAAATCATATATAAAGATAGTTGCAGAAAAAATACTGGAAATTCTTCAAATACCTGTTTATGTGCCTCCGTATAAATTCACCATTACCGCAAGTATTGGTATTGCACTATTTCCAGAGGATACTAACGATAAGGATATACTTATGCGATATGCTGATATTGCTATGTATGAAGTAAAATACAGCAACCATAAAAATGATTACCTCTTTTTTGATAAAATGCTTATAGAAAAAATGAAT
>JAAYOJ010000156.1 GCA_012520405.1 Peptococcaceae bacterium
GAGGCTTTTAATTTTTGAATATAAGAAGTTGGGATTCGAACGGGCGGAAAAGAGAATGCGACTTATGGGAGCATTCTCCCGCCCCGGCGTGATAGCGAACGCAGTGAGCGGAGCGAATCCCACCTTCCTTACTGTTTATTTACCCAATTTGGGACACCGTTTTCGTTCGTTCCATCTGGGTTTTCAGGATCGAAGAACGAGTCCACATAAATCTGAATTTTTGCTACATTTGTACTAGAATCGTGCTGTGCGGTAAACACTAAGCCATTATTGTCGTGTCCCGTAACGCTATACAGTCCGCCTTCATCAATCTTAGTACGCTTGAGAGGGAATTTCTCCATGACATTTTCCGCGTACTCGCGGAGGTCTTCTTTGCTTGTCTTGCACTCGATTATAAACTCATCAGAACCGAGGATATTCATATCGGTGACTTTTAGCTCTGAATACTTCCCAAGTTCAGGGATGTTCGCCGCAGCACCATGGGTCGGCCATTTATCGGAGGTAGACGCTGTGTCGCTGTTCTGTGCGTCCCCCCCTGAATCTACGGGGTCAGTCTCCCCCTTTAGTATAGATACTGTCACGCAAATCTTACCATTATATAGCAAATGACCCTCATAGGTATCTGCGCTAATCAGAGTTGTGTAGAGCGAGCCATTTTTCTTTGCAGAGATGTAGTAGCCATCGTTCCTGTCTTCGATTTTTGCGATCCCTTCGCCAAAAATCTGCTCGTAATGGTCACGCAAGCCGTTTATACTTCCATCGCTTGCGAGCACGACATCAACGCCCTTGGTGCCTTCCTTCTCACGCACGGAGACGATTTCGGCATAATCCGGAATTAGTCCCAAGTCCTTTGGGAAATAGGCGGGTAACGAGTTACTATTATCACTTTTCTTGCTCGAAGAAGCATTTTCCTCGAAATCCGAATTCTGCGTGGGCTTGTTTTTGGATTCAGACGAGGTGTTCCCGCTGTTATATTTTCCAGCTGGCGGGGTCACCGCGCACCCACCAAGCGTTAATATGAGTACAAATGCTAAAATAAAAAATAAAACCCTTCTCATATAAATATCCTCCATTTCACTTATTTCATCAACATAACGATGCCAAAGGGAATACGTCCTTCGCTATCCAGCAGAGGGAAGAGCAGTGCGCTGTGGTAGCCGTCCGGACCCTGATAGCTCCCCTTTCTCCAGAGATTGGGTCTATCCATTGTATAAAAAGAAAACACCGCATTATAGCGGATAAAATCTTAAAATCATTCATTTATGCTCATTAATCTTTGGACAGCAAAAAGCCCCTGTATTCGTTTTATCCGAATACAGGGGCTCGTTTCTGTTCATATATCAATCCATAATCTTCCGATATTGGGATGGCGTCATGCCTACTTGCTCTTTAAAAAATCTTGCAAAATTGCCAGGATATTTAAAGCCGCAGGATAAAAACGCTTGGTATACACTTAAATTCTTATCTCGAAGTGCTTCCTTGAGCCGGGCCACCTTAATCTCCTGATAATAGCTGTAGGGTGTCATGCCGGTGTGTTTTTTGAATAGCCGCACAAGATGGGAAGAGCTTATACAGGCAGCTTTTGCAATGCTGTCAATATTGAATTCTTCTTGCCAGTTGTTTTCAAGATATTCTCTGGCCTTTGCTACTTCCGATTTACCCTGATATATCCTGCTTGTAAAAAAGATAGCCACCATATACGCCATTTGGCCGTTTGCACCTGCAACAGGAAAGTGCAGGATATCCGTGTAGATTGCTTCAATATCATAAACGGGATTCCGTGCCTTATACCACTTCCAAAAGTTCTCTAAAGGGATTCGAACATCTGGAATCAGAACAGTCTCTCCCTTAAAAGCTTTACGAATACCATCTTTCAGCTCTGGCTGTCCGTTTGCGAAGGGATCGCGAATTAAATTGTATTTCCCGATAATTTGAGAGGTATCCTTAACATTCCACATTCTGAGTACAGCTTCGTTAACAAAAACGATGTCACCGTTTCGCTTGAATATCTGAATGGGGATAGGAAAAAGCTCTGCTATTTGAAAAAGTCGTTCTTCTGATTCACAAATAGGATTGAAAGAGGTTACAGTAAAAGGATTGCTCTGTTCTGGTTTTTTCCCGTTATCGCATATGTTAACCTGTAATGTCTTTCTGTACTCTGAAGGTGTCATCCCTGCCTTTTTTTTGAAGGCCTCTGCAAATCCACCGCTATAATCAGCACCGCAAGAATTAAAGGCCTCGCTGACAGTTAGAGCTAAATCTCCAAGAGCTTCCTTGATTTTTTCAAGCTTGATCTCTTGATAATAGCTATATGGCGTTATGCCGATAAAGCGCTTAAACAACCGCGTCAGATGGTGACGGGACAAGCCTGCGTGATTTGAAATCTTGTCCAAATCAAAATCATCCAGCCAGTGGGTATCAATATATTCCTTGGCCTTGATGGTATCCCGCCTCGACTGATAAATATGCTTTGTCATGAACACCGTGACAATATAAGCCACTGTTCCGTTCTCACGCAATAGCGGAAAGTTGGTAATGTCTTGGTACATCTCATTCTCTGAGGGGTTTCCTTGTTGAAGCCGATAACGATTGTCAATTTCCTCAAAGGGTACCTTTACATCGTAAACTGAGAGAATCTCTCCGGAAAACACACGATTTAGATAGTCTGTCATGTCCAGGGTGACATTAATAAAGGGGTCTTGCAAGACGTTAAATTTTCCGATAATATCCGAAGGATTTGGAATGCGAAAAAGCTCTATAAATGCCTTGTTCATAAACAAACAGACGCCATCGGGAGAAAACACCTCCATCGGAATAGGAAAAAGATCAAGCACAGAAAAAAGGGAATCTTCCTGCTCTAAAAGTGTGTAAAAGGAGGGGACTTCTTTCTTTCTACGCCTGTCTTGAGGTTTAGGAGAAGTTGCCGGTATCAACCACATATGGCCTTTTCTAACGGCACCTTCAATACGCCCTGCAACCAAATGATATGTAATCGAGCGAGAGGATACCCCCCATTTTTCTGCCGCTTCGCCCACTGTGATATAATCCATCATTTACCCCCCTCCTTCCGTAATGTTTGTAATTAATGTATACTTCTTTTTACGGAAGAATGCAAGATTGTATTAATTCGGAATACTGCGGGAAAGCTGCAAGTCGGAGGCAATAGTTTTTACGAGTTTTTTGCCTGAGTCTTCACAAGGGATATATCTGTTCTCTAAAAGCCATGTAGCTTCTCCGCCATATACATAAAGCTTCGAAAAGAAGCTTTTTTTTGTGTTATACTTATAACTAATGAGTGGAATATAATTGCTGTAATTGGAGAGAATTCATGAGGAGCGAGGCCTTATGTCAGACCATAATTCATTACTTACTTTTTCATTAAAACTTCTTGATGCACTTGCCAACTCCAATAGAGGACTTCAGGGTCTGGTCGATATCGGATACAGTGTGTTAGAAAACCCTATTATGATAACTGATAAAAATTGGAGAGCTATCGCCTTGACCATGGTTGAAATTCCCGATGATACCGGCTGGAACGAACTATTAATCAACGGATTGCTTTCTCCGGAATTAGTTTCAGCAGGTATTAGGGAGAACCTGGTGGATAGAATCGAGCAGAGTGAAGGGCCTTTTAAGTGCCAATACTCTAGTATGAAATATTCTAGGTTATTTAACAAAGTTGTCATTAATGGTAAGTCAGTAGCGACTGTCTCGGTTATTGAGTACAATAGGCCTTTTAAAGATATTGATTTTTCACTCGTAAAAATATTAAGTGATTCCATCGCTACTGAAATGCAGAAAGACCAATTTCAGCAGTTTACAAGGGGTATGCAATTTGAGCAGCTAATTGAAAACTTGCTGGAGAGAAGATTAAAGGATCCAAAAGTAATTGAAGAAAGAGTTAACCTATTAAATATTGGCATAAAGAAAAATATCTATGTGTTTGTTTTTGACGTCAGCGAATTTGATAGTAAAAAGTTTTCTTTATCTTATATGCGTGATACTTTAGAAAAAATGATCAGCGGCGGCAAAGCCCTTATTTATGATAATAAAATAGTGATTACTGCAAGTTTTTCCAGGACCCAAGATATTCTCAAGACCGAGTTGATCAACCTTAGTGCCTTTCTCAAAAAAAATAATATACGCTGCGGTATAAGTCGACGTTGTACCCAGCTGGCAGAACTTAGGTTTTATTATGACCAAGCTCTTGATGCTTTACGCGTAGGCACTTATATGGATCGAGAAAGATATATATATCCCTACGGTGAATATGCTGTTTACCATATTGCGGAGGCTTGCAGTGAAGCAGGTGGATCCAAGGTTTTTAGCCACCCTGCCTTGGAAGTGCTAATGACTTATGACAAAGAGTATAATACTACTTTTACTAATAGTCTCTATGAATACCTAATCCACTTTAAAAACATTTCAAACACAGCTAAGGCTCTTCATTTACATCGCAATACTTTAATTTATCATTTGCAACGTATAGAAGAAATTATGGAAGTAAGCCTCTCTGATTACCATACCATTCAACTGTTAGAATTATCTTTTAGGCTTTTAGAATATGATAAAAAAATAACACCCAGATTTTTCTGGAATACTATAAATAACGAGAAAGAAAATAACAAAAAAGATTGAAAAATTATTTTTTAAGAGCAAAATTTAAGGGGTTAAAATATATTAAATATTTGACCACAAAAAGTAACAAGGGATCTTTACTTCCCTTGTTTATTAATATACCCAGTATTAATTTTATTACCTTCGACTTCAAGTTAGGCTAATCATTTTTTCCCAGAATGTGTGTGGTTTTTCATCGAGATTGAGCCATATATGTTTGTGATAAGTATATTCCTCTAAAACCAGAACGGAATTCTCTTTGGTCCAGCCTGATTCCTTACAGCCTCCCCAAGGAGTTTCAGGAACAATTTTCAAGTGTTGATTAACCCAAACAGTACCGACTTCAAGGCTATCAATCATTCTCAGGGCTTTTCGATAATCTTGGGTCCAAATGGAAGCGCAAAGTCCATAGCGACAGTCATTAACTAACTCAATAGCTTCCTCTGGACTTTTGATCTTCATAATACCAACTACAGGTGCAAAAATTTCCTCCTGCATCATTTCTTGTTTGTTGTCGTAAACTTCAAAAATGGTCGGCATGACAAAAGCACCGTCTTTCATGTCCGGTGATGTTGGTCGCTCACCCCCTAACAAGAGTTTGCTGCCGGCATTTTTAGCGGATTGGATATAGTATTCGGCAGTATCCCGGCAAGCATTGTAGGCAAGGGGGCCCATCATGGTTTTAGGATTCAAGGGGTCGCCGACAATTATTTTGCCGGCAGCCTCAACAAATTTTTCTACAAAATTATTGTAAATATCCTCTTGGACATAGAATCTGCTGGGAGAGCCGCAATTTTGCCCGGAATTAAAGAAAGCACTATAGGTTGCGGTTTCTACGACCGCGTCCAGATCAGCATCGTTAAGCACAATCATCGCGTTTTTGCCGCCGAGCTCCGAAGCAACAGGTTTAATTTGGGAACTGGCCAGTTCCATAATTCTTTTGCCCACGTGGGAATCTCCGGTAAAATTAATTTTATTAACGTTGCGATGTTTAACTATAGCTTCTCCTATTTCGGAACCTGGTCCGCTTATAATATTTATTACTCCTGGCGGAAAACCGGCTTCGACGACGAATTCAGCCAGTTTGAGGACTGTTAAGGGAGCACAGGATGGTGGTTTTAAGACGCAGGTGTTCCCTGTTATCATTGCGGGGGCAAGTTTAGATATAGCGGTAACCAAAGGAAAGTTCCAAGGGGTGATTAGGCCAACTACTCCGCAAGGTTCACGGAAAGTCATCACTCTGGCCATAGGATCAGCACTAATTGTAGTACCTGTAAGCCCTCGACCCAGACCTGCTATATATTCCAAGGTAGCGTAGGCTGCAGGGATATCAAAGTTTCTAGTCTTGCTAATAGGCCCTCCATACTGAATTGTTTCCATAGGTACAAGCTCATCCGCATGTTTTCTGATAATATCAGCCAGTTTAAAAAGAAGATTAGCACGGTCGCCGATATAGGTGTTCTTCCAAGATAAACGGGCTTTGTGGGCAGCCGCTATGGCAAGCTCAACATCTTCTGTAGTACAGCGAGGGACAACGGCAACAACCTGATTATTAGCTGGGTTTACAACTTCCATAGTTCCCTTTTTAACTGCTGGACCAAGTTTGCCGTCAATCAAATTTTTAAAACTATAGTTTAAATAATTCATAGCTACCTCCCACTTATTATCTGGCATATTTGGCTGTAATCATCTTGAGTTCCGTAAATTCCTCAAGTCCGAGAAGTCCGCCTTCTTTGCCTAGTCCACTTTCTTTAACGCTTGTACCCCAGGATTGTTCATTGGTTAGAGTCTGGCAATTTATGAAAACGGAACCTACTTGGAGTTTATCAGCCAGATTCAATCCCTTCTTGATATCTTTAGACCATAGATGAGCACAAAGACCAAAGGGAGAATCATTGGCCAGGGCGATAATGTCATCCTTATCGTTGTACTTAAGCACAACAGCAACCGGACCAAAAACCTCTTCTTTAGCGATAGTCATGTTGTGCTTTACATCACTAATAATCGTGGGCATGACGAAAAAGCCTTTGCGATGAATATCTTTTTTTTCCTGAGTATAGTAAAGTTTTGCACCTTCCGCTATGGCCCCACTAATATAGGCTTCGATTTTATCTTTATGGGATCTGCTTGTAACCGGGCCCATAAAAGTATTTTTATCAGTCGGGTCGCCGACCACAATATTTTGAGCAAAAATTTTGAATTTTTCAAGAAAAGCTTCGTAAACTTTCTCATGAACATAGTATCTTCCCGGTGCAGAGCAGTGTTGACCGCAGTTGTTAAATTGCCTGGAAGCGAGAACCTCGATGGCGGCATCAAGATCAGCATCTTCCATAATAATCGTTGGATTATTACCGCCAAGCTCCATTACACATTTTTTAACCGTAGAACTAGCATATTTTAGTACATCTTTACCGGTCTCGCTACTACCCGTAAAACCGATCAAATTAACATCTGGATGGCTGGCAAGTGCTTGTCCCACACTTCCTCCCGGGCCGGTAATAAAGTTAACAACACCGTCAGGAAGACCTGCTTTATTAATTATTTCGGCAAATTTAAGGCCGGTAAGGGAATTGATGCTGGGTGGCTTTATAATACAGGTGTTGCCTACAGCCAGGGCAGCAGATAATTTTACAGCCATCATAATGATAGGAAGATTCCAAGGAATAATAAGAGCTGCCACTCCGAAAGGCTCTCTTTTAAAATAGGACAGCATTCCGTCTTCCATGGGTATTTGGGTACCCATTAGCGCTTGGGCTATGGCTCCGTTGTATTCGAATTTTTCCGCAGCTCCCATAACATGTTTGAAGGCGTCCTGACAGGGAGTTCCATGTTCTTGGACATCACAGTCCACCAATTCCTGGGCATTTTCTCTAATTTGGGCTGCAATACGGTTCAGCACCTTATTACGTTCAGACTGCTTTAGTCCTGCCCAGCCTGGAAAGGCGGCCCGAGCGGCTTTCACAGCTTTATCTACGTCGCTGTTATCTGCTAAGGGTACTTTTCCTAGTTCTTCACCTGTTGTGGGATTTACTGTAACAAAAGTTTTCCCGGAATCTGCAGATACCCATTTACCGCCAATTAACATTTTACAAGATGGCATTTAGACTCCTCCTTATTTTTAAACTTCGTGGCTGGATATTTAAGCTGGTACTGGAATATTAGCTGATTTCTAAGCCTTTTTCTTCGGAGTAATTACTGAAATAAGTGCCGGGATTTCGTAACAAACCACCAATAAAAAAAGCGAGATAAAACCAATTAAGGCTTAACTCGCTTGGAAAGAGGTAGGTATACTTTAGAGAAGAAAATGAACTATTCTCTCAGACAGATGGTGATCATTTTTTGTTCTGTATATTCCAGAACTCCCTGGAAACCGCCTTCTTTGCCAATACCACTCTGTTTTACACCACCCCAAGGAGCTTCGGGAGCAATAAGGTTATGGCCGTTTACAGAGAAAGTACCGACGGTTAATTTTTTACCGAGCTTTAAGGCCCTGGCAATATTTTTGGTCCAAATTGAGGCGGTTAAGCCATAGTGGTTATCGTTAGCTAGTTTAATAACCTCTTCCTCAGAGGAATAAGTGGTCATAACTGCTACCGGTCCGAAAATTTCTTCCCGGTAAATTTTCATATCGGGGGTAACATCAGTAAAGACTGTAGGCGGAATAAAATTACCTTTATCAAAAGGAGGATCAGTTAGTTTTTTGCCTCCCAGCCTTAAGGTAGCTCCTTCTTTTATACCTGATTCAATATAGCGCATAACATTATCTGCATGTTCCTTACTTACCAGCGGTCCCATATTGGTCTTAGGATCGAGCGGATCGCCAACCACTATTTGTTTAGCATGGTCTAGGTATTTATTAAGGAATGTTTCATAAACACTTTCATGAATGTAATATCTGCCCGGGGAGCCACAAGCTTGGCCACAGTTATGAAATTGATGGTGGGCCAGAATCTCCACTGCATGATCCAGATTGGCATCCGGCATAATAATAGCTGGATTTTTCCCTCCCAGTTCCATGATTACTTTTTTAATAGTAGGAGCAGCCGCTGCCATTATTGTGGCACCTGTTTCGGTGCTTCCCGTAAAGCCGATACAGTCTACATCCGGGTGAGTGGCAAGCATATCACCCACGCTTCCGCCAGGTCCGGTGATAACATTTACTACACCAGGAGGAAGTCCTTCGATTTTACTTAAGATTTCAGCAAATTTAAGAGAAGTAATAGCGTTTATACTAGGTGCTTTTAAGATACAGGTATTGCCTGAAACAATAGATAGTGCTACTTTTTGGGTCATAAGGAAAAGAGGCATATTCCATGGCGTAATCAGGGCACAGACCCCAATTGGAACTCGTTCCAGACAGTACATAACATTGTTGTTCGATGGAATTACATCTCCGACCAGTGACCGGCCATAGTAAGCTGCCATTTCAAAGTTACCGGCGGCTCCCATAGTAGGGCCTTTAGCAATGTGAAAAGGTAATCCGTGTTCTAAAGCATCAAGCTGGGCTAAATCATCCAGAGAATCCCTGATAGCCGCAGCGATCTTCATAAGCACTGCCGAACGTTCAGCCGGTGTTTTTTCTGACCATATGGGGAAAGCTTTACGGGCAGCCGCTACGGCTTTATCGACATCCTCCTGGCCGGCAAGGGGCACGCGTCCAAGCTCTTCCCCAGTGGTTACGTTTAAAGTGGCAAAAGTTTGACCTGATTCAGCATCTACCCATTGCCCGTCGATCCACATTTTTAAATCATTATACTTATGCAACTCCCTTTTCCTCCTTTATTCGAGAATTATAAAACGTTGTTATACTTTAAAAAATGAAAAATCCTAAAAACTGGCTCGTCAATTGTTTTCAGCAAACTTCACAGAAAATAGTTGTTAAAAGATTCTCTTTTTACGGAAAAATTATACAATACTTTAATAATATAAAGCTTTGGAGGTTATGATGAAAATAGACCGGGAGATTTCATAAGTTTATACTAAAAATATTTAATAACAAGTAAATAAAAATATACTTTGGGCAAATATAAGGCTTTTAATAAACTCGACGGGATAATATAATAAGATATTATTATTAGACATTGTTATTCCAAAAAAGTGGCTTCCCAGTTTGATTATTTCTAACGAAGGACGGTATATAAGAATGTTCTCTTTACTTATGTCGCTTTTGCCCATTGCAGTTATCCTTGTGATGCTTATTGTTTTAAAAAAGCCCGTTCATACCACAGGGATTGTAGGTTGGATAGCTGTTTCTATAATAGCTTTTCTATTTTTCCAGACCTCGCTTGAAGTAATTGCCCGTTCAACGGTGACAGGACTAATTAAATCGCTGTCAGTAACTCTTATTGTTGCGGCATCTCTCTTGCAAATGGCCTATATGGAAAAAACAGGTGCCCTAAAAAGAATAATTATTTTCATAAAGACTATAGCCAGTGGTAACAGAGCAGTTCAAATTCTTCTTATCGGTATTGGTTTTGGCACATTAATGGTATCTGTCGGAGCAACACCTGTTTCTCTGTTGCCTCCTATTTTACTGGCTATGGGCTATTCAACTTATGTAGCCATTGCTTTACCGGCTATTGGATATAATGCGTTATGTACATATTCCTTACTTGGTGCCCCTATAGTTGTTTTCGTGGATGTGGCCAATAATTTTCTAGGAAGTGGGCAAGAAATAACCCTATCCCAGGCGGGTAGTATTTTCTTCTATTTTCTGCCGTTAGCTTCATTATTAATTGCTTTCATTATGTTATGGATTGACGGCAAGTGGGCGGCCATAAAAAATGGAATTATCCCTTGCTTGATAACAGGTTTAGTAATCAGCGTCGTTTGCTATTATACTAATCGCTTTGATAATCTTGTTGTTTTAACAGGAGTTTTGAGCGGTATTGCTGTGATTTTAACCATGGTTTTTTATCTTAAGGTAAGCGGCAAAAAAGTTATTGATCAAAGTATCTTGACTAAAGAGGAATTAGAATATGCCAAGCAGTATCCCCTTTGGAAAGCATTTCTCCCTTGGTTTATTCTGATTATAGTTATCTTAGCTTTAAATTTACCTCAAGCTTCCTTTGATTATCTTTACAGGACTCTTACTCTTAGTATAGGCGGCATTTCCCCTGACGGCAGGCCTATTCCTACACGAGCTCTTTGGAACGCCTACACCTGGATTTTTGTCAGCATTATCCTGGCCATCCCTTTTATGAAACCGACAGCCTCTCAGTTAAAGGAAACAGTAAAAATTTGGTGGAAAAGGGCACCAAAGCCTGTCTTTTCTACCGCCATTTTCTTTTTGATTGGGGAAATCATGAATATGTCAGGTTATAATATGGCCAGTAACTTAAATCCGGAGCTACCCAAACATTTGGTTCCCAGTATGATAATGGTATTGGCTGAATATTCAGCACAAGCCTTTCAGGAAGTCTATGGGGTTATAGTTGGTTTTATCGGTTTATTTGGTGGATTTTTAACCGGAAGTGAGAGTTCGACAATTGCTATTTTTGCTCAATACACCATGTCTACCGCTCAAAACCTGGGTTGGGGCTTATCTGGTGTGATTATTATAACCGCCGGGCTTGCTTTTGGCGGGGGGCTGGCAAGCGTTATATCTCCGGCTAAACTACAAAATGCTGCCGCTTCTATTGATAAATTAGGAGAAGAAAATAAAGTAATTCGTATAGCATTTCTTTTTGCTTTGATTTTAACAGTGATCACTTCCTTGACTGTTGTAGTGTTACTTTCATTTTTAGGGCATTAATAAAAAACCTCCTAACAACGGCATAGGTTATCAGGAGCTAAGAATAAAAATCATAGAAAGTATCATAATATTAACGTCTTAATAAAAAAGGAGGTATGACCGTGGCCAAGAAGAAAATGGAAAAGCGTATGAAACAGGCAAAGAAGGATTTAAACAAGGCAGTAGATAACATAAAAGAAGGCGCTAATGATGCTGTCGATTATATAAAAGATAAAACAAAATAATATAGTCCATAAATCATAACTGAAAGTATAAAATATATAGAATACTATATTTACTAAAGTAAGGCACGTCTTTTGTTAGACGTGCCTAATATTATTTAATTTCCATATCGTCAGGATTTTTATCTTTAGTTGGTACGGAATCTTTTTGCTCTCCAGTAGTATTAATTTTTTCTTTGGCTTTTAATTCTATTTTTTTTGTATCACGGGCAAACAAATTGAATTTACTCGTCATAATAGCCTCCTTATATTTGGTAAACATTTTTCCAAAAACTAGTCCGGCTATATTATTCCAATCCAGCTGAATATTATTCCTTTTTGAGAACTTAAAGTTGAATTTAAAATTTGTTCTTATGGTGATAAATACTGCATAACATAAAAAAATATAAAGGTTTTAATGAAGTTTATGGTGGTTTATTAAGCGGGCAAAATACAGCAGTCAAGGAGGTAAAAGTTTTGCTGACAGGAAAGATAAGCCGCCTTTTGGTTATAGCGCTGGTAGTTATAATAGTATTTCTCCAAGCAATTGCAATAGGCGCTGCTATCTTTGCCGGCGGTAGAGAACTTGCTGAAGTACCCCATCAAGAAATTGCAACGGAAAATAAGGATTATCCCCCGGAAAGTATTGATTATTTGATAAATAAATATAATGTTGAACCTGAATATATCTATTATCTAATCTCAGTAGAAAAAACCTTTGAACTTGCTCCCTATGAGCTTATAGCTCTAATTGCTAAGAAATCCTCTTTTATGTCCCCTACCAGAATGGACGGGGGTTCGTTATTGTATAGTACTACGCAAATGAAGTTAGCGACGGCCAAAACAGCTTATATGGCAATTACGGAATATTATAAAATGGATATCCCCTAACCTACTGATCAGTTGTTGAGAGAAGATAAATATTATGCCGCTTTTTTAGCAGGAGGATACCTAAAATATCTTAATGACAGTTACAAGAATTTACATGCAAGCTATACAGCCTATAGCCATGGCATTAACGGCAGGCTTGAGTTTTTTAGAAAACATGGGCATTTTAGGTCAAAATATGCTTTAGAAGTGCTAAGTCTGATTGACGATTTTTCTAAAAATAATAAAAATTATTTCTCTTTTGAAAAGGTCGATTAATAAGCATACATAATTCTACTTTTTAGCTACCCTGACATAAGTTAAGTCACTTACCAATTAGAATTATCATAATCAGATTTTTCTTGAATAATTAAATCATATCCAATAGCTTCGAGCATATCTAATACGGTATTTGGATAGGTTACACTTAACTGGACAATAAAAATAAGGTCATGTAAA
>JAAYOJ010000040.1 GCA_012520405.1 Peptococcaceae bacterium
AGATCTTGAAGCACTTAAAGCAGCTGTCGGGGAGGATACTGCCGGACTTATGCTTACCAATCCGAACACCCTTGGCTTGTTCGAAAAAAATATTGTAGAGATTGCAGAAATTGTTCATAAGGCAGGGGGACTTCTCTATTACGACGGAGCAAATCTCAATCCTGTGATGGGCATTGTCCGTCCAGGCGATACCGGGTTTGATATTGTCCACCTCAATCTGCACAAAACCTTTTCAACTCCCCATGGCGGAGGCGGACCCGGTGCCGGCCCCGTCGGATGCAAAGCCTTTTTATCGAAGTTTTTGCCGGTCCCAAGGGTGGAGGAGAAGGACGGGAAATTTTATTTTGCCAGTGATTATGAAGATACAATGGGCAGTATGAAGGCCTTTTATGGAAACTTCCTTATTGTGCTCCGGGCGCTCACCTATACACTTACGCTGGGCCGGAAGGGTATTCCTGAGGCGGCCAAGAGTGCCGTGCTCAATGCCAATTATATGATGAAAAGCCTTGAGGATTTGTTCCAGGTGGCCTTTCCCGGCAGATGTATGCATGAGTTTGTGCTGACGGCCGAACCGCTAAAAAAGAAAACAGGCGTAAGCGCGCTGGACATTGCCAAAAGCTTGCTAGACCATGAGATGCATCCGCCGACCGTTTATTTTCCGCAAATTGTTCATGAAGCACTAATGATTGAACCCACCGATACGGAATCGAAGCAGTCCATTGATGAGGCTGTGAAGGTCTATCGACAGCTGTATGAGAAGGCCTGCACAGATCCCGAGGCCTTACACCAGGCTCCTGTAAAAACGGCGGTGCGCCGTTTGGATGAGGTCACTGCGGCGAGGAAACCGATTTTGCGCTATAACTTTGATTAATGGTTAGGACAATAAATCAACGGGTAATACCCGTTGATTATATTCATGAGGGAAAATATGATTAAAAGAACAAGGATCTATATGTCCGGCTCAACATGTCCGTACTATAACCTGGCCGTAGAAGAGCATCTCTTGCATCTTGTAGAAGATGAGGAATGCATCCTGTATCTGTGGCAAAACAAGCATACCGTGGTCATTGGCCGAAATCAAAATGCCTTAAAAGAGTGTAATACGGAAAGACTGGCAACGGATGGAGGAAAACTTGCGCGACGTTTGAGCGGCGGGGGAAGCGTGTACCATGACCTGGGTAATCTCAACTTTACCTTTCTGATCAAGGAGCGGGATTACGATGTGGACAGGCAATTATCTGTTATTATCCGAGCGCTTAAGGATTTTGGGTTAAACGCCGAAAAGACCGGACGAAATGACATATGTATTGAACAAAGAAAATTCTCCGGTAATGCCTTTTACAGACATAAGGGACGTTGTTACCATCACGGAACCATTCTTGTGGATGTGGATTTACAAGATATGTCAAAGTATCTGCATGTTTCGAGGGAAAAACTACGGTCCAAAGGTGTATCCTCCGTAAAAAGCCGAGTAGTCAATTTGAAGGACTTAAGCAGCAGTATTAACATCTCTGATTTGAAAAGCGCGTTAGTAAGAGCTTTTGCTGAAATATATACTGCGGAGCCCGAAAGCATCCTAGACCGGGATTTGGACAGTCTGGAAATTAAGAAGCTGGAAGACAAATATGCTTCCCATGAATGGCTTTACGGTAAAAGGATGAAAGCAGATTTAACCTTAAACCAAAGGTATGCCTGGGGAGAAATTAGCATTGACCTCCAAATCCAAGGAGATATCATTGCTGATGTGCAGGTATTCTCTGATGCGATGCATGAAACCATTGCCGAACTTATGGTCTCCTGCCTGACAGGTGTCCGCTTTCAGCAAGGGGCCATGGTGGATGCCCTTAGGCGGTTAGAAGGAAAAGTTGAACAAGAAGTTTTGGATGACATTATTGCTTTAATAAAAACGCAGGAAATCTGGTAGGTGAATGATAAAAAATGAGTAATTTTGATTTGGTTGTGATTGGTTCCGGACCCGGAGGATATGTAGCAGCAATCAGAGGAGCCCAAAAAGGACTTAAAACAGCTATAATCGAGGATTGGGAAATTGGCGGTACCTGCCTGAATCGGGGCTGTATTCCCACAAAATCCATGATTCATAGTGCCAATCTTTATAAGGAAGCTGTTAACGGAGAAATGTTCGGACTGCTTACCGGACAGCTTGGGTTTGATTTTGAGGTTATAAACAAGCGTAAAATTGAAGTTGTACTGAAATTGCGTACCGGCGTAGAACGCCTGCTTAAAGCCAATAAAATTGAGATTATTCGCGGTAGGGGAGCAATCAAAAATCCGCAAACCGTTATTATAAAGACCACTAACGGCAAACATGAAATTGAGACGAAATACATTATTATTGCTACCGGCTCCAAACCGAAGTTACTTCCGGAATCAATGCAGAGCATTGAGAACGTATTCACTACCGATGATGCTCTGGCCGCTGACGCCAAGCTTTATAAGAGGATACTTATTTCAGGAGGCGGGGTAGTCGGCGTGGAATTTGCCTCCCTTTATAACGATTTGGGATGCGAGGTCACGATCGTCGGTTCGAGGGAGAACCTCCTGCGCCGTATGGATACGGATATATCCAAAAACATTATGATGCTGTTTAAAAAACGAGGGATCAATATTGTTACGCCGGCTAAAATTCAGGAAATCCAAAAGGCGGGCAGCGAACTTTTGTGCAAAATATCGCATAAGGATGAGGTTAAAGAAGTGGTATGTGACGGAGTGCTCGTCTGTATTGGCAGAGCCCCTGTGACGGAAGGACTTTTCCTGGAGGACGTTGATGTTGATCGGGATAGCAGCGGATTTATAATTATTAATGAAAATATGCAAACCAGTATTCCGAATATATACGCCATTGGGGATTGTACCGTAAACAGTACTCAACTTGCTCATGCTGCGTCAGCCCAAGGACTTAATGCTATTGACCATATTGTGGGAAGCCCTTGTGCCGTCAACCTGAAGGCCATTCCCAGTTGTGTCTATACAAGCCCTGAAATAGCCGCTGTAGGTCTTACCCCTGAGGAAGCGAAGGAAAGGGGCATAGAGGTTAAAATCAGCAAATATATGATGGGCGGAAACGGCAAATCCATCATCACCAATGAGGATCGAGGCTTTATCAAGCTGGTATTTGATGCTAAAACTAACGTGCTTATTGGAGCGCATCTCATGTGCGCCCGGGCAACGGATATTATCAGTGAGTTAACAAGTGCTATTGCCAATAATATGACAGCCGAAGAGATGGCTTCCGTAATACGGCCTCACCCTACCTTTGTAGAGGGGATCACGGAAGCGACGGAGGATTTCTTTGGTACAGCAATTCATATGCTGCCGAAGAGAAGCTAACTCATCTGCAACTTCAAAGCGGTAGGGCAGTTCGTGAAACACAGCTTTTTTTGGGGGAGGGTATTGATTTGACTTTCAACTACCATAGACCTGTTCCTCGATCAAAAATTAGAATGTCCCTTGGAAAGCTGTATTTTACTTGGAGGCGTTACTTTGTTTGGGCATTCAATCGCTCGATCAAATACGCCTCAAGTTATGGAACCATAGATTTTAATAACCTAGTAGCTTCTCATAAAACGCCACTGTACAGGCAACTTCGTAATGTTGATATGTGGCTACAAGAGAATAAAGTAACTAATCTTAAGTTAGCAAGTGAAAAGCTCGATGGGTTAATAGTGAAATCCGGAGAAACCTTTTCATTTTGGCGTTTGGTTGGAAAACCGACTAAAGCAAAGGGGTATTTGGAAGGAATGGTTTTAACCAATGGTTCATTTACCGCAGGAGTAGGGGGCGGACTTTGCCAGTTATCAAACCTCATCTATTGGATGACACTTCATACGCCTTTGACAGTAACAGAGCGCTGGCGTCATACGCACGACGTTTTTCCTGATGTGAACCGGACACAGCCTTTTGGGAGTGGGGCGACTGTCGTTTATAATTACGTCGATTTGCAAATTAGAAACGATACACCCTTTGAATATCAACTTAAAATCAGGGTAGGGGAACATGACTTAGAAGGCGAATGGAGATGTGAACAACCCTGCCAATTTAAATATGAAATCTATGAGAGCGGGCATTTGATAAAGCAAGAATGGTGGGGCGGTTACATGCGCCATAATGTTATAAGGCGTAGAGTATTGGACCGTCATGATCAAATTATCTCGGATGAATTTGTGACAGAAAACCATGCCATTATGATGTATGAACCGTTACTTCAAGAAGGCAATGAATAGGCTGACAAATATTGTCGGCCTTTTATTTTTCCTAGCAAAAATATATTTTATGCAATCGAAAGTAAATTGTTGACAGTTTTATTGGCATTAAGTATATTTAAAGTAACTTTTTGAAAAACCTGTTAAAAAATGTACAAATTAACCATAAAATTAGTTTGAAAAAATACTAATATTGACGGAGCAATCCGTTTATATATTAAATAACTAAATAAATTTAAATCGGAGGAAAAGAGATGAAAAAAAGAATTCCTGTTCTAATGCTTATTTTGCTCTTAATGACAGCGTTAGTAATCTCCGGTTGCGGTAAGAGTTCCGGCGGGGACAGCACTGCCAGCGGAGATGCTGCGGGAAATGGGCTACCCAAAGTAGAACTGTCACTTACCCTCCATGACCCAGTCACTTCTCGTATAGCGAAGGCTATGCAAGCTTGGGCGGACGAGGTAAGCGCCAAGACGGACGGCGGCCTGACCATCAAGCTTTTTGGTAGTGGCACGTTGGCTCCCGGACCTGAAGCACTGAACTTCGTAATGGATGGCACGGCCGATATCGGCTGGCTGTACACGATGTTCTATCCGGGACAGTTTGCGCTTACAGAAGTGGTCGCTTTGCCGATGAATGGGCCGACACATCCGGCACAGACCGCCGAAGTGCTGTGGGATCTCTATGAATCAACTCCTGAAATGAAGGAAGAGCTTGATTCCAAGGTACACGTTTTAACCATGTACGGGAATCCGGTTAATTTCATTTCTACAACTAAAAAGCCAATCAACACCTTAGCTGATATCAAGGGAATGAAACTGCGCTGCCCGGCAGGGGCTATGACCGAAGTCATGCTGCTCTGGGGTGCCTCACCCGAAGTTGTCGCAGCCGGGGATACCTATGATGCTCTTCAAAAAGGCAATATTGACGGCACATCTTGGGAATGGCAGGGTATTGAAGCATTCAAACTTTATGAACAGCTAAAATACTATATGGAAGGTATGCCTATTTATGAAGGTGTCTTTGTCCTTGGCATGAACAAGGATAAATGGGACAGCCTGCCTCAGGAATATAAAGACGTTCTGAATGAGACTACAGGTCGTGCGGGCTCGGTTGCCTTCGGCAATACATTCTATGAAGCGGCCGAAGAGTCCAAGGAAGCGATTTTCAGTTCAAACAAAAATCTCGAGATTGTAAATCCCACGCCTGATGCAATTGCAGAATTCAAGGCTATTGCGGACGAATACGCTAAGACCTGGGTCCAAAAAACCTCGAAAGACGGCTTTGATGCCCAGGCTTATCTGGACAAATCTTTGGAGCTGACGGAAAAGTATAAGGACAAATATAATAAATAAGTTCAAATAGCAGCTTAGTAGTTTGTGCAAATCTTCATTAACGTTGTTGATGGAATGAACATTGTTTATGGAAACGGGTCGCAACTTCTGCGATCCGTTTCACCGGCCGGAAAGGAGCTCGTTTATGGACTTGATGACCCTTGCCATACTTGGTATTGTAGCTTTTCTGGTACTTATCCTACTTGGTATGAATATAGGCATTTCCCTTCTGCTCGTCGGTACTATAGGCTATGCACTTGCTGTTTCTCCAAAGGCAGCTCTAGGCCTTCTACGCTCGATCCCGGCTTCCCAAGCGGGAACATACGCCCTTATGGTTATACCGATGTTTATTATTATGGGAAATTTTGCCTTTCATGCAGGACTGTCTAACGGACTCTATAATTTTTGTAACAAATGGTTGAGCAGACTTCCGGGCAATCTCGCTTGCGGAACTGTGGCTGCCAGCACTGGTTTTCACGTTATTTGTGGCAGCATCGCCGCCACAACGGCAACAATGGGTACAATCGCCATACCGGAAATGCGCAAATACGGTTACGATGACAGACTTGCAACCGGTAGTGTGGCGATGGGCGGAGCACTCGGCAATCTCATTCCTCCAAGTACACTTCTCATTATTTACGGCGTAGTTGCCGAACAATCTATTGGCCGCCTGTTTGCAGCCGGTATTATCCCGGCTATTATCTTGCTAGTACTGACTATTATCACTATTGTTATTATGGTTACAGCAAAACCGAGCCTTGCACCGCCACCGCATAAAACCCCATGGAGCGAACGGTTTAAATCTACTATCGGCATGATCCCGATTATTATAATCTTTACTGTTGTTCTTGGCGGAATGTTTTCCGGTCTCTTCACCGTAAACGAGGCTTCGGCTCTAGGCGCTTTGACGGCTGCAATTATTACTATTGTGAAAGGTCGCTTTAGCTGGAAGAGCTTCGTTGAAATCATGGCCAAATCCGTTGAGACTACCGCGATGACTTTTCTAATTATTATAGGTGCTGCCGTCTTTTGCACCTTCCTGAACATTACAGGATTTCCGGAGCAGCTTGCGAACATCATTGCGGGAATGGACGTTTCCAAATTTGTTATTATCCTAGTTATGACCATTATTTATCTCATCCTCGGGGCTGTCATGGACGAACTTCCGATGATGATGATGACAGTTCCGATTTTTATGCCCATCGCTGTAGAGCTTGGGTTTTCCCCGATCTGGTTTGGCGTCTATGTGGTTCTCTGCATGGAAATGGGTGCGATTGCACCGCCGGTCGGGCTTGCCTGCTTCATTCTTGCCGGCATTGCCAAAGACGTGCCGCTCGGAACGATCTACCGAGGCGCTTTGCCTTACATTATTACCATCTTGGTCATGATTGCGATTATTACAGTCTTTCCGAATCTTGCAACCTTCCTGCCAGATCTGATTTTTAATCAATAACGGAGGCGATGATTTATGAAAATAATAAAACGACTTCTTTATCGCTGCGCCGGTGCTATGGGCTCAATTAGCGCCATTGGGTATATCGCGATCATCGTCCTCTGTGTGTTCGACGTTGCCCTGGAAAAACTAATAGGGAAACCTATCCGGGGGTCTTATGAACTCGTGGAACGCTGTATGGTTATCGCGGTTTTTGCTTCATTTGCTTACGCCCAGGTTAAAAAAGCTCATATCAATATGATGATTCTTATTGAGCGTTTTCCGAGATTTTTGCGTTTGCTTTCTCTCGGCCTTACGAGCTTACTTTCTGTCGGAACGACGGGCTATGCCGCTTATGCTGCATGGACGCAGTCAATGACCGCCATGGATATGAATCAGTATACCGGCATCCTGCATATCCCGCTCTGGCCGTTTTACTCCTTGCAATCAATCGCCATGTACTTCTTTGCCATCATTCTACTTCTTGATACAATCTATGTCTTCGGAGCGATAAAGAGCAATAGGTTAAACGAGATGGTAACGGAGGATTATGGAATGATAATCCCTAAATCGAGGAAGACTGCGTATAAACCCGAGTGAATTCCTGAATCAAGAAATCCCGAGAAAAATTAGTTTTATTATCTCGGGATTTTTTTTATTTTTATCTTTAAAATTATGTGCTTATAAAGCACTACTTGCTAACACATCCTTCCAGGTTTATAATCATAAATAATTTTAATAAGTAATTAGCAGAAGCTTTAAACTATACATATTTAATTTGTTGGGCATTTCGCGAGCATCATGGAGGTGACATTCATGCCTAAATTAAGAATCCTGGATTGTACGCTGCGTGACGGAGGACTGACTAATAATTTTAGTTTTGAAGATAAATATATTCAAAACCATTTACAATTAATGGCTTTAGCTCATGTAGATTTCGTGGAAATGGGGTATAAAACATCCGGCAGCTTTTACGATAAACAAGCTTACGGTCCTCTGAAATTTTGCCCGGATAGTTATATCCGTCAGTTTATTAATAATATAGAAAATCCTCCCGCACTGGCTTTTATGGTGGATGTAGGCAAGTTCGACCGAGAAGATATTGCCCCGGCCTCGCAATCTCCCTTTGTTATGGCCAGGGTGGCCTGCTATTTAAATCAGATAGAACAAGCAGTGCAAGATGTTTTGTTTTTTCAAGAGAATGGCTATATAACAACCTTAAATATTATGGCTATTTCCAAAGAACAGCCTCAAGAAATAAGGAAAAAACTGCAGTTGGTTAAACAGGTTATACCGTTTATAACGGTTTATATCGTGGATAGCTATGGGGCTTTGTATCCGGACCAGATCAGAAATTTGATTACTCTCTACAAACAGGAACTACCGGAAAGCAAGATTGGTATCCATGTCCATAATAATATGCAGCTTGCTTTTTCCAACACCATTACCGCTATTGAACACGGGGCGGTTTATGCCGATGCCAGCGTCAAAGGGATGGGCAGAGGTGCTGGAAATTGCCCTTTGGAATGTCTTTTGCCTTATGTTGAAAAAAAATTTGCCAATAAAAACCGCTATGATTTAAAACCTGTTTTGAAACTAATAAATGATTATTACCAGAAAGAAGATAATTACAAAGCTTGGGGTTTTTGTACCAAACAGTTATTAACAGGACTTTTTAATCAGCATCCTGTGTACAGCTTACCTGACCGCAGCTACGATCTTGCCGATATGTATGATTACCTGCAAAGAAAAGATAGGGATTAAGTGCCAATCCACCGGCCAACAAGACCTCTTAGACCTCGATAAGCTTTACTTATGAAAGCATTGTGTTTTCATATTATACAGAGCCTGTTCAGAATGCTAGAATGGAAAAAAGAGGGGAAAGGGAGGTTTTATTATGGCAAAATTTAATGAATTCCAACATGTATTTTCACCGATCAAGGTAGGCAACCTTACGCTTAAAAACCGCATTCAATTCTCGCCTATGGTCTGTTGCTTATCAAATGCTGCCGGCGAGGTTACCACAGAATTCGTAGAATTTTTGGGCATGCAGGCCCGGACCGGAGCCGGCCTGGTGACTATTGGCGCCACTCCGGTGGACAATGATACAGGAGCGGATGCTTACGGGGAACTGGATGTTACCAATGATAATAAAATTCCAGGCTTAAAACGCGTTTCCGAAGAAGTACACCGTTATGGAGCCAAACTTTCCATTGAACTGGTTCATTCCGGCAGAGGCTCTCTGCCCGAGCTTTTACGCAAGCCTTATGCTTTGGCCCCCAGTATTATTCCTACTCCGGGTGGTCCTAGGAAGATTAAAGTTATGGATCAAGACGATATTGACCAAGTGATAAAAGCCTATGCTGACTGCGCAGAACGGTTAGTTAAAGCCGATTTTGATATGGCCATGATTCATGCCGCTCACGGTAATCTAATTGCCCAGTTCTTATCTCCCTACACCAATAAACGCAATGACTATTACGGCGGTTCCTTTGAAAACCGGGCTCGTTTTGGCCTGGAACTGCTGCAGGCCGTCCGGGAAAGAGTCGGCCAGAGCTTAGCATTAGAAATGAGGATCAGTGCTGAGGAAATGGTTGAAGGCGGCATGGAGTTAGAAGAAACCATAGAGTTTATTAAACTGGCCCAAGAATATATTGACTTAGTTCATGTCTCGGTAGGTCTGATCGTGGAACATAATAAAGCGGCTTTTTGGACTATGCCGCCTTACTATCATGCTCATTGCCATAACGTAAAATATGCCGAAGCGGTAAAAAAGGATCCGGATATTAAAATTCCGGTAACCACAGTCGGCAGTATCAATACTATTAAAGATGCCGAAGAAATAATAGCTTCCGGAAAAGCTGACATTGTGGCCATGTGCAGGCAGCTGCTCGCCGATCCGGAGACTATTAAAAAGGCTTACCGCGGGGAAGAAGGAACAACTAGACCTTGCCTGCGTTGCTGGGAAGGTTGTGTCGGTGCTGTTGCCTTCGGGGGCCAGGTCAGATGTAGCATCAATCCGGTAGTGGGCAGGGAAACTAAATACCGGGAAATTCCGCTGGCTCGCAGAAAGAAAAAAGTGGTAGTGGTAGGCGGTGGGACAGCCGGAATGATGGCTACTCAAACCTTGGTGGAAAGAGGGCATGAAGTCGTACTTATGGAAAAAAAGGATAGACTAGGCGGTCATCTGCCTGAAATAAGTGCACTTCCGTTCAAAGGGGATTTACGTGCCTACTTGAAATGGAATGTAGACACCACTATGAATTGCGGGGCCAAAATTTTGCTAAACACTGAGGCGGACGAGGATAGCATCCGCAAGGAAAACCCGGACGCTATTATTATCGCGGTTGGGTCCAGCCCGGTGGAACTTGATATTCCAGGAAGCGATAACGAAAATGTTCACTCGGTTTTAGATGTGGATAACGGTAGGGTCCAAGTCGGATCCAAAGTCGTTGTTTGTGGTGGCGGAGTGAGCGGTATGGAATGCGCCCTGGCTTTGGCCATGGAAGGCAAAGACGTTACTGTCGTGGATATGATTCCTGTGGAGCAATTTGCCAAGGATATGGTGGTTGCCACCCGGCCTATGCTGCTCTATCTCTTAAATCAACATAAAGTCAAATTTATTGGGGAGCATAAAGTGCTGCAATTCCTTAAAAATGGAGTAGAAATAGAAGATCGAAATTGGAACCATTCCATTATAGAAGCGGATACCATTGTTAAGGCCTTCGGTATGCGACCTAACAAGGAATTGGTGGAGCGTTTAGGTTGTATTGTCCCTGAAACTTACCTAGTCGGTGACTGTGACCAGGCTAAGAATATTCAGTATGCCAATCATTCCGCCTTTAATGTTGCGGTGGAGGTTTAATTATGACGCTGCAACAGCTCAAATATATTATAAAGATAGTTGAATGCGGCTCCATTACTGAAGCCGCTAAACAGCTATTTATTACCCAACCCAGTCTATCGACGGCAGTTAAAGAACTTGAAAAAGAACTGGGAATAGAAATATTTTACCGCACAGCCAAAGGAATATCCTTAACTATTGACGGGACTGAATTCCTCTCCTACGCACGTCAGATTATTGAGCAGACAGAACTTATGGAGCAGCGTTATTTAGGTAAAAAACCCTCAAAACAACTTTGTTCAATTTCCACTCAACATTATGCTTTTGCAGTTAATGCTTTTGTAGAATTACTTTTAGGTCTTGATGTAGATGAGTATGAATTTACCCTACGGGAAACAAGAACATATGAAATAATTGATGATGTAAAAAATTTACGCAGTGAAATAGGGATTATTTATTTTAGTAATTTCAACGAAAAAGTTTTGAACAAGCTGTTAAAAGAAAATCATTTGATATTTAATCCCCTTTTCGAAGCTAAGCCCCATATTTTTGTTAGTTCCAGGCATCCTCTTGCTAAGAACAGTTCAGTTACTCTCGAAGATCTGGAAAACTACCCGTTTCTGGCTTTCGAACAAGGTGAGTATAATTCTTTTTATTTCTCAGAAGAGATTTTAAGTACAGTTCCTCGCCGAAAAACAATCCATGTCAGCGATCGGGCTACTCTTTTTAACCTTTTAATTGGCTTAAATGGATACACTATCTGCTCGGGCCTTTTATGCAGTGATTTAAACGGAGATAACATTGTTTCCGTGCCGCTTCAGACGAATGAAAGAATGCTGATAGGTTGGATTGCCAACAAGAAAGCACATCTTAGCATGCTGGCTCTTGACTATATTTCGAAACTGAAAAAACTGATTAGCGAATACGGATATACTGTTCTTGAATAAAATATGTCTCCGCTTTGAATAGAGCGGAGGCATATTTATGCTACAAGCAAGGTGTTTATGGCCTTATAGATTTGAGAAGCAATGTAAGCATTATTCATAGTATAGAGATGTATTCCATCAACCCCCTGGGTTATTAAATCTACGATCTGATCCACAGCATATGCAATTCCTGCATCCCGCATTGCTTCCGGATTGTTTTCATATTTATTCATAATAGATATAAATTTTTTTGGAAGCTTTATTCTGTTAAGGGCAACCATACGTTCAGTTTGTCTTTTGCTCATAACCGGCATGATTCCGGCTTTAATTGGAACGTTAATTCCTGCTATAACCGCTCGCTCTCGGAAGGAATAAAAGCTGTTATTATCAAAAAATAACTGCGTTATGAGTTGGTCTGCCCCTGCATCTACTTTGTTTTTTAAATTACGAATATCCTCAATAATAGTTGGACTTTCGATGTGACCTTCAGGATAGCAAGCCCCTATTATATTAAAATCTCCGTTTTCTTTGATGAAGGAAATCAAATCGCTGGCATACCTGAAGTCATTATGTGGTGTTAAAGCGGGATTTGTATCACCTCGCAAGGCAAGTATATTTTCAATTCCGGAACATTTGCAGTAATCTAGTATTTTAAGTACAGCCCTTTTGGAAAGATGAAGGCCTGGAAGGTGGGCAACACTTTCGATACCATAGTGATTTTTAATTACAGAGGCTATTTCAAAAGTATTGGCCTTATTTTCACTTTTTCCAGCACTATAGGTCACACTTATAAAATCAGGGTTAAGTTCTTTTAATTTTTGAACTGTATTATGAATTGCAGTTAAAGGGTCAGAGCCCTGAGGAGGAAATATTTCAAATGACAGTATACTTTTCGTATTATATAATTCTAATGTCTTCATAGCGCTAAACTCCTCTTAGTATTTTTTTAGGCTGAACTTGCCTTTCCATTTTTTAGTTATTACAATACCATAAAGGGCTTGCTATAGGGTAATACTTAATAATTATACTTTGCCATAGATTTGAACTATATCATGATTCTTACTATAAAATGGCATAGAGTAAGTACTTTCCTAGAAGATTTTATTTGTCAAGAAGGGGAACTTGATACTTTTGTAGAAAATTATATTATAATTTGTAGGAATCAATCGCTATTATGGAAAGAGGATAATAATGCATCAGCTACCATTCTACCCGGGACAAAAACTCAGCTTTACAACTGATTCAGAACTATTCCACGATGTATATACTACTGAAATTAAGGAAGTGTATCACGATCGTTTGGAATTGTATATTACTTTGCACAGGGGATATTTACTCCTTATTCCGATTGGTACAACAATTCGTTGGCTCGATACCAATTCACAGTGGGAATTTACGTCCCAGGTAATTTCTCGCCAGCCGGCTAAACAGACTTGGAGCGTTACTATACCTGTTCCTAAAAATGTGCAAAGGAAATCACGGGTTATAGCTATAGGTAGCGGTAAAGGGGGGGCGGGTAAGACCACCCTGGCCATTAATTTAAGTTTAGCTTTAAGCGCGTTAGGAAATAGAGTCATTATTCTTGATGCCGATCTAGGAATGGCCAATGTTGAGGTCTTGCTGAGACTAAATACCCGCTTGAATTTAACCAATGTGCTTAAAGGAGAATGCACTCTAAAAGATATTTTAATCCCGGGTCCGTCAGGTATAAAAGTTATCCCCGGTTCCAGTGGCATTTCTGCTCTAACGAGTATTGATGCTGTCCAGTTTAATCGGATTATTTCCGGCTTTGCCGATCTGGAAGAACAAAGCGACATCTTTATCATAGATACAGGTGCGGGTATATCAGAAGTTGTGCTTAGATTTCTGGAAGCGGCCGATGATTTAGTATTAGTCACTAATACTGAACCCCATGCTATGATGGATACCTATGCTTTGGCAAAGGCCTTGGCTTATCGTAACCCGGATATTAAACCCTACCTTATTATTAACCGTTGTGAAAGTGAGGCGGAAGCGAGAAAATGCAGCCAGACTTTTAATAAGGCTGCTTCAAGATTTCTCAAAGTCCAGCCTGAACTTCTGGGCTGGATTTATGACGATAAAAAAGTGAGCAAATCCTTGAAAAACCAAAAACCACTTTTTCTTTCCGATCCACATTCCGAGTACTCTCGCTCTGTTTTGAATATAGCAAAAAAATTATTAGGCAAAAAAGTGAAAGCTGGAAGGCAATCGGGTATTGTATCCTTTATTAACAAATTTAAACGTAGTTTCGGCTAAAATTTAATCTATTTTTTCAACCATAAGGATTGCCAAATAGTAAACTAATTGGAAAAAAATAAAATTTGGCAAAGCCAAATTTTAATAATTTATTATATCTTTATCCAATATCTTATGCTATAATGGGAACGGCACTTGGACATAAAGGGGGAGAGAATGATTGAGAAAGATGGCTTAAAACAGAGAATGTCTGTTTTTTTTAATAAAGCCAAAAATATTTTAAATAAGGTTAAGATTAAAGAACATATCAATAAAGTTACTGAAGCAAAATTACTTACACGACTCGTAAGCTTTTTAAAAAATATTTCCTGGAAATCTCCCAAGACAATTGGGATAAGTGCTCTCAGTGTTATTATTTTAGGTGCCGGAATATTTTATCTTAGTACTACGGTTTCGGCTGTCGGTATTACGGTGAACGGCAAAAATATAGGATATGCTCAGAATAAAACTGAGGCTGAACAAATTGTACAGGAAGTATTGCAGAAGCATGGTGAAGTCTCCGGACAAGTTGCCCATACCAACGATAAAATTGAATATGAAAAAGCAAGAATAAAAAAAGATGAATATGCTGCTAACAAGATTTCCTTTGCCTTGTTGCTAAATGCGATAATACCTTATATTAACGCTTGTGGAATCCAAATTGAGGGGCAAACGGTTGTCCACCTGGCAGATACAAAACAAGCAGATTTAGTATTGACCAAATATAAAGAATACTTTACCAAACCCGGTGATAAGAATGTAGTTGATTCCGCCGAGTTTGAAGAGGAAGTAACCAAAGTTGCGGTTAAGGTTCATCCCAGCGATATAATATCGGTTGATGAAGCCCTGGATTTTTTGTTAAAAGGGGATGCAGCTGAGACCGAATATACTATCCAAAAGGACGATTCATTTTGGCTGATTGCCCGTAAGCATAATATGCTGGTTGATGAAGTCCTGGCAGCTAACCCGGGATTTACTGAAGATACAATTATTCAACCGGGTCAGACCATCAAGCTGGCCAAAATTGAACCTTTCCTGACCGTAATTAGTAAAGGAACAAAAGTTGTTAAAGAAGTAATTCCTTTTGATGTCCAAACCGTAACCAGCACCAAAGTCGCTGCCGGTAAATCTGTTGTTCAGCAAGCAGGTAAAGATGGCGAAAAAGAAGTTACTTATAAATACGTAGAGAAAAACGGCAAAACGTTAGAAAAAACCGTGGTCAAAGAAGAAGTATTGGCCAAACCGGTTAAGCAAATTATTGCCAAGGGCCCTGCTGTTAAGCCTGTTTATGTTGGCACTTCCCGTGGATCAGGTGCAGTATACGGATTGCAGTGGCCGCTCAGCGGTAGGATTACTTCTTATTACGGGTACCGTTCTCGTGGCTTCCACACCGGTATTGACATTGACGGAGTGACCGGACAGCCTTACTACGCTGCGACTGCAGGCAAAGTGGTTTTGGCCGGGTATGTTGGAAACTATGGTTACTGTATTATTGTGGACCATGGTAATGGAGTAGCTACACGTTACGCCCATTCCTCGAAACTCTTAGTCAGCGTCGGTGATCAGGTTAAAAAAGGACAAAATATCGGATTGGTAGGCTCGACCGGGAAATCAACCGGATCCCATCTTCATTTTGAAGTTATAGTAAATGGCAGCACAGTTAATCCACTAAATTATCTTCCATAGTATTAAGAGTATTAAGCTTGTATAAACTTTTTACTTAAATATTTCAGAATTAAAAGCGCACTATAGCGCTTTTTTTTTAACTACTTTTAGTTGACAAACAGTATTTATTTAGCAAGAATTATATATAATAGTATAATGGGAGGTTTATTATGGCAATTAGAATAGTTGTTGACAGCTCTTCCGATATTCCGCAGGAACTGTCTGCCCAACTGGGTATTGTAACCGTACCTATGCCTGTATATATTGATGGGAATAGCTACCAGGAAGGGGTAGACCTTTTCCCCAAGGAATTTTATGCCCAATTTAAAAATTATAAGGATCTTCCCAAAACATCTCAGCCTAATTTGAACGTTTTAAAAGAAGCTTATGAAAAAGTTTTGGCTGAAGGAGACGAAGTTATTGGCATTCATCTGTCTTCCGGCCTTAGTTCAACCTATCAGACAGCGTTAATGGTTCGGGATATGTGCAGCGAACCTCAAAAAATTCATGTTATTGATAGTTTGGGTGCTTCTTTTGGCTTTGGTTTGCAAGCAATACTAGGCCATGAAATCCTTAAAGAAAGTGGGGAAAACAGAGATTTTTCTTCCGAAAGCCGGGATGAAGTGATAAACAAGATTACTGCCGTAAGAGACAGAATGAGATATATCTTTACTATTGATACCCTTGAGTATCTGGTTAAGGGCGGCAGAGTGAGCAAAACGGCAGGTTTTGTTGCCGGATTGCTGGATCTTAAGCCGATTTTACATATCAACCCTCAAGGCGAAATTGACGTCTTTGGCAAAGTCAGATCTAAAAAGGCTGCTTTGCGTAAGCTCCTTGACATTATGGAGCAAGAGATTGTTGATGGAGAAGGGCAAACTATTGGAATTTCTCACTCCAATAGTCCTACTGAAGCTGCATATTTAGCCGAAGAAATAAAAAAGAGAATTAAAGTAAAAGACATCATTGTTTCTGAAATTGGTTGTGTTATCGGGAGCCATGTGGGCCCCGGAACTATCGCTTTGTTTTACCAGGGTCAACCTAAGCGTTAAGTTGTAGGAAAAAAATTAAGATTTGATAGATATTAAAACACTTTGATATTAAGTATAAAGGATGTATTAAAACTAAGGACTGAAATGGATGACCTCAAACACTAAAAAAGTTTGTGCTATTTCTTATGGCTGTCAAATGTCGGCGAGAGATGCCGAGACCCTTACTGCCGTTGCCCTTCAAAATGATTATGTGAGAACAAATCTGCCGGAGGAGGCAGACTTAATTATCGTCAACACCTGTTGTGTTCGGGAAAGTGCCGAAAATAAGATTATCGGCAAAATTGGGCAGCTCAAAAAACTCAAAGAGCAAAAACCTTCACTAATAATTGCGGTAGCCGGCTGCATGGTTCAGCAGCCTGGAATTCTGGAAAAACTGCAGAAAAAAGCGCCCCATATCGATATTTGGACCGGTACCTTTGACTATTCCAAATTTGAACAACTCTTAAAATCCAGTTTAAATGGTCAGAAAGTATGTATGGTTTCCCCTGAAGCCTATGAATGCAATGAAGTTGTTCCTTTGGCTGAGAAGGGGAAACTTAGTGCTTTTGTCAATATCATGTACGGCTGTGAAAATTATTGTGCTTACTGTATAGTGCCTTATGTTAGGGGGCGGGAACGCAGCCGACCAAAGGAAGTAATCCTGGAGGAAATCAAGCAATTAGTACAAGCGGGATGCCGGGAGGTAACCCTTCTCGGACAAAACGTTAATTCTTATGGCCTAAAAGACGGATTTGGCTATGATTTTTCCGATTTGTTGCAAGAAGTTGATAACCTACAGGGTCTTGTTCGAGTACGCTTTATGACCTCCCATCCCAAGGATTTAAGTGATAAGCTCATTACTACCCTGGCTCAAGGAAAACATTTATGCGAGCATTTCCACTTACCCTTGCAAGCGGGCAGTAATAGAATTTTAGAAGCTATGAACAGAAAGTATACCCGGGAATATTATCTTGAGCGGGTAGAGCGGATTTTGCAAGATATTCCTCAAGCTAGGCTTACTACTGATCTGATTGTCGGATTCCCCGGAGAAACGGAAGAAGACTTTGAATTAACCCTTGATATGGTGCGTAGGGTACCTTATACCCAGGCATTTACTTTTATGTATTCGCCCCGATCCGGTACTGCTGCGGCTACTATGTCGGATCAAGTTCCTTTGGATGTTAAAAAATTGCGCCTGCAAAAGCTTATGGAGTTGCAGAATGCCCGCAGTTTAGCATGGCGAAAGAACATGCTGGGCCAGGAGTATGAAATACTGGTCGAGGGCCCTAGCAAATCGGATCCTGAACAGCTGACAGGCAGAACTAGAGGCAATGAAATTGTTGTTTTTAAAGGGACAGATGATATGGTCGGAAAACTAATCACAGTTAAAATAACCTCGGCCAATTCCTGGACCTTATTTGGAGAGCTTAGTAGTCAGTAGGCAGAGGTAGGGGGATATTATGACTACACCGATGTTAAGGCAATATAAGGAGATTAAGTCCCAAACCGGCGAAGCTATTGTTTTCTTCAGACTGGGTGATTTTTATGAGATGTTTGGCGAAGATGCCCAATTGGCTGCTCCAATCCTGGAAATAGCCCTCACAGCTCGAGAAGCAGGGAAAGGTGAAAAAATTCCCATGTGCGGAGTGCCTTACCATGCCGTGGACGGTTATTTAAGTAAACTGGTGTCTGCCGGTTACAAAGTGGCAATTTGCGAGCAAGTGGAAGATCCCCAAACTGCCAAGGGCATTGTGAAAAGGGAAGTAGTGCGGGTAGTAACCCCAGGTACAACAGATATTATCGGCTCAGAAACCAAAAATAACTTTCTGGCCGGTGTTTATAAAGCAAAAGAGTGGGGTCTGGCCTACCTGGATATTACTACGGGGAGTTTCTGTATATTACAGAGTGCATCCCTACAGCTTATCCTGGCCGAACTGCATAGGATTGAGCCTGCCGAATTGGTCCTGCCCAGGGAGCAGGGAGTGGCGCCAGATTTTTTTCAGGAATACTATCAGAGTGTTGTGGACAAGAATTGGTTTAGCAAGACTGAAGAATTAAAGAACAGATTTCCGGAACAAGCCGGACTTCTGGAGGAAATGAACGCTGCGGCTAAAGCTGCCGCCGGCTTGTGGCAATATGTTTTGGAAAATATCCCTAATTCTGAGCAGAGCCATATTCTTGAAATCTCTACGGTAGAGCAAAACGCTACCATGATTCTGGATAAGTGGACGCGTCGTAATCTGGAACTAGTTGATTCTTTAAGAGGGGATGGGGAAAAACATACGCTCTATTCTGTTCTTAACCTTACTAAAACTGCTTTTGGGGCCCGTCTCCTGCGCAATTGGATTCAGCAGCCGCTTTTGGATATCCGCAAAATTGAAGAGCGGTTAGCCAAAGTGGAAGAACTGGCTAACAATACTTTTTTACGCCGCGATTTGCATAAGCTATTTGAAGCTGTTTATGATCTGGAACGTCTCTTAGGAAAACTGGCCCTTGGCCGGGCCAATGCCAGAGATATGCTGGCTTTAGGCAGTACACTATCTTTAATGCCCCAGGTAAGAAATATTATTATGGGAAACAGCTCCCAAGAACTTAAAAGTTATATACCAGCCCTCTCCACCCTGGATGAATTGGCAGCAACGCTAAGGGACGCCCTCAATCCTGAAGCCCCTGCTAGCATTCGAGAGGGAAGCATTATTAAAAACGGTTTTTCGGAGGAAGTGGATAAGTTAAGGGCTATTTCCTCCGGAGGCAAAGAATGGATTGCCCGATTGGAGAATCAGGAAAGGGAACGGACTAAAATCCGTTCTCTTAAAATAGGTTACAATAAGGTTTTCGGCTACTATATTGAAGTTACCAATGCCAATTCCCATCTGGTACCGGAAGATTATATCCGTAAACAAACCTTGGTTAATGCCGAACGTTTTATCACCCCTGAGTTAAAAGAGTATGAGCAGCAAGTACTTACGGCCCAGGAGCGGCTTATTGATTTAGAATATGAAATTTTCCTGGATCTTAAAGAACAGGTTTTAAAACATTCAGCCCACATAATTAAAGCAGCCCAGGCCTTAGCGGAAATGGACGTTTTTGTTTCCCTGGCGGAGGTTGCGGTTCGCTACGATTATCATAAACCGGAGATTAGAAACGACGGCATAATTAATATCTTAGAAGGCAGGCATCCGGTGGTAGAGCGCCTTACAAACCATTTCGTACCCAATGACACTTACCTCACGAGTAATAAACATTTGGCCTTGATTACCGGCCCCAATATGGCCGGTAAATCCACCTATATGCGGCAAGTGGCCTTAATTGTTCTGCTGGCTCAAATCGGTTCCTTTGTCCCGGCTCAAAAAGCTTCGATTTCCTTAACTGATTGTATTTTTACCCGGGTAGGGGCTGCCGACCATTTGGCCGCCGGCCAGAGCACCTTTATGGTGGAAATGAACGAGGTAGCTTATATTCTGAGAAATGCTAGCTCTAAGAGCCTAATTATTCTAGACGAAGTGGGGAGGGGCACGGCCACTTTTGACGGTCTCAGCTTAGCTTGGTCTATAGCGGAGTATTTGGTTGAGACTAATTCTCTAAAGACCAAAACTCTTTTTGCCACTCATTATCATGAATTAACCCAATTGGAAGAGAGATTTCCCCAAATTTTTAATCTCCATGTGGCGGTTAAGGAAAAAGGGGACGATGTGGTTTTCCTCCATAAAATACTTCCTGGGAAAGCTGATCGCAGCTATGGTATTCAGGTTGCTAAGATAGCCGGCTTACCAAGGCCACTGCTAAAAAGAGCGGCGGCGATTTTGCGGGAGCTGGAGAGTTCCCCGACTTCCCGAAAATTGGTCAAGGCCGTGGACACCAATGCCCTGCAGCCTTCCTTGTTTGAGCTTCCTCAGACCCATCCGTTGCTCAAGGAATTGGAGGAATTGGACGTAGATAATCTCACGCCCCGTCAAGCCTTAGAGTATCTGTACGATATTGTTAACCGTGTCCACTCCTCAAAGATTATGTGAACTACTAAGGGTGTTGGAGGGTATATGAGTATAAGAATTGGTATTGATGTAGGCGGAACTTATACTGATGCGGTATTAATTAGTTCAGGTCAGGTTAGACAAACAGGCAAAGTGCTAACCAAGCCGGATCAACTGTTGCATACCGTGCTTGAGGCTTTGGATTCTCTCAACATAACGTCAAGAATTTCCCCCAATCATGAAGTGGAGAATATTACGGTAAGTACCACTTTAGTTACCAATGCCATTCTGCAAAAGCGGCTACCGGAGGTGGAACTAATTCTTCTCCCGGGATCCGGCATGAAACTGACTTCTCTGCCTTGGCCTGTTCCCTACCATGTGTTGAGCGGGGAACTGGATTATCGTGGCCGACAGATCGCTGCCCTGGACAAACATGAACTGCAACATTTGACCGAAACAATAATCAATAAACGCCAAGGAATTAAACAAAAAAACGAAAAGCCCCTGGCTGTTATATCCGGCAAGTTCTCCCACCGTAATTATATTTTGGAGCAGCAGTTAGCAGCTTATTTGCAAAAGGAGATCCCGGAGCTTTCTATGGCCCTAGGAAGTGAATGGGGGCAAAGCAACTTCTACCGGCGCTCTCTTACCGCTTACCTTAATCTTGCTACCCAGGATTTGTTTGCCGACTTTCGCGACAATTTGATCGAGGCTGTCCATGCCCGGGGGTTACATGCTCCTGTTAAGATTTTAAAAGCTGATGGGGGTATGTTACCGGCTGAAAATATCAGACCTGTAGAATCTATTTATTCCGGTCCGGCGGCGAGTTTGTTGGGAACCTTGGCTCAAAGTAACCCTGAGCATGCCTATATTGTCGTCGATATCGGAGGTACGACCACTGATATCGGGCTTGTTCTGGCGGGAAAACCGTTATTATCCTCTCGAGGGGCCCACATTGGGGACTTTTTAACCAATATTCATTCTCTGGCGGTCCGATCTATTGCTGTAGGCGGCGATTCCGTTGTTCTGCCCGCTGAAGGGGAACAGGCAGCTGCCGAAGGTAGGGAAAATAATAATCTAAGTTTAGCTAGCTACCGTCTGGGGCCTGCTTATTGCCTGGGCGGCAGCAGGCCAACAACTACCGATGCCTTACGCTATCTTGGCCTGGTCGATTTTGGAAGCCATACCCGAGCGGAAGAAGCCATGTCTTTGCTTTTGCCTGAAGGAAGAAGGGAAACACCTTATTTAAGAGATATTGCTCAAAAAATTCTAAACCTCATGGTTGAGCACATAGCTTCGGCTATCGAGGCACTGGTTAAACAATGGCGAAATGAACCGGCCTATAAAGTATGGCAGGTGCTTAATCCTCGGGCTGATCATAAATTTCCTATTAAGCTCAGCGGGGGAGGGGCTCATGGTATAGCTGCAGCCTTAGCTCAAAGAATGAACACCACGGCCACTCTGACAGATCATGCCATGGTAGCTAATGCTGTGGGCGCAGCTATGGCCAGACCGACCTTCTCTTGGACCCTTAATCTGGATACCAGCCTTAGACGATACAGGATTGAGGAAACAGGCGAGCAGGGGGAATGGCGTGGTTCATTGAAGCCCCACCGGGAAGTGGAACAATTCTTGAACACCCTCGCTTCGAAACAAGCTAAGGATATGGGCCTAGATGAATACCGTCTGGAAATAGAACCCTTCGATTATTTTCCTTTAGTTGAAGGCTACCGAACTGTGGGGCAAATAATCAGAGGACGAGTACATTTGCCTCCGGGTGCGTTTCAGTTGCAAGATTATGGGCCATCAGCCTGACAGGCCTAGGGAAAGGGGTTAGGTTATGAAAAAGACAGGAATCGTGTTTTTCCCGGCTTTTGATTGGTCTTTGGGGGAAACCCACCCGGAAAGGGAGGAACGCTTACTCTATACTCAAGAACAAATATTTGAAGAGGGAGTCATGGATCTTCCTCAAATAAAACAATATTCGCCCGCTGTGGCAAATATACAAGATGTTTTAAGGACTCAAGCTGTGTTTCCTAGTCCAAAGCATCATGAATTGGATGCCCACCTGATTGCCGTAGGATGTTCCCTGGTTTTAGGGAAAGCCTTGATGGCCCAAGAAATTTCGAACGGCTTTGTGCTTGTTCGTCCCCCCGGTCATCATTCAGCTACTGTTGTTTGGGGCAACAGAGGATTTTGCACCTTAAATAACGAAGCTATTTTGGCTAATTATTTAAGGACTTATTACGGCGTAAAGAAAATAGCCATTATTGATACGGATGTCCATCATGGTGACGGGACCCAGGATATTTTTTATTACGATCCCAATGTGCTATGCATTTCAATTCACCAGGATGGTAGGACCCTTTATCCGGGAACCGGCTTCTGCGAAGAAAAAGGAGGACCAAATTCCTGGGGAAATATAGTAAATATCCCGCTTTCCCCTGGTACTGGGGATGAAGGTTTTATTTATGCTTTAGAAAAATGGGCTTTGCCGGCGGTCGAAGAATTTAAACCCGATATTATTATCAATTCTGCAGGCCAGGACAACCATTTTACCGATCCTTTGGCTTCCATGAACGTCACAGCAAAGGGCTACGGGAAAATCACGGAAATGATCCGACCCGACTTGGCAGTCCTGGAAGGAGGCTATTCCATCCAGGGAGCGCTTCCTTACGTTAACTTGGCTATTCTATTGGCCTTAGCCGGAGAGGATTATTCCGGGGTAAGAGAACCGCAAAAAATAAACCGTCGGGTTTTGGGTGGAGAAAAAGTCCGTTCTTATATTGATGATCTATACAAGTACTTTCAACAAATTAAGCCCAACTGGCGCTATGCTCAAGGACAAAACAAGCACCTGCCGGCGGGGAAATGGGTAAGTGTGGAGAAAGAAATCTTTTATGATACAGAAATGTTTAGAGAACAACGTCATGATCTTATCCGGGAATGCCAGCATTGCGGCGGGACTGTGTTTATAAGAACCCGCAACCAGGCCACAATGGAGAAAGCCATGCTGGTGAAAATACCCTTTGAGGCCTGTCCGGCCTGTGAACAAGCGGGCTATGACCTGGTCGAGCATTACAAAAAATCTGCTCAAACTCTTCTGCTGCAAAACCAGCTTCGTAATCAAGTGTTATTCTGGGAAAACGGTAAGGAAGTGAACCTGTTTGCCTCCGAGAATTAAGCTTTTGGACCAGCACTGCATTAATCAGATCGCCGCCGGGGAGGTTGTGGAAAGACCTCTTTCTGTGGTTAAAGAACTTATTGAAAATGCAATAGATGCCGGTGCTAACAAAATAGAAATTAGTGTAGAGGGCGGGGGACAATCCCAGATCAGAGTCAGGGACAATGGCTGCGGTATGGCCCCTGAGGATTTGCAACTGGCAGTATTGCCTCATGCTACCAGTAAAATCGCTAAGATTGATGACCTGAATAACTTAGCTAGCTTGGGCTTTAGGGGGGAGGCTTTGCCCACTATTGCCGCCATATCTAAATTGAGTATTGTATCTCGCCGCAAGGAAGACGCCGTAGGATGGGAAATCCGAGTTGAAGGGGGCCAGGTAGCTTCCTTTGCTGAAACAGGCTGTGCGCCGGGGACAGATGTTACAGTGTCGGACCTATTTTACAATACACCTGCTCGCCGGAAATTCTTACGTTCGGCTAATACCGAGTTCGGGTTGATATCGGATATGGTTAGCAGGTTGGCTTTAGCTAACCCGAGTATTTCTTTTTCTCTTCGCCATGCCAGAACTCTGGTCTTAAATACTACGGGCAGGGGTAATTTGCTGGATACCATAGCGGCTGTCTTAGGAAACGAAATAGCCCGAAAAATGCTGCCTCTTGAAGTTGAGGACCAGGGCATAAAAGTGGCCGGGTATATCGGCAGCCCTGAACAGGTTAGGAAATCTCGCAACGGGGTAACTTTTATTGTTAATGGCCGCTTTATTCGTTCTCAGCTTTTGTATCAGTCTCTTAAAGAAGGTTACCATACCTTAATTCCGGCAGGAACATACCCCTATGCTGTCTTGACCTTAACCATGCCCCCTGCGTTTTATGACGTCAATGTTCATCCCTCCAAACTGGAGATAAAATTTAAAGATGAAAAAGTTATATTTAATCTAGTCAGCAATTCAATCCGCAAGACCTTACTAGAGGCCAGGCCTGTAAGGTCGTTACAGGACAAGCAAACAGACTATGATCCCCAGAATTTCCATGATTATCAAAAAGATCAAAATTACCAAAATACAACCAAGCTTCTAAGCCCAAGGAGCCGAAAAATAGCCGAACCACATAAGTTCTATAGTTCTACCCCAACGGTAGCCGACAGCTGGGAACAGCTTAAATTATTGTATAAACCTGCACCCGGTTTAACAACGGACAAAAGTGTTAAAGTAAATAAAGAACTGTATATTGAGAATCAGGAACAAAATCAAGATAAGAAAAGTGAACAGGTTAATTTCGAAGAATTAAGGGCCCTTGGCCAGTTGTTCAATACCTATATTCTTTGTACGGATGATCAAGATTTATATATCATAGACCAGCACGCTGCTCACGAGCGCATTCGCTATGATAATTTACGACAGCAGCTTAACGAAAAGGGAGTATATTCGCAGATGCTTCTTATTCCTGAGACCGTTGAACTTACAATTCAGGAAGAACAGATTATGCTTGAGCATTTTGAACAACTAAACCAGCTGGGATTTATTATCGAGAATTTTGGAGAAAGGACTTATTTTTTGAGAGCAGTTCCTATCGTCCAGAATTTACCTGAGCCGGGCAAGCTATTAATTAAGTTTCTAGATGAAGTCCTGAGTAAATCTATCCCACCAACCCAGGAGAAATTAATGGAAAGCTGGCTCGATATGATTGCATGTCGCTCGGCCCTTAAAGGTAACGCTAAATTATCCCTTCAAGAAATGGATCAGTTGATTCAAGAATTGGGCAACAGACCCAATCCACTGTCTTGCCCCCATGGTCGGCCCACCATGATAAATATTTCCAAGAAAGAGTTGGAAGACAAATTTAATCGAACCTGAATGCCTGATTAGAGACATTTACGCTAAATGCAACCCCGTTAACATTATTTTTCCGGCTTTAGCCCATATAGAAGGGAACTGCTCAAGGGGCAAAGGGTTTTGTCCGGAGCCGCATTCTATGGTAAAACCTGGCTTGCGCCATTTATAAATAAACCAGTCCTTATAACCGGCGTCACTGTCAACATAACGTACTGCTCTGTAGCCGCTTACTTTGGCTAATTGTTGCACCATGTTTTCTGCTTGGGGAGGTTCGAATTTTCTGTATCCCCAATATATCTCTTCTCCCTGGGTATGAAAAGCCATTACTATTTGGAAATCATTTTCTCTGGTAAAATCGGCTATTGCTCTCGCTTCCGGTTCGGATAAAGGAAAAGGACCAGGATAATTCATGGGTGCCGGTCCGGAAGTTTCGCGGCGGGCATTCTCATTTTCCCAGTAAGCAGGAAATTGATCGTTTAGATCCACACCCCGAATATTGGCTTTCCAACCTCTAAAATTGCTTGACCCCTTATTGGCTTGCATTACTTGGCGGTAGTAAGGATTATTATCGGCAGTAAACCCATTCAACACTAAATCAACGCCATCCGGGTTAACCATGGGTACGATCCATAGAGTCTTTTCTTTTAATAGCTTGGAAATTTCAAATCCTTCTAATGTTTGGCCTGAACGAGCAGCCTCAAGACACTTTTCTATAAAGACCATTAAGAGAAGGGAAGTAATCCATTCGTTAGCGTGGAAGGCCCCGTTATAGTGAATTAGCCGTTTGCCGCTTCCCAGTCGTACAGCGGGAATAGAACGACCGAGAACGCTTTTGCCGATATTAAGAATTTCTATCTGGGGATATGTACTTTTCAAATTGCTGAGATCTTTAAGCATGGTTTTATGATCATAGGCAGTTGAAACTTTGACAATACTGTTTTTCATAATTATCTCTCCTTTTCCGTGTTTTCAAAAGGGGTTGCCGTCAATACTATAAATACAGCCTTAAAGGAAACGGATATGATTAACCAAGATAAACAGATAACAATAAACTATAAGCTGACCAATAAGAGTCTAAGCCACAAGGTTGACTTCTTCCGGGATAAGTACGGTCTTAATCTTATTCCTGCCAATACTATGCCCTCGGAAGCAAATTGGCCTTTATTAAGAGTTACTAAACATAACTTAATATTAGAACACCAAGGGGGCAATCTTTTTTTTCATCCGAGCATGGCTCTTTTGCGGATGATCAATCTTAAGCGAGGAATTAAAGACAGGTTTCTGCAAGCGACCGGCTTAGAATCCGGCGATATTTTTCTTGATGCCACAATGGGATTGGCTTCAGATACATTAATCGCAGCCTGGGCAGTAGGCCATGAAGGCAAGGTTATTGCCATAGAGGCTTCCGTGCTGCTTCACTTCCTAGTGAGTGAGGGTCTGGCATCTTTTAGGGACCTTAAGCCGGCCAAAATAAGGGGAACCGACAAGTCAGCTGCCTGGGAGGAACTTGCCGAGGCGGCAGACAGGATAGAAACTGTCTGTTCTGATCATTATGCTTTCCTACGGAAGTTGCCTGATTGTTCGGTCGATGTTATATATTTTGATCCTATGTTTAGGGATACCTTGGCTGACAGCTCTCCTTCCATCAAACCTCTCCAGGATTTGTCCGTGCCTAAAGCTTTGAATGCTGAAACTGTGAAGGAGGCCTGCAGGGTAGCCCGCCGACGGGTGGTTTTAAAAGAAAGAAATGGGAGTGGAGAGTTTCAGCGGTTGGGGTTTAGACTCCTTGACGGTGGAAAGTACAGTAGTGTTAGTTTTGGAGTTATTGATAAAGACTAGGCCAGGGGGAAATTCCTGATGAAATCCATAATTGTGATTATAGGTCCTACGGCAGTAGGAAAAAGTTCCTTAAGTGTGGAATTGGCTTTAAAGCTAAAGGGAGAGATTATCTCCGGCGATTCCGTCCAGGTTTATCGTAAGCTTAATATAGGATCGGCCAAACCTACGCCTGCTGAACAAAAAGGAGTCCGGCATCACTTAATAGATTTGCTTGAACCGGACGAATACTTTACGGCAGCTGATTTCCAGGCCAAAGCCAAGGATTTAATTACTGAGATTCAAGCCCGGGGCCATGTGCCCATTATTGTTGGCGGAACCGGTCTATATATCCGTGCTCTCTTGGACGGGTTTACCTTCCCGGAAGAAGGCTCTACAGCAATTAAACAGAAATGGCTTGAATTTGCCAGGGTTAATGGTCAAGTTGCCTTGTATAATAAGCTTAAACAATGCGATCCTCTCTCAGCTCAAAAGTTACACCCTAATGATAAGGCTAGAATTATACGGGCGCTGGAAGTTTTCGAGATTACTGGTATGCCCTTATCCGCTCAGCGCTCTTATGAAGAACATAAATATCCTGCCTTGGATAAATCTATACTATATATTGGCTTGACTGCCCCAAGGGAAATTATTTACCAAAGAATTGACCAACGTTGCGATGATATGGTAAAATATGGCATAGTGCAAGAAGTTTCAGCCTTATTAAAAGAGGGATATTCTCCTAAACTAAAATCCCTGCAGAGTATAGGGTATCGGCATGTGATTCTATATCTAAAGGGGCTGTTAACTTGGGATGAAATGCTACGCTTATTTAAACGGGATACCAGACGATTTGCCAAAAGGCAGCTTACCTGGTTTAGGAGGGATCCAAGAATAAAATGGTATGATATCATTCAAAATGAATCGGACATAATTATTGACAAAATATTACAGGACTATAACAGAGCTTGCATAGTATTATGATATCGTGTACAATCGTAGAATAAACAAAAAATGGTGATGGAGGTATTTAAATGAATAAATCACCGATTAATTTACAGGACTTATTTTTGAACCAAACCCGTAAGGAGAACATACCGGTTACAATTTATCTCATAAATGGTTTTCAACTCAAGGGTACTGTAAAAGGATTTGACAACTTCACAGTTATACTTGATTTCGAAGGAAAACAGCAAATGGTATATAAACATGCTATATCCACTGTTATGCCCTTAAGGCATGTTAACCTAAATGCCGGAAATGAAGGGGCGAGCTAAGACTAGATGCTTCGACTGAAGTGGGGAATTGAGAGAGGACCAAAAATTCAGTAAAGATTAGAATTTATTGAGGCCGGCCATAACTATGGCCGGTTTTCTAACTGAACGGATGGTATTGACATGTCAAGAAAAAACGATGTATTATGAAGTTAATACAAACGTCCGAATTAAGATGTCTACATATTAAGAAAAGAGGTTTATCAAAAAATGATCAAAATAACAGCAGATAGTACTTGTGACCTTTCTCCTGCTATTTTAAGCGATTTTAACATTTCCTTAATGCCTCTCTCCATACTTGTAGAGGATCAAGCATTTCGAGATGGTGTGGATATTACGCCAGCAGATATTTTCCGCTATGTTGATGAAGACAACAAAACATGTAAAACCGCGGCGGTAAATCATTATGAATACGAGCGATTTTTTGCGGATCTTTCACCCCAGTTTTCAGCAATTATTCATGTCTGTATAGGCTCGGGCTTTTCCTCCTGTTATCAGAATGCATGCATAGCAGCCCAGAACTTTTCCAATGTTTATGTCGTTGACTCAAACAATCTTTCCAGCGGAAGCGGCCACATTGTCCTTGATGCCGCATTAATGGCTAAAGACAATATGCAAGCCCCGGAAATTTTAAACAGATTGGCGGAGTACATCCCTAAGGTCGACGCCAGCTTTGTCATTGATCGCTTGGACTATTTACATAAGGGCGGCCGCTGTTCCGGGCTTGAAGCCCTAGGGGCGAAATTACTGAATATAAAACCATGCATTGAAGTAATTGGTGGCCAAATGAAGGTTGGCAAAAAGTACAGGGGAAGTTTTGAACGCTGCCTGGAAAACTACGTTAAGGATAAATTATCAAATTGTCAGCAGGAAATCGATTACAGCAGGATTTTTATTACCCATTCGCCGTGCAATCCTTCTACAGTACAAAAAGTAAAAGAGGCTATTCAGCGTTACGGGGATTTTAAAGAAATAATTGAAACTGATGCCGGCTGTACTATTTCCAGCCATTGTGGTCCAAATACTTTAGGGATACTTTTTAAACGCTTAACCCCTAAAACTAAAATTGTTTAAGCTTAAAGGTTCAGATAAATTTCAATTTTTTTAGGAGAAAAGCAAATGACTGCCAAAATCAATACAACCAGCCAATCTCAAAGGATATTGGACGCAGCAATAAAATGTATTGCTAAGAAAGGTTATGCTAATGCTTCCTTACGAGATATTGCCGGCGAAGCAGGTGTAGTGTTAAGCCAGTTAAATTATTACTATAAAAATAAAGAAGGCTTATTTATTGAAGTAGTTAAAATACTATCTCAACAATACTTAAACGAGATTGAGGATATCTTAAAAAGTGGGGAAACAGAGAAAGAAAAGACTGCTGCTTTAACCCGGTACTTTCAACGTATGCTTAAAGAGGATTCTGAGCTGCTAACCCTTCTTTTTGATTTAAGCAGTATGGCTTTGTGGTCAGAATCTTTAAGGGAAATTCTTAGTAACTTCTTCAATGATGTAGCGAAGCTTATTGAGAAACATATCCTTGAGGGCATATGGCACAAAGGAAAGTTAAAAAAATATCCTACATCGATATCCAGGATTATGTTGGGTGCCATGCTTGGAACTTCTATCCAAGTCGTGTTAGCTGAAAATCGAGAGGATATCATGCATTCCTTGGAAGCAATACAAGTGGTGTTTGCTTAAGGGGAGACGAAAAGCACTGAACGAGCAAGTTCAGTGCTTTTTTGATGGTTCTTTAAATTCTTTAGTCGGTTAGCATGATTTTTTCGAGTTCTAAGGGGCTAACAGGTGAGCCATCTTTGTAGGCTCTCATATTCCCACCGGAGATTTCATCAATTAAGGCGATATGTTGGTCGTCACCGACTCGGCCAAATTCAAATTTTATATCGTATAGTTCAAGTCCCTTTTTAGCCAGTTCTTCCTTGACGATATTAGCTATTTTTTTGGTCAGATCCCGCAATAGGGCATATTCTTCTTTGGATAGTATGCCTAGCATATCCAAGGCATCATCCGTGATTAAAGGATCGTTCCTACTATCGTCTTTGAGGGTCACTTCTACCAAGGCATCCAAAGGTTGCCCCTCTTGGGCATAAAGGCCATAACGGCGAAGGAAACTGCCCACGGCACGGTAGCGGCAGATGACTTCCAGGCCTTTGCCGAAAGGGGTAGCTTTTTGCACAGTCATTGTCAATTCGTTAGGGTTAGCGTCAATATAGTGAGTGGGTATCCCTTGTTCCTTGATTTTTTCGAAGAAAAATTTTGTCAGTTGTAGGGCGGCTTTGCCGGAACCTTCCATGGTAAGACCGACTTGATTGGCACCGGGATCAAATACCCCATTTTCTCCGGTCACATCGTCCTTGAACTTCAATAGATAATTGCCGTCAGCCAATTCAAAGACATCTTTGGTTTTCCCTTTATAAACAAGCTTGATAGTAATCACTCCCATAATAAAGTAGTTTATATAATCTGCCATAATAATAATACTTGAAAATATCCTTAGTCAAAAGGCAAAATGAGTTATTTATTTTCTACTCTATTTAATATACCAGATATATCTTTAAAGAGCATACCTATAGTTGTTAAAATAGTAATTACTTCCCAAACTGATAATATTTATTTATAATTATAACCAAGAGATATATTGCCGGTTTAGGATGTGGGGAGATGTTGTCTAGGATAGGCAAACAGCTAAAGAATTTTTTTGTTATATCGGTGGAAGAAAAATACCAAAATGATTTTATTAACGAGATAAACTCCATTAATTCATCCAGAGTGAAGGTGTGTTCTGTTACTTTCATTGTTTGTGAAGTTGTGGTGATTATACTTTCATTTTTAATAAAACAGGAGAATTTGCTCAGCCGGCCGGATCTTTACTATTTACTTATGTATATTATTCTAACAATGGGAATGGTCGGTTTTTTATTGTCTTTTATCAAATTGGGGAAGAATATTCAGCAAAACAAGAAGAAAATTCAGGTAGGGGCAGTACTTTTTGCCTGCTTTATCCTTTTCTGGTGTGCCGGTATATCTTTATTGGATCAATTGTCTTATGGTCAGATTGTAGTCTACCTCTCAGCTATTATTTGTATTGGAGTAATACCTTTTTTTAGGACTATAGTTCTATTGCTTATTTATGTAGGGGCTGAGGCTTTTTTTCTTATTCTGCAGCCCTATTTTCAAGAATCAGCAGAAATTATATTTGGTAATGGTATAAATAGCTTTACATTTATAGTTTTTGCGCTAGTTATATCTCGTATGAGGTATAAAAGCATTGCTGAAGATTTCCAGAACAAAAGAATTATTCAGGAAAAAAATGCTCTTTTGGAGGAGAAGAGCATTCGTATGAACGATATCAATAAACTATTAATTGAAACAAATCAAAGGCTGAAAGATTTATCGCAAAGGGACTATTTGACAGGAGTTTATAATAGATCAATGTTTGACCAAACCCTGAGGGTGGAATGGGATAGGTGTAAACGCCACCACATACCCTTGACCCTAATGATGGTCGACATAGACTTTTTTAAGCAGTTTAACGATACCTACGGGCATCAGGCTGGGGATGAATGTATAAAGCGGGTTGCAGAAGTATTATCGTTATGTGCTAGACGTTCTTCAGATGTAATCACAAGGTATGGCGGAGATGAGTTTGTTTTAATCCTACCTCATATGAATCGGGAAAGTGCGCTTAGTTTGGCTGAGGAATTGAGCAGGAGGGTCAGAGAGTTGTTTATTCCACATGCTAATTCCACAGTTTCAGACTGTCTAACAGTCAGCGTCGGAGCTAATACCCTAATTCCCTCTGAGAAATCAACTATTCAGGAACTGTTTAGGAATGCGGATAAGGCTCTTTATGAAGCTAAACTGACCCGTGATAAAATAGTGATAAACCAATAATGATAAACCAGGAAATTTATTGCTACTCACGTTTATTCACAGGATTAAATTATTTAGAGTGAAGAGGGGGTTAACCTTGTTATATTTAATATCGTCTATCCCGGTTTTACTACTTGTTTTCCTTGTTTTGTCGATAATTAGGTTAAATAAGAGGATTGATGAGTTGGAAGAAAAGATAGCTACCGGCTATGCCCCTATCCTTAGTGACTTGCACCGCAGGATTGAAGAGTTAGAGCGAGAAAAAAAGTAACAATAAGATCAGCAGGATATTGCCCCAAAAAGTTGAAAGTATAATTTATTAAGAGCGGCCATAGGGATGGTAAAAATATACCGAGGAGGATTTCACAATGGCATTCCTAAAATTTCCCCATCTTTTTCAGCCTCTTACTTTGGGCAAAACGGTATTTCGCAATAGAATTTTTGCTTCGCCAACCGGCTTTCAAAACGGTGACCATCTTAACTTGCCCAGTAAAGAACTTATTGCTTACTATGAGCTAAAAGCACTGGGCGGAGCGGCCTCGGTGACAATGGGTGATTGCTTAGTGGACAGTAAAAACGGCCGGGTGACTAAGGTTCAGTTTCCACTTGATGATCCGGACCAGAAAGGTCCTCTGGGTTCTTTGTGCAAGGCAATTACTCGTCATGGTGCGGTCGCCTCCCTGGAACTTCAGCATGGCGGGATGTATGCACGTACTTCCGGCGAACAACTGGGTTATGTTTGGGGGCCTTCGGCGACCATGTTGCCTTTTAGGCCTGGTGGCAGTCCGCAGGTTAAAACGGATGGGACCATGATTGAGGTTAGAGAAATGTCTGAGGACATGATAGAATATACAATTTCTCGTTTTGGAGATGCGGCCTTATTTGCTAAAAAGCGTGGCTTTGGCATGGTTATGATTCACGGAGGCCACGGTTGGCTGGTATCTCAATTTATGTCGGATAAAACAAACAAGAGAAAAGACCGCTGGGGCGGTTCCCTGGAAAACCGGATGAGGTTTCCTCTGGCCATTATCGATGACATTCGCAAAAAATGTGGTCGGGATTTTCCGATTGAGTTCCGCATGAGTGGTTCGGAGTGCTACCCCGACGGCTATGGCATAGATGAAGGGATACGTTTTGCCCAGATGTTAGACGGCAAAGTGGATCTTATTCATGTTTCCGCCGGCAACCATGAAATTTTTGATGTTTTCTTTATTACCCATCCTTCCATGTTTCATGAGGACGGCTGTAACGTTAAGTATGCGGCCGAGATCAAAAAACATGTCCAAACCCCCGTCGCTACTGTGGGGGCCCTGTCCGATCCAGCTATGATGGAAGAGATTATTGCTTCGGGCATGGCGGATGTAGTAGAACTGGGACGCGAGACTTTGGCCGACCCCGATTTTCCCATCAAAGCACGTACCGGACGTGACGAGGAGATTAACCAGTGCTTGCGTTGCTATTCCTGCTTCTCCGAGTGCGATGCTACCTGCCATTTTCAATGTGCCATCAATCCCGTTATTGGGAATGAGTATGAAACCAAGTTTGACATACCGCCCAAAATCAAAAAGAAAGTGCTTATTGCAGGCGGCGGTATAGCCGGGATGCAGGCAGCATTAACCTGTGCAGACAGGGGACATGAAGTCATTCTTTGTGAAAAAACAGCTGAATTAGGCGGCATTCTGTTGTGTGAAGACCAGGTTCCTTTCAAGAAGAAGCTTAAATTGTACATCGAAAAACAAAAAAGAATGATAAAAAAATCTGGGATAGAGGTAATACTGAACACCGAAGTAACAAAGGATTTAGCTGAAGAAATTGCCCCGGATGCAATTATTGCAGCGATGGGGGCTACTCCGATTAAACCCAATATTCCTGGTATAGATAATCCGAAGGTTTTGAGTGCAGTGGATATCTACAAAAATCCGCAATTGGCAGGGCGGAAAGTGGTTATTATTGGCGGCGGTCTTGTTGGCGTAGAACTGGGGATCTTCCTTTCCATGAAGGGCAGCGAGGTGACCATTTTAGAAATCATGCCTTATTTAAACTATGGTGCCTCCGGTGTTCACGGTGCTTTCCTTGACCTTAAAATCCCCGAGTACGGCATAAGGGTGGAGCTTTCAACTAAGGCGGTTATGATCGACGATCAAGGGGTAGTTGGCGAGGACCAAAAGGGAAAGCAAAAGAAATTTCCAGCCGACACGGTTATATATGCCGTAGGCTTAAAGCCCCAGTGGGAGAGAGCCGACGAGCTGCGCCAGCTAGCCAAAGAATTCTTTCAAATAGGGGACTGCTTGAGACCGCGCAATATTCTTATGGCTAATCAGGAAGGATATTACGCAGCTAAGGATATAGGTCGTTTCTAAGGCTATATTTAATCCATAATTACTTTGTTAATCATACCTCTTCAATTGGCCCTTAGCCCTTTTGGGTTTCTAAGGGCCTTTTTAAGCTTATCTTTAATAACAAAAGAAGATGCCTTCCACCACACCGGGATGAAGACATCTCCTTTAATATTTCGTTTATTTACTCTCTGTTTTTAAGCTAATTGTTTTCTGAGCTTTTCTGAGAGGTAAGATATCCATAAATTCCGATAGCCGCGCTACCTATCATAATAGCTGCTACAATAGCTTGCCATAACATTAAGCCGTCCATAATACTTCCCCCTTAATCATCATAGTCGATAACGAAACGATTGTTATCGCTCCAAGACTCTTCGTCCTCAGGCAGATGCGACATCCATTTAACCCAAGCGACTTCAGATATGAGCATTTGGATAATAACACAGATAATCGTAAATATGGCAAAACCAACAGGTAATGATAACGTAGGTCCCATTTTCAATCCTCCTTTTAATAAAAAGCTAAAATACGCAAGCTATGTCTATTACTTCGCGGCATTCCGTGCTGCATCATAAGCTGCCCTCTGCTTGTAGTAAACTTTCGTGAAGCTGTCCTTCCTGTTTTTATCCAGAGCGGTAAAGAAGAGGCATAGGACAGTGGAAAGAATAATCATGAAGATTGAATAGTTGTTACCTTCCAGATGGAAGACAGCGGCGAGGTTAGTAAAAGTAAGTACCAGGTTCAAAAACCAGCTGATACCCAGCGTAAGAAGCGCGGCTTTGCCGGAACGTTTCCAAAGCATCCCGATAAGGAAGATGAAAAAGAGAGGAACAAGAAAGGCGAATAACCAGGTTATCCCCAGATTAACAGCAGCCTGAATTTTAACTGCACCCAGCATAGCAGAAGTGCAGCCGACAACGATCCAAACCCGGGACCAAGTCTTTTCCTTCTGGGGAGACATATTTCTAAAGTATGGGAAATAGGAGAGAATGTCACGGTTGAACATGGTTGCCAAAGACAGAGCCACCATGGCAACAGTTGAGAGCATAGCAGCCAGGAAGACACCGATTACGCAGATCTGCAGCCAGCTTGGCATGTAGGTCAAGGTTAATACAACAACGCCAGCAGCTCCGTTACCGGTAGCAGCGGGTTCAGGCAGGGCCATGGCAGCCAAACCTAAACCGAGAATAATTACGCCAAACAGCACGTTCATAGGGATAGCTGCGGTACAGGCTCTTCTCAGTACTTGGACGTTTTCCACAGCGGCTGCGGACTGGATGTTGGCTTGAGCCATGTTAAGGCCAAGGGCGCAGGCCAGGAAAGTGCCGATTACATAAGTGCGGAGGATTTCCGGATTACCAAGGATGGTGAGTAGGTCTGGATTATTTGCCAGAATGTTGTTATTAATGCCAGCCCAACCTTCTGGGGTTGAAAAATTTAGATACACGAGCATAATAATACCAAATAAATACATTAAGGCAGCATTAACAATATTAACGTAGCCGATTTCTTTCATGCCAGCCAGGTACACGTACAGAATTCCTGTAAGAGCACCAATGATGGCTCCTGTTAGGTTGGATAAGCCGGTCAGGGAGGAGATTACAGTGGCCAGGCCCTGGGTCTCAACGCAGAGGATACCCCAACAGTAGCCAACCCCGACCCCGCCGAGAATCGGCATGAGAATAGGATGGAACATTTTACCGAACATATCGTTTAAGGTCACACAACCGAAACGGCGATACCAAATACCGTTAAATCGAAGAATAATGATAAACATAAAACCGGTGCCTATACAATACCAAATAGTTGCTATACCTGTATTCCAGGACTGAAAGGCGAGACCGTTAATGTGGCCGCCTCCCAGAGCAGTCAGTGCCTGGGTAGCTGCAACCGCAAGCCAAGGCAATTTCCTGCTGGAAAGGACGAAGTCATCTTCCACGCCGGTTTTACTCTGCTTCCAACGAATAAAGGCATAAACTACAAAAATTATAATGAGATTGTAAGCAATCCCGCCGATGGTGACAAACCAGTTCATAAAATAGTTCTCCTCCATTCAATTTAAAATATGCATTGCTTTGTTTAGACTTCGGTAACCTGCTGAGTGCAATGAATGCTGCTGTTTCTTCACCTCCAGATAAATTTTTGACATTTACACCTGGGCCCAGCATAAATGTTTTTAATAAATAAGTGTCTGTTAAATTAAAGATTATTCACAAACACAATATTTATTTCGCATTATAATTTCCGAAACGCCAAACATTGGAGGAATATGTAATTTAATGATTATTTGGAATTTTCAAAAAGTAAAAATTGTGTAAAAAAATTAGAAGACATTATCAAATTTGTTAAAACATCCATTTATATTATAAAATATGAAATAAGCTGATAAACTAAATTTCTCAAAAGTTAAGAGGGAAACATTTAAGAATATTTTGTAATATTAACAATTATATTGTACCTAAGGCTTAAAAAGGAATAAACCAACTATTTGTGTACCGGCAACAAATTTTTGTTAAGGCTAATAAGAACAAAGATTATAGGAGAAAAAAATGTCTTTTAGTACTGTGGGTTTTATTTTTGCTTTTTTACCAGCCCTATTAATTGTGTATTTTATTATGCCCAGAAGAATGAAGAATATCACCTTAGTTATAAGCAGTTTAGTTTTTTATGCCACTTTTATTGTTTATGGAGGAACCCGCTCTATTGCTGTCTTGGGTTTTTCTATAGTTTTTAACTATCTTCTGGGTATCTGGTTGGATACTAATATAAGTCAGGGTTGGCGTAAAGCTATATTGGTGTTAGGTCTTGGGGGAAACCTGCTGCCTTTAGCTTATTATAAGTATTTCAATTTTGTTGCGACTAATATTAATTACTATTTAAACTTTAATGTTTCGATAAGGGAGGTTTTATTACCGCTCGGGATTTCCTTTTTTACTTTTAAAGCCTTGTCTTATCTGATTGATATTTATCGGCAAAAGGTTAAAGCAGAACGCAATATAATTGATTTTGCTCTTTACCTGTCAATATTTACCCAAATTATTTCCGGACCAATAATGCCTTATAGCGAAATGAGAGATGAGCTTAAACACCGTGTTACTACTTTGGATTCATTTACTTATGGGATTAGACGGTTTTGTTATGGTTTAGCTAAGAAGGTATTAATTGCCGACATTTTAGGGCAAACAGTAGATACAATATTTACTATGGCTTCTAGCCAGCAAATTGATATGCCGACTGCCTGGTTGGGAATGATTTGTTATACCTTACAGATTTACTTTGACTTTTCCGGATATACGGATATGGCCATCGGGCTTGGCAAAATGCTGGGTTTAAGTACCATGGAGAATTTTAATTATCCTTATATATCACGTTCAGTAACGGAATTCTGGAGGAGATGGCATATTTCCCTTTCTTCATGGTTCCGCAATTATTTATATATACCCATGGGCGGAAATCGTTATGGCAATGTTTATCTTCATTTATTTATAGTTTTTCTGGTCACGGGGATATGGCATGGTGCAAATTGGACTTTCATTGTCTGGGGATTATGGCACGGCTTCTTTGTGATTACGGAAAGAATGATAAGTCACCGATCATGGTATAAGCAAATCCCTGCTATAGTTAAGACCATTGTTACCCTATTGGCTGTTGCCCTGGGATGGGTTCTTTTCCGTGCCGCCAGCCTTACTGACGCCATCACTTATTTTCAATTGCTCTTTGGCTTAGCGGGCGATCCTTTACCTGAATTTACTATTTTATATTATTTAAATCCCCAGCTTATTTTTACGCTGATTATTGCCTGTTTCTTAAGTGTTCCCTTGATTCCTAAGTTAACGGCTTTATGGCCGAAAGAATTCTATTTGAATGCTAGCAGAACTGTTTTGATTAGCATTTTATTAATTGTAAGTTTGATGTTTGTTATGACCAGTACCTACAATCCTTTTATATATTTTCAGTTTTAATGTTGCATGGTGAAGGGTGAAGACATGAAAAAATTAAACTTCATAACTGTTATAATATTTGCTGTAATTTTATTACTTCCCATCATAACTTTTAATTTTAAATCTAACCAAATTTCAGCTATTGATAATCGTAAACTGACGGAGTTTCCCGCTTTTAATTCGAATGCCTCGGTAAAAGAATTCGTTAATGATCTGAATTCTTATTTTAACGATCGTCTTGGTTTTCGGACCTTATTTATTAGCTCTTCTGTGCTTATACAGGATAAATTATTTGGCGTGCTGGTTCATCCTCTTTATACCAACGGCAAAGAGGGCTATGTTTTTTTGAAATTAAGGCCTCAGCTAACCGATTTTGAGTATGTAAATGAGTTTGTGGACTTTGTGGCTAAGCTTCAGACTTACTGCCAGGAAAGAGATGCGATTTTTCTTTTTAGCTTGGAACCGGCTAAACAAACTGTTTATGAGCAATATTTGCCCAAAGGGGTTAATTATAAAAATGATAGGGTAAAACTAATGTTAAGCGGTCTTACGGAGAAAAATATTAATAGTGTTTACACCGCGCCTGCTTTGATCGAGGCCAGCAAACAAACGCAAGTTTATA
>JAAYOJ010000091.1 GCA_012520405.1 Peptococcaceae bacterium
CTGGCAGTCATGGTATTAAACTTATCAGGACTACCAGCGGTAATCAGCATCCAGTCTTTGCCTATCAATTTAAACGGATTGTCATTTAGTTCCTCTGGTTCGTAGATTTCAAAGATTTTGCTCATAATATTTTTCCTCCATCATCTTTAATTCTTATCTTGCCAAAATCCCTGCTTGGCCTAAATTCTAACCAAAAATGTTTCTAAGCCAGCTTAAAATTGCATCAATAATTTTTTGTAATACCCCTTTATTTTCCTCAATGGTATCTTTTACAATCTCCAAATTCTTGCCTATTTTATCTAATTGGTTAAGAATGCTGTCTACATTAATATCCAACTTACTGATTTTCTCCATTAACTTCAAAATCCGGTCAATCTGTTCCTCTGATAATTCAATACCTAACTCGTTAGCAATGTCGTTGATCACCTTGCGCATATCTTCCGGATTTTTAATTTTCTGGCTCAGGATCTCGGTTTTTACCTTTCGGATCAGTTCAGTTGCTTTATCTTTGCCGAGGTCCTCACTAATGTCTTGAGTAACTTTTAGCTCTTGGTTAGCCGTCTTTTTAGCCTCTTCATTTAGCTTTTTACCGGTTGCTTCTTCGAAAGCCATCATTATACCCGTTAGAGCCGTCGTTCCGGTTACTTTAAAAGGAGCAGCAACTTTGACTTCTGCATCTTTCACCCCGGCTGTAGCCATAGCATTGGCATACATTTCCTCAGTCACTAAAGAAACATTATGAATGTCGACAAAAAGTCCTTTTCCATTGGGCATAAGTTTTACATAAGCAGAGGAATAGGCTTTAGTACCAATTTCTTTACTGGTTGCGTCTACCAAATGCTCCTTAACATCTTGGATAGAAACTTCTATTATATTAACTTCATCTTCAGTTACCCCAAATTCCTTTAAAATTTCTTGCCGTTGCTCTTGGGTCAAATCTGCCCCCAGGCTTACCACATCTCCCTTACCGGCCAAAGCCAGCTGGGGAAAAACAGTAATTAGCAAAGTTATAATGAGTAGAATACTTAACAGTTTTTTTGCCTTCATCTTTGTCACTCCCATTTAATCCATAATCATATTATATCTAATTACATAAATTTTAATTTACAGTTTAATATTATATCTATAATATGTATTCCAAAAAAGTCTCACAAGTATTTATGCCTGTGAGACATTTTTTGTTATTGTCTTATTCCTCTTTATTGTCTTCGCTAATATATATCCCTTCTTCAGCTTGTATCTCCTCCCTGGGAATATGTTTATTCATAGCTTTTTCTATTCTTTGTAATATTTGTTCCTTTCGATCACTAAAAAATTTTTCAAAATCATCAGCATACAGGAATTCAGGTGAAAGCACGTGAGACTTTAAGATATTATGAAACTCCTCATCACTTACCCCGGCATGTTTTTGTATCCTCTTTAAATATTTGCTTGGAGCCTCACCGCTAACTATACGGTTAGTACGGCTTGACAGAGGTGTTTTATTAATTATACAGTTATATTCTTCTTTTTTAATATTATTCTTTTCGCACCAAGCCACAGGGAAAATATGATGAATATCGATGGACTCAGAAAAATAAGTACTAAGATCGATTTTTGTAGCTGAAAGCCAATCCCTGGTCTCATCATCCATAAGTAAAGCATAAATCCCTTTATAAGCGGCACTGTTTCTAGTTCTTAGAGTATGCAACCGGGAAGGCGAAAAATTGGCGTCATAAATTGTTTTAGGTTTAGGACCATCGTTTTCAATCCAATCCACTACCTGAGGCAAGTCTAAGGCATAACGAGTTTCGTTTGCTGAGCCATAAAGTTCACCGAAAACGCCACACCAGAACCACTGCATCAACTTCCTTTTATAACCGATATTATCTATCTCATCACCAAAAACTGCCAAAATCGCTGACATAGGTATTAGTTGGGTGGTATAGGGTAAATCTCTGGCTGTGAAAATATGGTTTTCGAAAAGTATTTTTGATGCTTTTATAAAGCCCTTCACAACCAAATCCCTATATTTTCTATAGTCCTGTAGGGACAAATTAAGCATATCCTTTCGTTTGCAGCTAACAGCCGGCAAATCTTCATCCGGGATATTTTGCTCTGCTTGCTTTAACTTTTTGAAATAAGTAGCAAGCAGAGTAATGGCTTGAATAATATCAGTGCTGCTAACTTTTGAAAGTAACTTATAATTTTTGAATTCTTCTTTTATCCTCTGCCAATCCGTTTTTAAGTCAAATTCATCAGCCGCAAAAGTTGCTGTTAATAATTCAAAAACATTTAATGATACTCCACCGGTATTAACCTTTTCGAAAACCTGACAAACTGCTTCCTTGGGATTTTCTTTCTTCATGATAATCACCGGAAGCATATATTTATTGAAACTATTGACTATCCTATCCTCAAACTTATCCCAAAACATAGATTTTTCACGATCGTATTGCCAATATTCATAAAATTCCCGTCTCCAGACGCTATAATCATCAATCATAGAAACCGGATACATTAGATTTTCAAATTCAAATTCTTTTTTAGACAAATCAAGTACAATGCGCCGCCCGAAATCTTCGGTAATTTGTTTCTTTTCATTTACTGATATTATGGCCTCTTCAAGATCATAACTTTCATCCATAGCTTTGAGCATATCAATATAATACCAGCGTTTGATTTCATAGTTTTTCTCATTTCTAGTGGTAACTATCTCATTGGTGATAATTGTTTGATAAAGTGAAGTAATTCGCTGCTGCCCGTCAAGAATTAGTAAATCAGGCTTTATATCATTGTTGAGTTTTACACCTTCTACAGGTTTTATCTTAAATCTTACATTTTCATTTCCGGTTTCAAGAAGCATTATAGCACCAATAGGGTAAGATTTAGCAATACTGGCGAGAATCCCTTTAATACGGTTATCGTCCCAGATCCAATCCCTTTGGAAATCGGGTAATTGTATTTTACCACTATGCACATCCTTTAGTATTTCGAATAAACTTCTCTTTGTAGAATCAAAGGTTTCCAAAATCCATCACCCGCTTAACATAATTCTAACCCATTAAATGTTAACATAGTGATTTGTTTTCTCCAAATAGTAATTTAGAAACTGACCTTCAAAGGCAGAAGAAAAGTTATCTGTAAAAATCCCACAGAGCAAATCCTAACCCTTAACCGTAATTAGTTAAGGGTTAGGGTTTTCAGTGGCCATTGACACGAAAATAACTGTAATTGGCAGAACTATCGCTAGAACCGCTAAATAAAGCATTGATGGATATTTTTAATCTAAAATCCTCGTTGACTCTATATTTACTGTTGAACCCATCAAGTTTCAATTCCTCATAGGTAAGCTAAAAACGTTTCCACTTTTTCGTCAATTGCCTCAGCCAATCTTTGTTTCAATTCCTCATAGGTAGGCTAAAAACCTCTTTATCCAGTTATTGAATGTGATACCAGAATAGTTTCAATTCCTCATAGGTAGGCTAAAAACGGTAAAAATCCAGTGCTTGCTATTACTCAGTTGAATCGTTTCAATTCCTCATAGGTAGGCTAAA
>JAAYOJ010000205.1 GCA_012520405.1 Peptococcaceae bacterium
AGGTTTTCCAAAAGTTGTTCCCGTTTCTTTTCTAATTCTTCCATAAGGATAGCTTTTTGGGAAAGAATAAGCTTTTTTTGGCCCGGATCATATTCTATAACCCTTAGCCTTAATGTTTCGCCAAGATACTTGTTTAAGTCTTCTACATATCTTGTTTCTATCTGGGAAGCAGGAATAAAACCTCTCATGCCAAGTTCTACCAAAAGACCTCCCTTGGTAACTCCGGTTACTTTGGCCTGAATCTCTTCTTTACTCTCTGCCAGCTCGGCCAAACGCTCCCTGGCTTCTTGCTCAGCAACCTTTTTGCGCGAAAGTACAGTATATCCTTCTTTGTTCTCTACCCGGGTTACCATAGCGGATATTTCATCACCTATTTTCACAGGCTCATCAAGGTTTAAGACACTAGTGGCATCAAGTTCTTCCCGCGGAATAATTCCTTCCGACTTCCAGCCGATATCTAAAAACACTTCCTCATCGGTGATTTTTACTACAGTACCTTTAACTATGGCTCCCCCATATATTGAAGGCAGTTCATCTTCAAAACTATCCATAATATTTGTTTCATCCATTTTTTTTACTTCGGATGTTTCCTCTACAACAACTTCATTTGCGTTCTCTAGAATTTCCGACATTTTGGTATAAACCTCCTCAATAATCCAATCCGGTGTGGAAGCCCCTGCAGTAAGACCGATACAGTTGGCATCTTTAAACCAGATTTTTTGTATTTCAGCCGCAGTTTCTATTAAATAGGTTGGTGTTATTTGACTGCAGATAGCAGCAAGTTTTCTGGTGTTGGAACTACTGCGTCCCCCCGCCACAATCATAACGTCAACCTCTTCAGCCAAGGCCTGAGCTGCCGCTTGGCGCTCCTCTGTTGCCTTACATATAGTATTATGGACAATTAAGTTATCCGTATGCTTTTTTAACTCTTCCACAATCGAGGAAAAGGTCCCCTGATGCTGGGTAGTTTGAGCTAAAACAGCGATGCTGGGCAAGTATGGCAATTCCTTCGCTTCATCTAAAGTGTTAATGGCTTTGGAACCTTGGCCGGCCCAGCCAAGAATACCTTTAACTTCCGGATGATCCTTGTCTCCTACCACAATAACATAATTATCTTTTGATAACGCTGCGGCCAAACCTTGTGTTTTTTGCACATAGGGACAAGTTGCATCAATTAGCTTAATATTTCTTTTTTGTGATTCCCTGTAGATTTCCGGAGGTACACCATGTGATCTAATAACCAATTGCTCTCCATCCGTAATTTCTTCAAGAGAATCTGCAGGTTCGATTCCTTTGGACTTCAAATAATCTACTACTTGCTGATTATGAATAAGGGATCCAAGCGATTTTGTTTTACCATTGACGACTGCTTTTTCGGCCATGTCTATGGCTCTTTTAACTCCAAAACAAAAACCTGCTTTTTTCGCTTTTAAAATCCTCTTAATAATTTCTGCCCTCCTTTTTTAGCTTATCAATAATTTCGTCGAGAATTAGAAAATTCCTTCTTATTTGCCAAGAAGCCGGTTATATTTCATCGACTGCCTTCATGATTTTTTTTGCTATCCAGGAGCGACGATCTGAGATATCAGGAGGAAGAGTGATCTTGTCAATATATATAGGTTTACCGATAACCACTCCCATCGCACCCCTTTTTTGCTTAAGCAGTCCGCGAGAACCGTAGATTTTTACCGGCAAAACAGGTGCTCTGCTTTTTTCCGCAATGAGCACTACTCCTGTCATTGCTTCTTGTAGCTCTCCGGTTTCGGATCTTGTTCCTTCCGGAAATATACCGAGAACAGCATTATTTTTTAAGACTGTCAACGCTTTTTTAATAGCGGCTAAATCACTCTGTCCCCTCCTGACCGGAAAGGCATGCAAAGCTTTAATTATTATTCCCACAAAGGGAATATCAAACAATTCTGATTTGGCCATATAGATTATCGGTCGGGGTAGAGCACAGCCGACAATTACAGGATCCCAAAGGCTTAGATGATTGCAGGCCACTATGAGCGGTCCTTCCGACGGAACATTCTCCAAGCCCTGAACTTTATAGCCCTTTATTCTTAATATAGATGAACAAATATTCTTAGCAAAGGAATAAAAACCCACCTTACGCCTCCCTCACAATTTTTATAATAGTTTCTACAACTTCTTGTTGGCTTAAATCTGTTGTATCTAGAATTATGGCATCGGGAGCCGGTTTTAACGGAGCATGTTTGCGCTCCGTATCCATAAGATCTCGTTTCTTGATGTCAGCTAAAACCTCTTCATAGTTGGATTCTTTACCGGCCATAATATTTTCCTGGTGCCTTCTTTGGGCCCGTTCAGCGGGAGAAGCTGTTAAAAAAATTTTTACTTCAGCCTGGGGTAACACATAAGTACCTATATCCCGGCCATCCATAACGACACTACCCTTAGCCGCTTCTTGACGCTGCAGGTTTACTAAGCATTCTCTAACACCGGGATAGGAAGCAATAAACGATACGGCCCGACCCACCTCCGGACTGCGTATTTCAGTAGTCACATCTTTGCCGTCACAATAAACCGCAGGGTTTTCTCCGCACCCAAAAGTAATCTTAATTTTACCGGCCAAGGCTGTTACTTGCTCTTCATCCTTGATTGAAAGCCCGTGAGAAAGAGCTTTATAGGCCACCACCCGGTACATGGCACCGGTATCCAAATAAGCAATACCTAATCTAGTGGCAATTTCCCGGGCTACTGAACTCTTACCGGCCCCCGCCGGACCATCAATTGCAATATGTAAAGTTTTTTTTGCTTTATTATTCTCCAAAAACTCCTACCTTCTATCCGATTATCTAACCTCGACCTTTTTTCAAGAAATGTCTTGGTTAATAATTCATAATAATCGGCTACTAAATATTAATATATCTATTAATATTTAGTAACCCGCCTAAGATTATACCACAGCTAACCTGTCCCTTACACCTAAAAGTTAAGCTAGAAAGGTAATCACCAGAACAGCCAAGAGATTATTAAAGGCATGCAAAGCTATGGAAGGAAGAATGGAATTATGCTTTACATAAAGGTAGCCTAATGCTATACCCAATATCAATCTGGGGACAAAGCCCAATAATTCCAGATGCAAAGCTGAAAAAATAGCTGCACTGATAACTATGGCCGTCCAAGGACCACAGTATGTTCTTAAGCTGCCCAGTAGTAGTCCGCGGAACAGAGTTTCTTCCACGAAAGGGGCAACAACAGCGATTAGTATAATGTTTAAGATTAGCATTATCAGAGAGGGGTTTTGCAGTATTATGAGCAGTTTGTTTTCCGGCACGGTAATGCCGGAATCGATAACAAAAAACATATAAAAAAGACTGACAAGCCAGGCCAGAAACCATGTTTTAAGCATATCTTTAAGCCCGGCAGCAATCTTAACCTGCTTTAAGCCCATATCTCCCCAACTCAGAGACTTATCGGTCTTTATAATCAAGATCAAAGCAAAAAATAAAAGATTGGAAATTGAAATTGAAATATAATAAGCAGCTCTTGGTTCAGCAATGTTATGAAATATAAGGTTGTTAATAAAAAAGATCATCAAGATGTTATAAGCTACTATGCCTATAATAAACCTTAATAAGACCATTTTATCCAATTTTGGTTTTTGATCAGCCGTCGTAATTTGCACAGTTTCCTCTTCGGTCATAATTCATCCTCATCTGTAAAATTATTCTTGTTTATTTTTTACCTGTCCATACCATAATAAACTCGAGAAATATAACGGACAAATAATAAACTTTTTATTCGACATACAAGGGGGTTGAGTTCTGTGTTTGCGAAAAAATCAAATCATAGCTGGTTAAAAATAGGTTCTGCCATGATAGGAGGATTTCTGCTCGGAATTTCTTACAAAAAATATGGTAAAAATTTATCTCATCGCTGGCGTAATATGAAAGGAAACATGGACTATAATGATTTTATTCCTTCCGATGAACCAGAGGTCTAAGGAAAAAAAGACAAGAGTAGAACAAGGGGATGGTTTTAGTCCCTCATAAAATGGGACCAAAACCGTCCCCTTGTCCCCTTATCCCCATTTTAGTTTTTGGGAGCTACTCTATGTCCAAGTCCAACAGCAACCTCATCCAAATGAAGCAAGCCGACCCCAAAGAAAACAGCGACACTAAGATGTTCTCCTCTGCGAGCAATACCGATTTTGCCGCCGATATTAAGACCTAAAGCTTTGCCCATAACCTGGTTTAAAGCTTCTCTTGTTGCCCCGGCAACCGCTCCTTCATCGCCATGAGTCTCCTGAATTACGCCCTCTCGTTTAGAGGCCACAATAGCCCGTTCGATTATTTTTTTAATCGACCCCAGGTAATCACCACCGTAATCCACGGCCACGCATCGGATACCGTCGGTAGCGAATTTTTGTTTCAGTTCGCCCTCTTCTCCCCTGCTTTCGCTCATTGCCATTCTTAAAGCAGCCAGAGCTATGGCTTTACTGTCAGTCGTCATATTTCCTCCAAAATGCCGTAAGGCTTGTCTTTTCGTTTTTTTATCTAACGATATTATTATAATAAAAAACACCATCAAGGCCAAGGTTAAAGCCTATAATCAAAACTATAAGGTGGAAGAGGACTTTACTTCTAAGGTAAAGCTTTTAATATTGCCATGTAGATTAAGGCTATGTTTTTTTTCATTATAAATAATATCTACAGTTACAGGATAGGCGATACCGGAGGCATCTAAATCTACTGTCCCCTGTTTTACTTTTATTTCTAAACCCTGCCCTATTACTCCCAAAATCTCACCGTTCTGCTTGACCAAAACGGGAGATACGGGATTTGTGTTAAAGTAGAGAGTAACCGTTTTATCTTCTTCAACATACTGACTGTACTTAAAAGCGGGAGTATCAATATCTCCGGCTATCTTAAGATAAAATTCAACTGGATCGGTAATAAATCTAAGCTGAAACAAAGCCAGTAAGACCGTGCAGGCAATAGCAACGCGAATAATTACTTTTTCTATTTTTTTCAGCAAAGAAGAACGGTACCCAGAATTTTGGTGGCGCATAGTGATTCACCTCAGTAATATCTATGCGCCACATTTATTAGTCATTCCGTACTTCAATTATTATCTGCTACGGCACTTGCTGCAGCTCGTCCCGCCTTATAACCGGTGGAAAAGGCTGCCTGAAGGTTATAACCTCCGGTGATGCCGTCAATATCAATAACCTCCCCTGCCCAGAAAAGACCCTTAACCAGCCGGGATTCCATAGTGGCAGGGTTTATCTTTTTAATGTCCACACCGCCGGAAGTAACAATAGCCGTAGCCATCCCCAAGGTAGCGGTAACGTTAAGCTTTAAGTCCTGCAACAAAGCGCCAAGCTTCTTCCGTTCTTTTTTATTAATCTCATTGGCCATTTTATCCGACTGAATTTCCGATAAGCTGACAATCACCGGGATAATTTTTCTGGGTAAAAGCTCATCTAATGAATTCTTGAATTGTTTATTGCGAAATTTGCTAAAATCCCTTAGCAGCCGAAGATCTAACTGTTCAGGAGTTAAAGCCGGTTTTAGATTAATTCTAACTTCCACCTTTTTATTTTCAGCCAAAGCATGGGAGGCAATCCGGCTAAGAGTAAGAATAACCGGACCGGATATTCCGAAATGGGTAAACAGCATTTCTCCAAACTGTTTATCTTTTTTCACCCCGTCAACCCAAATGGATACTTCAACATTTTTCAGAGTAAGCCCTTGCAGTTCCCTAGGCCATTGTTCCGAGGTACGTAGAGGAACAAGGGCCGGAAGAGGCCTAACAACCTTATGGCCGGTTTTTTCAGCCCATACATAGCCATCACCGGTTGAACCTGTACCTGGATAGGAAGCACCCCCGGTAGCGACAATTACTGCCCTGGCAGAGCAAATTTCCTGCTGAGAAATATCATTTTGCTTCTCCGGGCTATTATTTTTAGTTGAAATAAATTTAACCCCCGTTACCTTGGGTCCATCGGTTAAAAGTAGTTCTTTTACGGTATGACCTAGAATTACTTTAACCTTATGCCTAGAGAGAAATCTTTGTAAAGCATTAATTACCGCTTCCGCCTCATCCGATTCCGGGAACACCCTGCTACCCCGCTCGATTTTGGTTTTAACCCCCAGACTTTCAAAAAAATCTATCAACGCCTGGTTGTCAAATTGCTTTAAAGAAGCATAGAGAAATTTCCCGTTACCCGGATAATACTTTATAAAATCAGAAATATCTCCGGCATTGGTAAGGTTACACCTACCTTTGCCCGAAATAGCAATTTTACTGCCCAATCTTGGCATTTTTTCAATTAAAACTACTTCTGCTCCGGCAGCCGCGGCTTGCCCCGCAGCCATTAAACCCGCAGCCCCTCCGCCAATAACAATTACTCTATTAGACATATTAGTACCTGCTTTATGCAAAATCATCCAGTCTGGCCATCTGCTCACGATATTTTCTAAAAATAGAGTAGAGCATTCTTTCTAATTCCAGACCATCAATATTAATGTTTTCCGGACCGAGGACTTCTATCTTTTTGAATTCCGGTCGGAAGATGAGAGGAAATACATCTTCTATATTATCGGCCACAAAAGTTACTATTAACGGTGCGTAAGCGACTTCTTTTTTCCGGCGCTGATCACCTTCATTAACAAGATAAATATCCATGCTGGTATCAAATTCTTCAAAAGTTATACCTTGGATAGGCACATTTTTTAAAAGGCTCGCCTGCTGTTCACGAACTGCCTCAGCCATAGCCTCACTCGATTTGCCGCCAAAAAGAAAACGCCCACTTTTTTCCTCAGCTCGGAAATCCAGCCTCACTTTAAATCTAAGTTTACCGTTAATTAATTCGTTGTTGACCCTAACTTTAAGCAAAGTTTATTCTCCCCATTCAGTATTCAGTAGTATTTAGCCCTACTTCTTTTCGCAAGCGAGCAACTTCCTGCACTTTAAGCGGCCGGAATTCGCCCGGTTTTAGATTGTTCAATTTGAGAGGCCCAAATGCTATCCTTTGCAGACCTACGAGCGGATAACCTACCGCTTCAAACATTCTTCTCACTTGTCTGTTTTTCCCTTCATGAATGGATATTTCTACAACAGATAAACTATTTCCTCTATTAGCTTGTTGGACTTTTATTATTTTTGCAGGGGCTGTAATTCCATCCTGAAGCTTGACTCCTTCTTGCAGAGTTTTAATGGCCTCTGCTGAAATCCTTCCTTTTACCCAAGCCTTGTAAGTCTTTTTAACCTCAAACCGGGGATGAGTCAGCCTGTAAGTCAAATCCCCGTCATTAGTCAAAAGAAGAAGTCCTGAAGTATCGTAGTCCAGCCTGCCAACAGGATAAACTCTTTGCTTTACATCTTGCCGGATAAGATCGATAACTGTTTTGCGATGCTGAGGGTCATAAACACTGGTTATAACCCCCTCCGGTTTATGAAGAAGATAATAGATATATTTTACCTGTTCCCCTACTGAATCTCTTCGCACTACCTTTTTCTGGTTTCGGTCTAAGACTTCAATCTTATCCTGCGGTGACACTTTCGTACCGAGCGCCGTAACCACCCGGCCATTAACTTTGACCAGCCCCTCACTTATGAGTTCTTCAGCATGCCGACGAGAGGCAATACCTAAGCGGGCTATTACCTTCTGCAAACGTTCTTGTTGGGGGGCTTGTTGGTGGCTGTAATTCATGAATTATCATTCCAAGTTCCTTGTTATGATTCCGACAACATTAATATTAGCAAAATTACAGGCTAAAATACAATGCTAAAATTCTATGTACTATTGTTCCCGTTGGAATAATCAAACTAAGCAAAATGGAAAATGCCGCCGGCAATTATTTATGCCGACAGCATTTTCTCGAGCCTGTCTTCCTATGGTTTGGGGATCTATATATTAGAAGGGGAGCAAACTAAATTTTTTCTTGCCGATTCTACCTATCTCGTGCCTTCTACAATATTTCGTGCATGGTACGGTTGACTATTTCAGTCTGGAGCTCAGGCGGCAAATCGATAAAGTAAGCGCTGTAACCGCCGACCCTGACCAGCAGGTTTTTGTGCTTCTCAGGATTCTTCTGAGCATCGAGAAGCTCTTCTCTGCTGTGGATGTTA
>JAAYOJ010000190.1 GCA_012520405.1 Peptococcaceae bacterium
GACTAAGCCTGCAGGTTTGCGTAAACCCATAACAGGTGATATATTACTTGGTAATATTACTTCCAGATAGTATTTGATAAGCCTTGCTCACTCTTTGTAGCCGGTTTTTTCAGGGTGAAAATATCATTAAGGGTAAAATTGAAAAAAAAACAGGGTCCCTTGGTTTAAAAATCCAGAGACCAATTTAACCATAGGTCCATTGTCCCAAGACTTACTTGCGGAAAGAACGGCTAGTGTAAGATAAACGAAAAATACTTTCTGAAGGGGGAGAATAGGTGTCAGATCAAAATGATATTTTTTTAAAAAAAATCCAAAAAATTTTGACCGACTGCTCTTTTGGCTTTCGCAAGAAGTAGTTAACCGAGGAGGTTTTTTACGATGAATTTCAATCCGGATCTAGCTGTTACCAGAAAAGAAGCATTGGAGTTAATGATTGAGCACTGGCCGCTTCAAACCGGCACGGAGCTTATCCCTGTCAGCCAAGCCTTGGGACGGGTAACTGCCAGGGATGTTTACTCCAGAAATACTATGCCCGTTTGCCGCACATCCAGAATGGACGGTATCGCAGTCCGCTCCTCAGATTTCGCAGGCGGAATCCCGGATACCACCAATTGGATCAAAGGAAGAGAGTATGTTCAGGCCGATACCGGAGACGATTTTCCCGACGAATATGATACCGTTATTGCCGTGGAGAACATTTCTTTTGATGAAGAAGGAAAATTACGCTTTGTCGAAACTTTTTCGTTTACCCCTGGAAGCGGGATCCGGCCCGAAGGCAGCGTGGTTAAAGAAGGAGACCTGTTGATAAAAAGTCACGTACGTCTCACGCCGGTACACCTGGCTGTTTTATTATTGGGCGGAATTTATCAGGTGGAAGTGGTAAAGAAACCAAAGGTGATTTATATCCCAACCGGAAACGAACTTGTGGCCGCCGGGGTAATACCGGAGCGGGGACAAAATATTGAGGCTAATGGGCTCATGATTTCTTCACTTCTACAGCAGTGGGGGGCGGAAGCTGTTTGCTATCCCATTATCAAAGACAATCCCGCTCAATTGGAACAGACCTTAGATATGGCCCTGGCCGCTGGGGATATGGTATTAATTAACGGCGGCTCTTCCAAAGGGGCAGAGGATTTTAACGCCCACCTCCTGCAAAAAAAAGCATCTTTTTTCCGCCACGGAATTAAAACAGCTCCCGGAAAACCAGTGGCCATTGCTGTTATTGACGGCAAGCCGGTTATCAATCTGCCGGGACCGACCATTGCCGCTTTCGTTGCCATGGATTGGTGCGTTAAGGGGTTGGTCCACCATTATTACGGAGTACCTGTCCCCGTGCGGCCTAAAATCAAAGCGCGGCTGACAAAGCCACTCAAGAAAACACCGGATTTTGAATATTATTTCAGGCTGGCCTTGGAAAAACAAGATGACGGTTATCTGGCCAGGCCATTAAGAAATGAAAAAAGCCTTCCCCAATTGCTGCTGGAGGCCGATGCCTTATTGATTGCTCCTTTCGGAGTCACTGAGTATCAGGCGGGGGAAGAGATTGAAGCAGAAGTATTAAACGGATTGGAGAATCTATGATCGTTAAACGAGCCTAGCTATAGAGTAAGCTCATAATAATATAATGCTCCCGCCGAAGGGTGGAAAACATGACTGCAAATGAGGTGATTTTTGTGGATAGCGGTATAGATAACAACCTTAATAGCATCATTCGGTATTTTGATGGTTTATGGGCCAAGAAAGATCAAACCGGAAAAGGCCGACAGGAGGGGAATAAATCTCTGTGGGATAATAGGGCTGATGAATTCAATAATTTCGGTACTGATGAGCGCAGGGAAAAAATTGTCGCTTTACTGTTGGAAAAAAACATGCTGCACGAAGAAAGCACAGTATTGGATATCGGCTGCGGTCCGGGAAAATTTGCCCGGGAATTCGCCCGCACAGCTAAATATGTGACCGGAGTAGATATTTCAGCAAAAATGTTGGCCTATGCTAGGGAAAATGTCGCTGCCGAAGCTTTGGCCAATACTGAGTTCAAGCAGCTGGACTGGGAAACTGCGGACATAACGGAATTACAATGGAACAAAAAGTTCAGCCTGGTGACGGGGATTATGTCCCCCGCGTTCAGTAGCAGAGAAAATCTGGAAAAAATGATAGCGGCCAGCCATGAGTATTGTTTAATCTGTCATTTCGTTAAACGCCAGGATCCAATAGCCGAAGAGATGAAAAGGATTGTTCTCGAGCAAGATACTCCTGACGAATTCGGGCACCGGGAGCTTTACTGCAGCTTGAATACGCTTTGGTTGCACAAATTGTATCCCGAGATTGTTTATTTTGATCTTGAAAAGGATGTTGTGCGCACAGTGGACCAGGCCGCCCAGGTTTTTATCAACAAATTTGCCCTCTCTACTTCCTTAACTGCGGCTCAGCAGGCCGAAATTGTTAAGATTTTGGAGAAAAAGGCGGAAAAGGGTTTAGTTAGGGATAGAACGGTTTCCAAGGTGGC